>CAYWSR010000005.1:0-54834 GCA_964460385.1 uncultured Occallatibacter sp. | reverse complement strand
CCCTCTGATTACAAATCAGATGCTCTACCAGCTGAGCTACGCCAGCCCAATCCACTCGGAACCCACCCGGAAAAACCACCCCGGACGCCCGAAAACCCTGGTCCATGCCGGGATGGGCGCGGACACACTTCCGCTCCGCACGCACAACGGCATAGACAACAAGGTTAGCACACCGGAACCGGTGGAGCAAACGCACAGAACCCTGCCTGCGACGCTGCAGCGGGGGCCTTCGAGCGGCGGCCAGACTGCGGCGCATCGCTTGCCCGAAAGCCGGCCGATAGAGATCCTAATTCCCGCCCATCGTCGCCAGACTCGTGCCGGGTGAAGGCGTAATGGAAACCCGCTTAAACGAAGTGCCGTCCTGCACGAGAATCAGCATTCCGCCCTTGCCATCGGTCTGCCAGGTCTCTTTGGGGAATCCCCCCACCGAGGGCATGCCGGCGTCCAAAACGGGCTTTCCATCGGCGTACATGCGGATACTTCTGCCGACGCGCCTGGTCCAATAGAGATGATTGCTGTCGGCACTGAAGGTTAGATTTTCAAGCGAGCCGCCCGATGGCCCCTGGGAGTTGTACTTCCCGTCCAGGCAAACGCCTGTATCGCCTCCACCGGCGGGGTTTGGCGACTGGCAAAAATAGGCAATGTGCTGGCCGTCGGGGCTCAATACGAAGATCGTCTGGTTCGCTTCAATAGCGCCATATTGCGTCTGCGCCACGCCGTCATAGTAAACAAAAATTGCCCCACGCGCGCGCACCGCAAAACCGTAGTGAGAGCCGTCAGATCCCATCATCGGGTCATAGACCTGGCCCGGCACCGACAGGGTGATCAACTTGCCGTCCACCGCAACCTGGCTACCTCCGGTTGCCAGTACGTGGCTTCCGACCGGGGCGATGGAAACTAGGCCCAACATGTTGATTGCGTTCGCTTCCTGATCGCCGATCACCAGGAACTGACCACCCGCTGCATTATCTCCCACGTAAACAACTTTGCCGTCACCAGTAAATGCAACCTGCTTTGAGGGGCCGGTGCCGATTTGTGTTGGCATCACGAATGGGTCGATCCGCGAGTAGGTCTGGCCCCGTTTGCCGTCAGCGAAAACGGACTGGTGCCCCTGGGCGTCGACAAGCATAGATGCGTAGTGTTTTCCATCCGCGCTGAACACGATGTCACCGACGCCATTCCTCCCGGGATTGCTTCCCGGCACTTGTTTGCCGCCAATCACAAGAAATTGGGTAGGATTGGGGACTCCGGCGCTTATCCCCACTCTGGCAATTCCCAGGTTGCCGGTGGGCGGCATGTACAGCCGGATGTCGTCGCCGCTCATCACGACCTTGCCATCGAACAGAATGTTGACTACCGCCTTCGGCCGGGAGATGCGCTGCGTTGTGTAAAGATGCGCGCTGTCCGGACTCCATTGCGGATTGGTCGCGAAGTAGGCGACCGGCTTCCCGTCGACGATCAGTTTTTGCGGGCCGGACGGGTCGCTGGGGTTAATCCATGCGTATGCAAAGTGATTGCCGTCGGGGCTGAATCCAAAATCCCGATAGTCGCCGTCCGCACCCACCGGGCTCGCCTGACCATCCCACACAAAACGCGGAGCGTCCATGCTGGAAGTGGCTTTTATGGAAGAAGTGAAATAAACATGCTTGCTGTTTGCCGACCAGCCGAGGTTCGCGCAGCTCATGTCGGTAATCATGTTTTGCACGCCGGTCTTATTGTCGCGGAAAACCTCCCTTCCATCGGCCATCACGACATAATCGCTTCCTGAGAGCGCGCAATAAGCGTAGTGGCTGCCGTCGGGGCTGTACTTCACTCCTGCCGTCTGCGCCCCCTGCCCATATACCCGGTCGAACTTTGGCCCTTCAACTCCGTCATAGTTGATTACCCAGCGGCTGCCACTGTTGGTCAGCGTCGCAACGTGCACGCCCTGCGGGCTGACGATAAATTGTGTGCCCTGGCTATAAGGCCCAACCACTGTCGACTGGATGTTAGTGCCAGCCGGTGGCGTAAAGGGGGCGGTGCCATTGTCTGGCGGCGCCGCTTGCCCCGGTTTCGCCGCCTGTCCCGGCTTGGCCGCTGGCTGCCCAGGCTTCTGCCCCAGCGCCTTCAACTTATCCGCAAGGCTCTGCGCTCCAGTGGCCGCTGGAACCATGGCAAGTATCGATGCGGCGGCAACGACAGGAAGAAAGGCCCCGCGCACGGCGCGCAGAGCAGGCAATTGGCGGAATTCTTTCAGCATCCGGGTCCCCTTTTGGCGCGTTGAGGCAAAGCGCAGGTTAGTGAAGCGACTTACGAGCTTCAATTCAAAGAATGGCTTTTCGGATTCTTGCCGGTCAGCCGGAAGTCCAGCGATCAATTGGACTGCAGGCAGTACAATCCCGAATGTGCCTAGGATCGGCGCACGACCTGGGAATGACCCGAAATGGGAATGGCCGGCGAGCGAATTAGCCGACGAGCCTCAACATCAGGGACTGAGTCGGAAACATAGAATCATCGAAGGTCCTCGCGCCTGTCAAGACGATTTGCATACCAAAATTCGAAAGCTATGGGCGTTACACCCCTGAATGGAAAAGGCTTCCGGCAAGCGCGGTCAGCCCACCTCTACCGAACCGGCCTCCGCCCGCGCGCGAGAATCCTCTTGATTCGAGCGCTGCTTGGGGGCATGATTTGGAGGTTGCACTTCTGTTCTAATATGTGCTGCCTTGAAAGGCCCCCACTCCCCCATGCGCAAACCCCTCCTTCTCGGCTTTGCCTTCCTGCTCATTTGTCCGTTTCTCCCTGCCCAGCAGACGCTCGATAATGACGCAATCGTCAAGCTGGCCAAGACGGGGCACTCCGATGACCAGATCATCACAACCATCAAAGCGAGCCCCGGCGACTACGACATTTCGATGTACGCGCTGGATCACATGAGGAACGCTGGGATCAGCGAAAAGGTGCTTGAGGCAATCGTCCGGAAAACGTCCGGGGTGGGCCCGGGTGTTTACCCAGGAACGAGGCGTCCTGTTGAAAAGCCTCGGGCAACAGCGACAGCCTCGCCAGCCAGCGCAGCATCGCCGTCCCCGGAAACGGGGCCCCCGGCAGACAAGGGCACTGGAGCAGGAGGAGCAGTCGCACATGATCGCGCCGCTTTGCCGAAAGTTGCAACAGCACCCGCAAGCGAGCCGGCGCCCATGCCGATTACCGGCCCCAACGGTCTGCCGGTCGGCATTAACGATGTCGGGGTCTACTTGAGAGGTTGGCGCGGGGCGTGGATCCGAATGACTCCGGAGACTGTGAACTTTCAGAGCGCGTCCAGGATCCAGGACATTGCCACCGCGGGCATTCTCAAGAGCGATCTGAACGGCCGGATTGAGGGTTCGCATTCGCAGGCGAATATCACTTTGCCCTTGGTCTTCGCGGTTTATCTGCCCGTGAATGGCGAGATCACGGATTACGTTCTCCTCGAGTTGCATCCGGTCGCGAATGCGCGAATATTCTTGTCGGCTGAAGGTGGCCTGCTGCACACCAAGGCGGGCGCGCACGAGGATCAGATTGACTTCCAGCCGGAGAAGCTGGCGCCTCGGCTCTACCAGATCACTCTACCCGCCATCGAGGGCAAGGGAGAGTATGGGCTTCTCGCTCCCGGCGCCAGGATCACCTCAAACAAGCAAGCCAGCGGCAAGATTTATACAGTAACCGCTACCGAGTAAAAGCAGTCGAAACAGTGCTTGCTTTCATCCGGGTCGACGGTGGATCATTCCGTTTACCAACCTTTTAGGCTTTCAACCGCCCTGAATTGAACCAAGGAGACCCCATGCGCAAGACCGTGCTCGCCACTTTATTCCTGACCATCTGTGCCGTACTCGCCGCCCAACAGGCCATGAACAACGACGCCGTCATCAAGATGGTGAAGGCCGGGCTTTCCGATGACATCATCGTCGGTTCCATCAGCTCCCAGCCGGGCCAGTACGACACTTCGGCCGACGGCCTGATCGCCCTCAAGACCGCGGGCGCCAGCGACAAGGTGGTCGCCGCCATGATTTCCAAGGCGAGCGGAGTTGCGGCCCCGGCGGCGGCAGCGGCGCCAGCGCCTTCCAACGGCCTTCCGCCCGGGATCGACGAGATTGGCGTTTACATCCAGGACAAGTCGGGCAACTGGGTCTCCCTCATGCCTGAGGTGGTGAACTTCAAGACCGGCGGCGTCTTGAAGAGCCTGGCCACCAATGGTCTGGTGAAGGGCGACATCAACGGCCACATTGAAGGCCCAAAGGCGAAGACGACGGCGACATTGCCGGTGGTCTTTGCCGTCTACACCCAGGATGGGACCGCCATCACCGAGTACCAGCTGCTTCGTCTTCGCGTGAACAGCGACAACCGGGAGTTCCGCTCGATGACCGGCGGTGTATTCCATGCCTCTGGCGGCGCCAAGCGCGATTCAGTCGACTTCCAGGCAACGAAGCTTGCGCCCCGCCTCTACCAGGTCACCATTGACCCGACCCTGGGCAAGGGCGAGTACGGGATTCTCCCTCCGGGCGCTGTCAGCAGTTCGAACATGGCAAGCGCCGGCAAGATCTACACCGTCTCAGTGCCGGAGTAGGAGCGCGCTCATTCAGGCGGCTAATCGCTCGCGCTTCCGGCGTCAGATTGGGATCTGTTCCTCGATGGCCCCGGAAGGAATCGGCGCGCTTGCGAGGTCCAAGGCCCTGCCCCACGGGTGATACCTTGTCCTCAGGTCCCCCATGCATCGACGCACCCGCAGAACGCTCTGGATTGTAGCCGCGGTCCTGGTTCTTCTGGCCCTGGCGGTCTTTCTGCGCTCCAAGGCTCCGCCGGAAGCGGCGCGCCTGCTGCCCGAGGCCGACGGCATCATCTATATCAACCTGAAGCCGATTCGAGCCTTGGCCCACTTCAAAGACCTGAAGCCTCCGGCGCGGGTGCCTGAGTATCAGCAGTTTGTGGATGCCACGGGAATCGACTGGGAGCGGGATCTGGATCAGGCGGCTGTGGCACTGCACCGGATGGAGAACCCGAACGGGCCGAACGGGCCGGTGGCTTATTCGATGGTGCTGGTGGGCAGGCTGACGGGCCAACGGCTGAACGGGTGGCTCGACAGCCATGCCGCTTCGCGCGAAACGTATGCCGGCCACACCATTTACACGATTCCTTCCGAGGGGCGCACGGTACGGATTGTGCAGATCGGCTACGACATGGTGGCCGTCTCAAACTGGCCGACCACGGAGAAGATCCACGCGATCATCGACGGGCATCGAACGGCGGCGCTGCCCTTTGCCGGTTCAACTCTGCTGCGCGAACACTATAGCGACGTGCCGTTGCTGTCGCTGGCGTGGGGCGTGGGGCAGGTAGGGCTCCCGTTTTCAGAAAGCGGGGCGATTCATGTTTTTGGCCTGGAGCTGCCGTTTGAAGAGGACTCGACAATCATCGCCAGTGTGACGCCGAGGCTCAATCTGGCAGGCACGCTGAACGTGAAGGTGGAAGAGATTGCACAGTCCGCCGATGAAGCCGCCAGCCAGGCGGCCGCAATGGCCACCCTGGTGACGCTGGGGCGGGGGCTGGCGCAACCTCTTGCCGCCAACCCGGCCAACAACGGACTGCGAGAGTTGCTGCGGACAGCCGAAGTGATCCAGAAGAAGAATCGGGTTGTGGTGACTGCGTCGCTGTCGCCCGGGCTGCTGGCGAGCCTGGCACAATCGGATAGCCCGCAGGTGGACTACAAACCCGCAGCTCCACTTGCACCTGTAGTTGTCCCGCCAGAATTCAAGTACGCGCCGGCCGCATCCAAGTCCCCGCCAGCCGCATCCAAGTAGGCGGATTCACTTTTCCCGGTAAAGTCATTCTTTCCCAGCCGGGGTGCGCTCGCCTGTTGCCAGCGACCAACGTCATTTAAAAACAACGTCATCGAGCCGGGACTGGCGTTTGCCGGGACCCCTTTGACGTGGAGGTCGAATGATTCGTCGCGCCCGCCTTTTTCATCGCAAGAATTCATCCAGAGCGATCGCCATAGTTTGCGGCGTCATCTTTGTGTCCTGCCTTGTGGGACAAGTAGCCGAGCGTCCCAGGCAGGCCGTGCTCACCGGCCAAGCCGCTTTTACCGATGCGGCGCATGAGGCGCCGGGGATCCGGCGTCACCTGACCGTGGCAGATCTGCCGTCGCCGAATCCAAACGAATCCGTGGACAACGGACCCACGCTCGTGCCGCGCCCCGAAAAGGCGTGGCCCATTGCGCCCAAGGGTTTCAAGGTGGAGCTCTATGCGACGGGACTCGACAATCCGCGGCTCATCCGGACCGCGCCGAATGGCGACATCTTTCTCGCCGAGAGTCAGCCCGGGATCATCAAGGTCTTCCGTGGAGTGGGCGCGGACGGCAAGGCCAAAACCGAGGCGGAGTTCGCCACCGGGCTGAACCTTCCCTTCGGGATCGCGTTCTATCCGGCCGGGCCGAACCCGAAGTGGCTTTACGTGGGCAACACAGACGGGATCGTGCGCTTCCCTTACAAGTCCGGCGACCTGAAGGCGACTGGACCGGCCGAGCATCTGGCCGAGTTGCCCGGCGGGGGCAGGCTGCGCGGCGGCGGCCATTGGACGCGCGATCTGGCCTTCTCAAAAGATGGCGCCAAGTTGTTTGCTTCGGTCGGCTCGCACTCCAACGTAGATGATTCCGACACGCATCCCGAGGAGTTTCATCGCGCCGACGTGTTGGAGTTCACCCCAGACGGAAAGTTCGTCAAAGTGTATGCATCGGGGCTGCGCAACTGCGTGGGTGAGGCGATCAACCCGACGACGGGCGAGCTATGGTGCTCGACAAACGAGCGGGACGCGCTGGGCAACAATCTTGTTCCCGACTACGTGACGCATGTTCAGGAGGATGGGTTCTACGGCTGGCCGTGGTTCTACTACAACGGGCCCGCGGGAGGGATCAACGATCCGCGCCATCCGGGCAAGCATCCTGAACTGAAGGCCAAGGTGATCACGCCGGACATCCTTGTGAATCCGCACTTTGCATCGCTCGAAATGCTCTTCTACACGGGGACCGAATTCCCTGCTAACTTCCGCGGAGACGGATTCGCGGCCGAGCATGGATCGTGGAACCGCGCACAGCGCTCAGGATACGAAGTGATCCGGCTGCCGATGCGGGGCGGCCACGCTACCGGCGAGTACGAAGACTTCCTTACCGGGTTCGTCACATCGGACGGGCAGGTGTGGGGACGTCCGGTCGGCGTCGCGCAGGCCAGCGATGGCTCGCTGTTTGTCTCCGACGACGGCTCCCGCTCCATCTGGCACGTGATCTACACGGGCAAATAAGCGGTGGTGGCGGAGTTAGTTGCTCGGGGAGGGCCACAAGGCTCGGACACGCCCACTGCGCCCACCTCTACTTGCACGGCCCCGAACACGCCGCCGAGATGGCCATGTTGGTGATCGTGTCCCATTCTTCCTGGTTGATTGCGGGCTGCGGGTACACATCGATGTAGACCTTGTGGACCAGGACCATGTCTTTTGCCGGCAACACAGTAATGTACTGGCCTGCGGTCCCGCGCGCCTCGTATGCTCCCTGAAAGGGCAGGAAATACCGGTCGCCGGGATAGGAGTGCGCGTCCCACACCCACCACATCAGGCCAAATCCCCATCGCTCCGGCGCTCCGAGAGCCCGCAGGTAGGGCGGATTCATCTCCTCGAAGGGAGTCCACACGCCGGTCGACCCCTGCACCCAATTTTCCGGAATCACCTGCTTCCCATTCCAGTTGCCGGCCCGCAACATCAGCAGTCCCAGCCTCGCCATGTCGCGCGTCGAAAGGTACATGGCGTACTCCGGATGCGACTCGCCGGGGTGCGTGATCTTGGCCTGCTTCGCCCGATCGAAATCCTGCATCTGGATTGGCTCGGCAAGGTCGCTTTGCAAAGCATCGTAGATGTCCTTCCCTGTGGCCTTCTCAAACGCCGTGCCCGCGGCATTAAAGTCCCAATCGTTGTAGTGGAAATACATCCCTGGGGGTTCAGAACCTCGCCTGGGTTGAGACGCCACGATCAGGTCTTTTTCCGGTGAGACTTCGCCGGGAAGCAGGTAGATTCCTGAGCGGCCGGTCAGCAGTTGAAACAGCGTCGCCGTTTTCTCGATTGGCAGAAATGGCTTGTCCGGTTCAGCCAACCCGAGTTCGTCTACCGTCTTGTCCAGATCGATGGTTTTGGCGGCCTGGTACTTTCCGTAGAGCATGGAGAGGATGCTCTTGCGCACCGAGGCAATCTTGCTCACCTTCGCCGTATCGCCATAGCTGAAGATCATGTGCCCATGGACCACGATGACCATGGCGGTGGTCGGCCCGGCGGCAAGCCAGGCGCGCAGCGCTTCAAGCCTCTTCGAGGAATAGCCTTCCGACTCCGGCGAAACCATCTGCCAGTCTTTTGCCGGAAAGTCCGGCGCAGGCTGCGCGTTGGCGTGCCTGGCCGCAATCGTCGAGAACAACACAGCGGCAGCGGCCAGATAGCAAGCCGCCGGCCTCGCACTTCTCATTCTCGTTTTTCTCTTGAGAACCATCCTGTTCTCGTTGCCTGGCTGCCTCTACGGCGTTGAAAGCGAGAAGTCGCTGAACTGCCAGGTGGTGGCAACCGCCACGGCGGATTGTGCAAAAAGGCCGATCTGCCCGCCACCCGTCGGCGGGGTGCCCGAGACAGTTCCCACCGTGGTCCCATTGATGATAATCGTCGCGGTTGTGCCCCGCATCTGTACCTGCAGCGTGTTCGACGCTCCCGCGCCGGTCTTGATCGCGGTGCTCGCCTGGAACGGAGCAGGGGTAAGCCAGCGGCCTCCTGCAAGACGGGAGACTTGCCACTGACCGCTGTTGTTATTGATCTGCAACGCGTAGTAAGACGTGTAGTCGGTGGCCCAAAAAGCCAGGCCCGCCATCTGGTCGACGGGCGCTTGCGTCGCCGGGTTGGTGATTGTGACGCACAGATTTATATCCCCATAAACATCGCCCTGGTACAGTACGGTGCGAGCGGTGTTCGGTGTGATAAAAGCAACCACAAACTGGCCGTTTTGCAGCGCCGGCTTCGAGCTGGTAGCCGCGGAGGTATCCCAGTTGGCGTTTGCTGCGGCGAACTGATTTTGCAGGACCACTGTCCCTGGGCAGGGAGTTGCAGCGGCGGCGGTAAGGGCAAAAAGCAGACAGAAGAATACAGCGGCGAATAACTTGCGCATGGTGAACATTCCTCTCGCGAGCGGCGGGCCGGAGAAGAGCCCGCGCACAATTGAATGGATCGTGATTGCAGCATCTATCCCGTGGCCTAAGTCACAGGAGAAGGAACCAACCGGGAATTCATAGCCTTTGGCTCCCGCGGGAAGGGGGGAATCGGAGGAGCCAGCCACTCAGCAAGGAGCTTATCCCGACCGGCCGCAACCATTCAATGTATTTCTGCGCAAGTTCCGCTCATCGCCCCTTGAGCCCCAGCGCCTCCACGGTTGCCGGGTCAGGCACCGACTTCCCTGTTTCCTTGTCCCTCGGCGCCACGTCGAAGCCGCTGTGGAAGTCCCACATCGCCCAGCCGATTCCGTCGGCTTCAAGCGCGGTCCGCACGTCGTGAATCCATGCACTGCGCGAAGCGGGATCGGTAACCCGGCGATAAGCGCCAAACTCGTTGCAGATCAGAGGCACGTTGTTGGTTTTGCCCCACGCGGCCGCCTCATCGATGAGCAGCCGGATGCGATGCGCATCCCAATGATCGAGCCAGTAATTCTCCAGCCGGTAACGATCCGCCGGGTCGGGGATTTCCTTCAACAACTCCTTCATCGTGTCCTCGGTGGCGGGATAAGGAATGCCGTGCTCGTAAATCCAATAAGGCACTCCCCAACCCGCGCCCTGGTGGGTAAACTCGTGCGGATCGTAGAAATGAAAGTTGTAGATCACGTTTCCATCGAGGAGCGGATGCTGCGAGAGCAGGTCGACAATATCGGAATAATTCGGCCCGGTGGCGATGATGGTGTTGTTGGGAGCAACCTCGCGGATCGCCGCGGCCGTCCGGGCCTGAATGCCGGCCCAGCGATAGGGGTCGCTGACCTCGGGCTCATTCATGATCTCGAAGAACACGCGCTCGGGATCGCGGCCGGCGTAGTGGGCGGCCAGCCTGCGCCATAGCATCACCATCCGGTCGACGGCGGCATTGTCGGTTTTGATCTTCTGCTTGTAGTCTTCCTCGGGATGCAGATCGATCTGCACGGCCAGGCCATCGGCGAGGATGGTGTCGACGGCGACATCAAGGCGGCTGAGGAAGTCGGCGTTGGGTCCGCGCCCGTAACCCATCATCGACTGCCCCAGCGGCGCGGCGTCGATGCTCAGGCGGACATTGTCAAAGCCCATCTGCGCGATCAGCGCGATGTCCTCCTTCGTGATCTCCTTATCCGTCCAGCTGGCCGAATAGTCGCTCGAGTGCTGAGCGAACCAAATGGAGGCATTGATGCCCCGCTTCAAATGGTTAGCGCGCGCAAAGGCTGTTGCGAGGGCTGCGCCGCGATTTTGCGGGCTCGGCGAAGCTTGTGAAAGGTCGGCGGGAGCCTGCGCTGCGGCTGCAGAAACGACCAGGCCAGCGATCGCAACAAAGGAACAGGAACGCGCAACGAAACGAGACAAAGGAAGATTCACGGCAAGTCTCCAGATTCTCCGGGTAAAAAATCCCGCACCCACCATACCACGCGCGGCGCTGCTTGTTCCTGCCCGAGCTCGGGCGGTGGTGCAGTTTCCGGACTGCCGGCGATCCGGGCGGAACTCAAACAATATCTTGGGAAGACCTCTACACATTGCGTTTGGGCTGCTATCAATCGCAATTCGCCATCGCCAGCCTCACAAACGTTCGAGAATTCCGAAAACATCGCTTGCGCGTACTATTTGTCACCGGGCGGCGCATTCGACGCCGGAGACTTCCGCGGAGGGGCAGGCGGAGGGTGCCGCAGACTCGGCCTGCATTCTGGTTAATAGGTCGTAGGCCCTGGTTGTCCGGTCCGCGAATTAGCAGTCGGCTCGTCCAGGCTGCACTTCCAGTCGCCGAAGTTCGTCTTCCAACACCTGCCAGGAACTTGCTGCATCGGGGTTATTGAGCAGTTGGTACCGGCATGGTACAGGCCGAAGGCCACAGAGTTGCAAAAGTACAATGTCGCGCTGCCGATCAGCGGAATGATCGGCGCCCGCGCATCGAGATCCTGCAATCTGCCATCCGCATCAGGCTGGAAGTCTCGCGGTGCGCTCATTTCGACACGCACGTTCTGCATCAGCCTCACGCCTATGGAGTTTGCCACTTCCATCGTGCACTGCACCAGGACCGACGCCTCCCCCGGATTGGGCGGCCGGCCCAGGCTCCTGCATCGCCTCGCATCCCTCGAAGCGTAGGTTGCGTTCATCTGCGGTGGACTCGAGAGGTTGCTTCCATCTCTCTCCTTGGCCTGGCCGCTCGCGCCCGGGCCGCCGGAGAGTAGGAGCAAGCTGAGAGCGAAACTCAAGAACGCCAATTTGCGCGAGTGCGAAGACGAATTCACGATCGACCTCCATATTCGAAATCCCTGGTGAAAAGGAACAGAATGGGAGAGCGGATCCACGCCAACGGCGCAATCGCTGCCGGAGTCCTCCGCAGAGAATCTGGTCGCACACGTAGAAACCTGCATCGACCGTTTACGGCTAATTCTGCCCCACATATTGCTAAAACGTCTTTGGCCCCGGGCCGGCCACGACGTTTGGTGCGAAGCCCTGCATCTTGCAGCTCCAGTCGCCAAACGATGTCTTCCAGCACGCGCCTGTGGCGCTTGTCACGGTGCTCACAACGCAGTTATGCCCGATCGGCACCAGCGTTCCGCCCCACTTGCTGCAAAAGTAGCCCGTGTAACTGCCACGCAGTGGATAAACCTTGGCATTCAGATCGATTCCCGACAGGCCGGCATCCGAATTGTAGACAAATGGTCTCGGCGAGCCAATCTCAAGCTGAACGTCCTGGAAGAGCTGCAAACCCGTCGGAGAGAGGCCTTCCATGGAGCACTGGACCATGACCGCCGCTTGCGCGGCAGATGGCGGACTGGTGACCTTGGAGCAGGTGCGCGGCGCACGCGCATCGTACTCGGGCAGCATGTTCAATGGGCCGGAGATTGCGGCTCCATTCGGGCCCGCGGCTGCGCCTCCGGCGCTCTTGCAGGCGATGGGGGTGAGAAGCGTGAGGACAGAGAGACAAAGTACTGCATTGCTCATCTTCTTTGAGGGATTCATGATCGACACTCCTTTTTGGGTGAGACGTTGAGGTGGCATGGGGCACTCGTCGCCACCCATTCATTTCTCTTGGGTTCAGCATTCTGAACCCGGACCAAACGCCTATTGCTTCACGTAATGGCACTGGGCAACGGCGCCTGAGATGGCGTGTTTGGAGTCGCTGAGAGTCCAATCGTCCATGACCATGGTGGCTGGGTTCTGCACCACGACCTGTTTCGGATTGTTCGGATCGCCGCCGTAGGTGACGCGAACGGTGCCTTTGCTGGCGGGCATGAGATTCGGTACAGCCGGGCTCTCGAAGTACATGGTCTGTTCGGTGAAGACCACTTTGCTGCTGCAGCCGGCGGGTATGGGGTCGTCGGCTGTGATCCAGGTGCCGATGAGGGGATTGGAAGCGGCGGCGGCACGACAGCCGGCCAGGAGCAGACCGAGACAAAGCAGGAGACTGGGTGAGACACGCATACGACCTCCAGATTGTTGAGTTCGGGTAGGTGCACTCGAGTTTCGAGCCAGGTTTCGCCGGGAAAGTAAAATGAGAATACGGCTCTGATGTCTTTTCATGATTCTCGACCTCTCCTAATGCAACCTGCACAACAATGCGTAAGAAACCGCGAACAGCCTTCAAGTTTTTCCCGATTATCTGGCGAGGGCGTCCGAGCAGCTTTCGGAAATAGCCCGGCGAGATAATCCGGGGAGCGGCGGTCTATACTGTTGCGCAAGGTAAGCGCCCAGTGGAAAGCGTTACGACGTGGCTGAATCTCTGGCGGGAGGGTGATCCGGAGGCCATGGATCGCGTGACCGCTCTGGTCTATCAGGATCTGCGCCGCCTTGCCGCCCATCATCTCAAGTCAGAATCGGACGCAGGCTATCTGCAGGCCACTGCTCTGGTCCACGAAGCGTATTTGCGCATGCCGTCGTTGGGAAAGATCGATTGGCAAGGCAGGGCGCACTTCATCTCCGTCGTCACCAAGGTGATGCGGCAAATTCTCGTGGACCACGCCCGAGCCCGCAACGCCGCCAAGCGGAATCCAGAGCTCATGGAAGAGAAGCCGCTCATTGAGGAGCATCGCCAACTTGACACGCTGGCTGTGGACCAGGGACTCGAGCGCATGGGCCAGCACCACCCGCGCTGCGCTCAGGTAGTCGAACTCCGATTCTTTGGCGATCTTGAGTTTCAGGAGATTGCCGAGGTGATGAACCTATCGCTCTCCTCGGTGGAACGCGACTGGCGATTCGCGCGCGCATGGCTGCGGAAGAACATGGCTGGTGTAGAGGCATGAGCGAGGACAGGCTGCGCGAACTCTTCGAGCAGGGAGCCGAATTGGCTCCGGGGGCGCGCGGGGCGTTTGTCGCTCAGGCCTGTGGGGACGATGCAGTCATGGCAGAAGAACTCCGGGAGCTGCTTGAGGCCGACGCCGCAGGAATGGATGAGGGATTCTGGGAGCATTCTGCGTTCCACCACCAGGGGATGGAGAATCCTCTGGCCAAATCGGCGATTGGCGAGATTGTTGGCCACTACCGCCTCGTCGAAGTGATCGGTAAGGGGGGCATGGGATCCGTCTATCGCGGGGAACGGACCGATGAGGCATTTGAAAAGGGCGTTGCAGTTAAGCTGATCGACGCCGGCTTCCACTCTGCTGACCTGATCGCGCACTTTCGCGCCGAGCGGCAAATCCTGGCAAACCTTGAGCACCCCAACATCGCCCGGCTGCTTGACGGCGGCGCACGGGCAGATGGCTCGCCTTACCTCATCATGGAGTACGTTGAGGGCATCTCGCCCTGCGACTACTGCAACCAGCACAACCTGCACATCGCGCAGCGCCTGCAACTCTTCCGCCAGATCTGCTCCGCGGTTCACTATGCTCACCAGCACATGGTGATCCATCGCGACCTGAAGCCCGGCAACATCCTGGTTACCGCCGATGGCACGCCCAAGCTGCTGGACTTCGGAATCGCCAAAGTGCTCAACCCTTCAACTTCAGACCCCGGTGAAGCTCTCACTCTACCCGGGATGCTCAAGATGACTGCGCGCTACGCGAGTCCAGAGCAAATTCGTGGAGAGACGGTCACCACCGCATCCGACGTGTACTCACTCGGCGTGATCCTCTATGAGTTGCTGACCGGGCACTCACCTTATGGCGACGCCGATCGCCCGACCCACCAGATTATGACCGCGGTGTGTGACGAAGAGCCGCCCAGGCCAAGCATGTGGGCGCCGAAATTGAAGGGCGATCTGGACAGGATCATCCTGCGGGGTCTGCGGAAAGCGCCGGGGGAGCGCTACGCCTCGGTCGATCAATTCTCTGAGGATATTCTGCGGCATCTCGAAGGGCTCCCGGTGCTGGCTCGCGGCGATGCTCCACTTTATCTAGCCGCCAAATTCATCCGGCGCTACCGCGTCATGGTTGCCGCGGCAACTCTGGTGCTCTGTTCTCTGGTTGTTGGTCTGGTTGAAGTGTCGTTGGCGAGAGCCCGCGCGGAACGGCGCTTCAACGAACTCCGCCAGCTGGCTCATTCAGTGATGTTCGACTATGCTGATGCGATTGATCGCCTGCCGGGGGCGACTCCCGTTCAAGCGCGGCTCGTGAAAGATGCGATGACCTACCTCGACAGTCTTTCCAGGGAGGCGGACACCCCGGAACTGCAACGCGAAATCGTCGATGGGTATGTCCGCGTAAGCAACGTGCAGGGCAACGAGTACCAAAACAACCTTGGAGATCCGGCCGCCTCATTGACGAGCGCAGCAAAAGCTGTTGCCGCGGCAGAAAAGCTCTTGAAAATGGATCGACGCCCGCCCGCTCTCGATTCAGCGGCAAGTGCCTTTGCCACGTATGGAGACCTGTTGTTTTCAACCGGGGATTTGTCCGCCACGGAATCGGCATACCAGCGCGCTATAGGCTTTCGGAAGGAAATTGCAACTCAGTCTCCGCAGGATCTCGAAAATAGTCTCGCTCTTTCCACCACGTTCCGTCGAGTGGCAGATCTGGATGGCGGGTTTGGTTGGCCAAACCTGGGCAAGACCCGGGATGCGCTTAGCTACGACCAGCAGGCGAAGGCACTGGTCGACCAGCTCATGGTGCGTTTTCCTGAAGATCATGATGTTGTGAATGAGAGCTATGAGACTTTGATTTCCCTGAGCACAGCTGAGTTCACAGTGGGAAGGCGCGCGGATGCGGCCAACGACCTGGCAGGTGCCATAGCGCAGATCGAGAAAGCAGGAGCGGCACACCCAGGCGACGCCAATGTCATGGTCGAACTTGCAATCTCAGAGATGCGCTATGGGCAGTTCCCGCTCGACAGCAAGAGCTCTCTTCCCCATCTCATGCGTGCTGCCGCGCTCTTGCAGCAACTGCACGACGCCGATCCGCAAAACGCTTTGTATCGTCGACGGCGAGCTGTGCTTGAAGCCGAATGGGGTGCGGCTCTGCGCGCCGAAGGCCAGACCAGTCAAGGGCTCGCACACGATCAAAGTGCCCTCTCCCTTGCGCAGTCTCTCAGCCACGACGCGCCGGGAAGCGTGCAATACAGTTCGGATGTGGGTGTCATCGAGCGCGAAGTTTCCGAAGGGCTACTCGCTGGCGGCGACAAGCCAGGAGCGATTCGTCATGCCGAGCAGGCTGAGGCGATTCTATGTCGGAGCGATTTGACGGCGTCAGATCCATACACGCTCGCCAATTGTGGAAGGTCCATGCTCGTCGCCGGCAATGCGTACCTTGCCACGCATGACACGACGGCGGCAATAGTCGCCTATCGCAAGGCAGAATCGATCGCCTCGGCTTTGTCGCAGGCGGATTCGGCTAACGCCATCTTTCGCTCCGATTGGGCTCGCGCGCAGGCCTCGCTCGCCGAAACGCTTGCCGTGAAGGGTGACAAATTGGCAGCCCGCGGCATGTATGAAGGGGCTTTGAATCGCTGGTCTATCTTGCGTCAGTCCCGATCCCTGTCGACCGAGGATGCCCGCCGCGCCGATGATGCCTCGCAGGCTCTTGCCGCGCTCCGCGCGAAGCCCTGATTCTGGGGCTTTGAATTTAAGCCGCTCTCCGGCCATACATCGGTCCTGATATACGCTCCGGGGTACTTCCGCCCCTCGCGACTGAGGATCATGACGTCTGATTTTTTCTTAGTGCAGCACGGCTTCGGGTGTGTAGTCTCGGTAGCTCCTGAATTGTCGCCAATCCGGAAACTACACCACTGCCGGAAATCCCGGCTCGAACTTGATGTTTCCAATTGCGAGTAAGATGACAAGTGCCGTCTAGAGCGTCTAAACCCTTGGAAAGCAGGCCTTCATGTCCCGACCCGGTTTTGCGACGCCTTTCTTTGCGAGCTCTTCCATCGCCGGCATTGCGCTCGTTGTTTTCCTCATCCCGGCAGTCGGCCTGGGCCAAACCTCACCCGCCAATGGGCCCTCAACCGCGCCGCCGGCTCAGGCCTCCGCGGACAAGGCCCCGGCCGCTCTCTCCGATGCCGACGCGACCTTCCTGGCCAAGGCAAGCAGCCTCTACTATTCCACCACCAAGCTTGGGCTCACGGGCTTCGACTGCACCGTTCGCCCGGACTGGGCCAACATCTTCAAAACCGTCCTCAAGGGGACGCCGGCTGCCGCGGACGACAAGCCAATAGCCGCGCTCAATTCCACGAAGATCACGATTCACGCCCGCTTGACGGGGCCGGGGTCGGCACTGGAATGGACACCGGGTACCGTGGCTCCGCCGGATGCGGAATCGTTCGAATTACTCGAATACATGCACCAGTCAACGGGGCAGGCGTTGCAGACATTCATGCAGTTCTGGACGCCGTTTGTGAACGGTTCGGTGATCCCGGATCCGGCCGCGGGGAGCGAGGTGAAAAAGACCCAGACGGGCCATACGATTCACACCATGGACGGCTCAGCCTCGATCACCGAGGTGCTGGACGCAGCCAACGTGGTAAAGCAGTTCAACGTGGAGACGGGGGGAGCGAAGATCGACTTCGAACCGAGCTATAAGCCGACGCCGAACGGACTGCTGGTGAGTGGCTTTGCTGTCCGGATTCAACCGCCGGGAGCAACCCCCGACAAGGAACAGAAGATGAATGTCGGCGTGGAGTATCAGACGGTGAATGGATTTCTGCTTCCACACACGCTTTCGATGGACGCGATCGGGACGGGGAACTTCACCTTCACGTTGGAGAGCTGCACGGTGAACCCGGCGGCGGAGTCAAGCGCGAAGTAAAGCTGCATGCTGCAATAAGGCCGAATGCCCCGCACCAAGAAAAGAACGGCTCCCTCGCGAAAGGGAGCCGTCGGTCATGCGATTGAAACCCTTCCGAAGCTATTGCCCTGACTGGTTGGTCGATTCGAGCGAGGCCACTTCGTCGAAGGTCACGCGCAGGTATTTGTGCGGGTTCACCGGCACATTGTGCACACGAACTTCGTAGTGGAGATGGGGGCCGGTGGCGCGGCCGGACTGCCCGACGTAGCCGATCACCTGTCCGCGCGAGACGTGCTGACCCTGGATAACCGCGATGGCTGAAAGGTGGCCATAGACGGTCTCAACATCGTGGCCGTGATTGAGCACGATCTCGCGGCCGTAGCCGGCGGCCATCTCCGCTGAAACGACTTCAGCGTCGGCAGTCGCGCGAACCGGCGTGCCGCTGGGTGCTTCAATGTCGATGCCGGAGTGGAAGGCGCCCTCGCCGTTGATCGGGTCCTGGCGCTCGCCAAAGCTGGAGCCTACCCGGCCCTCCACCGGCCACAGCGAAGGCGCATCGGCAAGCGCATTCCAGTCGCCGTCAAAGCTCGAGTTGAGGCCGTTTTCAAGCGCGCGTGAAACCCGGCCCGAGAGCGCCTGGGTGCGCAGGTTGTAAAACTGATCGAGCGAAAGCTTGACCTGCTGCTGATTCACGTCCTCGCTCAAGCCGAGTGTGCTCGGCGTGGGAGCGGCAGCGGCGCTGGCGGCCTGCTTTGCGGCAAGCTTGTTCTGGCGGAGGCCGTAGAGCGCGGTCACCTCATTGGCGAGTGCGCCGAGAGAGGCCACCTGCACACCACGATCGCGTGCAATCTGCGCCATCTGCTTGTAGTCTTTGCGGAGATTTTCCCGGTCCTGCCGAACCTGGTTGAAGCTCTCGGTCTTCAGCAGCATGCGGGTGTAGGAACCCGCGAGGCCCACGATCGTGAAGGCCCCCACAAGCGCCGCAGCGACAAAGCCATAGGCATAGCTGAGCGGCAGCGGTATCTTGCGGACCCGGCCGTCTTCATCGCGAGCAACAAAAAGGATGTAATAGCGTTTGCGAAGCATTCTTGCCTTTCAACCATGCAACCAGCAGTGCCGCAAAACTGCCAGGTACTCTAGGAAAGTGCAAGGCAATGAAAAAATCGCCCGGCACGAACCAAGCCCGCCACAACTTTAGAAATCAGTCGCGTAACGTTGGTCAAGGTTACCAGAGCGTCCGAAGCCGGGTCAACGTAATTCCATGTGCATTTCCTTCCACCAAGGGGTCATAGCAGCAGGCGGGTCGGGTGATTGGCCGCCCCTGAATTCCTCCCGTTTTGGGCCGTCCTTGCACCTTTTGCCGGCAGCCGGCGCAGACGTTCACGCTGTTCCGGCCTCTGATCCTTCGAGCCAGACCCTCTGGAGCGTTCCGAGTTGATCGGCGGTTCGGGGGGAATCTTGAAGGGGTGTGGGGTCCCCATCGGGCGAGGTTTGTGTCCTATCCTCTAGAAGTGCCAAAGATTACCACCAGGACTGCGACGAAGGCGGTTGAATGCGAACTGGCGCTGATCCGGCTGATCCGGCAACGGGCGCCGGCGGTTTCGCGGGGTGAGGTGCGGCTGGGAATCGGGGACGACTGCGCCCTGCTGCGGCCCCGGCGAGGCGAAGAGTTTGCGGTGACCACCGACCTTTCGATTGCCGGCCGGCATTTTCATCTGCAGACGCATCCTCCTGAATCCATTGGACATCGAGCAATAGCGCGCGGCCTGAGCGACCTGGCGGCGATGGGGGCCCGACCGGTGGCGGCGTTTGTTTCCCTGGCCGTGCCGCGGCGACTTGCCGGGGAGTGGACAAGACGTTTTTATGATGGGCTGCTGGAATCGGCTAGCGCGCACAAGATCACGCTGGCAGGAGGGGATTTGTCTGAGGCGCCCATCCCGCTGGCGGATATTGTGCTGGTGGGTTCGGTTCCGGCAGGCAAAGCGTTGCTTCGCTCCGGGGCGCGCCCGGGCGAAATGCTCTACGTGACCGGAACCCTGGGCGGGTCGGCGGTGGGACTGGCAAGGCTGGAAGAAATGGCTGAACCGGAGAGGCGTGTCGCGACGCGACGTCGGGATTCGAAGAGTCTCGTGGCGCTGACTCTTCATCTCTACCCGCAGCCGCGCATCGCCCAGGGACTCTGGCTGCGTGCGCGCGGGAAGGCCACCGCGGCGATCGACCTGAGCGATGGGCTTTCAACCGATTTAACGCACCTGTGCGAGGAATCCGGCGTGTCGGCGGAGATTGAAGCAGAGCTCTTGCCCATTCACCCCGGCGCCACGCTGGAACAGGCCCTGAATGGGGGCGAGGACTATGAGCTGCTCTTTACTGCGCCGGAGTCGGCTCGCGTTCCGAGGGCGATCGCCGGCGTGCCCGTGACGCGGATCGGACGCATCCTCAGACGAAGCGGGAGGCGGCCAACGATAACTCTGAAGACGGCGGCGGGTTCCAGGCCGCTTCAACCCGCGGGCTGGCAGCATTTTGCCTGAGGATCGGGTCGGCCGGAGACAGGAAACACAGGTGATTTCTGCGAATCGCCGGGCCAAAGCCAAGACGATCGTCCCTTTCACCCGCTATGATTCTCCCTGTCATGAATTCTTCTTTTCCCCGCGTGCGCTTTGCCCCATCCCCGACCGGCCTGCTCCATGTGGGCAATGCCCGGACGGCTTTGTACAACTGGCTCTTTGCGCGCAAGCACAATGGGAAGTTCATCCTGCGCATTGAAGACACGGACCTCGAGCGTTCTGAAGCCCGCTTTGAAGACGATTTGATGAAAGACCTGCGCTGGCTCGGGCTCGACTGGGACGAGGGCCCGGTGACGGCAGAGCAGGCGATGTTGGGCGATCAACCCATGGGCGACCATGGGCCCTATCGCCAGTCGGAGCGGCTTGAGATCTATGCCGAGCACACGGCGCGCCTCTTGGCCGAGGGCAAAGCCTACCGCTGCTTCTGCACGCCCGAGGAACTGGAATTTGAGCGGGTAAAGGCTCAAGCGGAGCAGCGAACGAACATCTACAACCGGCGCTGCCTTGGGCTCGACGAGGCAACCATCCAGAGGAATCTCGCGGCAGGCATGCCTTTTGCGGTGCGGCTGAAGATCGAGGACCGGCCGCTCAAGTTCAACGACATTGTGCGCGGACCCATCGAGTTTGCGCCGGAGACGGTGGATGACTTTGTGCTGGTGCGGTCGGCTTCGTCGGTCTCGGCGGGCGTTCCGGTCTACAACTACGTGGTCACGGTGGACGATGCGCTGATGGGCATAACGCACGTGATTCGCGGCGACGACCACATCTCCAACACGCCCAAGCAGGTGGCCATCTACCAGGCGTTCGGCTGGCCCGTGCCCCAGTTTGCTCATCTTTCCACCATTCTGGGGGCGGACCGCGAGCGGCTGTCGAAGCGCCACGGAGCGACGTCGGTTTCGACATTTCGGCAGATGGGTTATTTACCAGAGGCCGTGGCCAACTACCTGGCTCTGCTGGGGTGGGGCGCGGAGGATGGCAAGACCGAGACCTTCACGCTGGCCGAGCTGGTGCCGGTGTTCTCACTTGAGCGCGTGACGGCGAGCCCTGCCATCTTCGACTTTGACAAGCTCAACTGGCTGAACCGTCATTACATCAAGATTGCCGATCCTGAGCGCATCGCCAAGCTTGCTGAGCGGCAGTTCTGCATCGCGCGGCCCGACATCTTTCCTCTGTGGTCCTCTTCAGAGCTGCACACGGTGGAGATGATGGCCGTGCTGGCCCAGCAGGACCCGCCTATCAGTTTCGGCCAGCTTTCCGCGCCGTTGATCGAGCTGCGCAAGGCCTGGTTCGCGCGGCTGCTCGCGGTCTTCCTGCCTTCGATCGATCACCTGTCGCAGCTTCCGGCGAAGACCGCGTTTATCTTCGGCTTCGATCCCGAAAGGGCGCGGCAGAACTCTGAAAACGCAGCTGTGCTGGCGGTGGACACGGCGCGGTCCGTGCTTTCTGAGCTCGCCGGCCGGCTCAGGACCCACGCTTCCGTGGTCACGCCCGAAGAGTTCAAGGAATGGATGGCCGAGATCAAGGATGCAACCGGCGCGAAGGGCAAGGATCTCTATCATCCCGTGCGCATCGCGCTCACCGGCTATCACTCCGGTCCGGATTTCGACAAGATCATCCCGCTGATTGAAGAGGGCGCATCGCTGGGCCTTCCGATTCCCACCATCCACGCCCGCATTCTGCAGTTTGTTGGAGTGTGAGAGCGTGCGTGACATCTGGTCAAAAATCGTACCGAAGGACTTTCCAGTGGACGTGCCCGCGAGGAGGCCTGAGAGCACGCCCAAGGGCATGCCCGAAGGTATCAAGGAGATCTTCTGGATCGCGCAACCCGACGGCGTTTCTTCCAGTTCCCCCTCACTGAGTTCCAGGGCGCCGCGACTGGCAATCGTTCTGAGGCCGCGCGGCGGGCAGTTTCTGCACAGCGAGCTACTCAAATTCAAGGACGCGGGGATCAGGATCCTGGTCTCGCTGATGGAAGCAAAAGAAGCAGTGGACTTCGGCCTGGCCGAGGAGCCGGCACTGGCGGAAGAACTGGGCCTGATGTTTCTGCCCTACCCCATGCGCGATCAAACAATTCCCCAGGACCCTGTTTCGTTTCGCGGGTTTGTTGGGGACCTTGCCGAGCGGCTCCAGGCCGGGCGCGCGGTGGGGATTCACTGCCAGGGGAGCGTCGGCCGGGCCACTGTGACGGCGGCCTGCGCGCTGATTCACCTGGGATGGAAGCCTGCCGCGGCCTTGGCCGCCATCCATGAGGCGCGCGGCTGCATGGTTCCCAACACGCAGGAGCAGGAAGACTGGATCCTCAGCTACAAGGCATGAGGACGGAGGGAGACGGGGGTTTTAGCCCCCGCCAAAGGCCGGCAAAATCTGCGCGGGCTTTACAGGCCGGGGAAGAACTCGCCTGAGTCGAGGCCTTGTATCAGGGCACGACTTTAGTCGTGCCGATACAGCCAACAAAGTTGACCGGGCTTTAGCCCCTGAGGGACGTTTTCCTTTTCACCACCCTGTGCTTCCATGAGCTCACCTACCGCCGCTCTGACCTTCCCCCACAACTGGCACGCGCGCATCCTGCCCGCGCGGCCGTTGATCCTGCCGCCGCGGCATTACGTCTACCCGCGCGATGCCGAAGAAGTCGAGCGTGGCGCGCTCGAAGTGATGGTGCGTCCCGATGCCAACGCTCCGGAGTTCCTGGCCACATGCGCTCTCGGCTTTCAGGACCCGGTCGTTCCGTCGGGAATCTGGTCCTGCCCGAATCCCAGGGAGATCTGCGCGGTCTCCGGCGGATACGCCTACCTGATCGACACCAGCGCGCCGGAGCGGTTCACGATGATTCCCTACCGGCCCGTCCTCGCGGTGCGGCCAGTTCCTGCGATGAACCTGCTGCTCTTCGTCGGGCACCACGCAATGCTGGCCTGGGGCGCGGATGGGCTGGCGTGGGAGTCGGAGAAGCTTTCGTCGGAAGGGGTGACGATTGTCGCGATCGACGATGCGACCCTGCGCGGGCGGGGGTGGGATCTGTTCACCGACAAGGAGACCGACTTTGCGCTGGACCTGCGGAGCGGGCGGCGGATCAGCTAGCCGGCTCTTACGGCCGCGCCCTCGGAGGCTCCGCGCTCGGCCTGCGCCGCCGGCAGAATCTCCTCATAGGCCTGACAAACCCCCTCGAACACCGAGTCCCAGCTTGCCGTGAGCGCGTGAGCACGCGCGGCGCTGCCCATCTCCGCGAGCTTTGCCGGATCGGCGAGAATGCCGGCGACCGCCGATGCAAATCCCGCATCGGGCGCGATGCGCCCAGTCACGCCATCGCGAACAATGCTCGCCGGGCCGCCGTGGGGCGTGACGATGGCGGGGACGCCACTGGCAAATGCCTCAAGAACGACATTGCCAAACGTGTCGGTGTGCGACGGAAACACAAACAGGTCCATATTGGCGTAGGCCTCGGCAAGAGCCTCTCCGCGGAGAACCCCGGGGAGCTGCGCGCGGGGCATATGGTCGCGAAGCCATTCCGCATCGGTGCCGTGGCCCACGATGAGGAAGCGGAAGTTCGTCTGCCCCATGCGCTCAAGCTCCTGCTGAACCTGAGCGAGCAAGGTCACGTTCTTTTCAATCGACAGGCGCCCCACAAACCCCAGCACAAAGTCACGGTCATCCGCAGCCCGGCTCCGGCGCGTGGGGTTGAAGAGTTCTGAGTCCACGCCGCGCGGCATCAGGTGGCAGGGCCGTTGAGTGGTCTTCTCCAGCAGCGCGCAGAGCTCGAGGTTGGGCGCAAAGAGAACTTGGGCGAGGGAGTAGAACCTGGCGGCGAGCGCCATGGTCAGGTCTTCGATCGTCTGCTCGGCGGCCTCGGATTGCGGCTTGGGGAGCAGCTTGCATAACCAGTCGGAGCGGCGCGCCAGGTACTCATGGACATTGGTGTGCCAACTGGCGGCGAGCGGCAGCTCGAGATGGTGCGAAAGAGCGGCCCCGAGCATGCCCACCTCGCTGGGGCCGGTGATGTGGATCAGATCGGGCTTGAAGCGGTCCAGGACTTCCTCAATGAGGGGAATGTGGCGAAGGAAGGCGGGATCGAAGCGGAGGTCTTTCTCCAGCGCAAATGAAAGAAAGCCGCGCGGCAGCTCGAGAGTCCACACGTTGCCGTCTTCAGTGAATGCCTGGGCCCGATCGCCGGCGCGTACGCAAAGGAAAGGAAGATCGCGGCGCCGGGCAAAGGCCTCAAAATGGCGGCTGGTGTGCGCCACCCCGTTGATCTCATGGAACGAGTCAGGGAAGTACGCAACCCGCGGTTTGACCGTCCTCATCTTCAGTCAGATTCCTTTTGATTGAACCAGATTACCCGTCCACCAGTTCGCCGAGCGCCAGCCGCTGCTGATGCGCCTCGCTCCAGGCCATGCGCAGCCCGCCGGAAACCAGGCCCTTGCCCATGAGCTGCACGGCCTTGATGGTCAGGGCCATGACTCTCGGAGCCCTGCCAATTGGCCAAAGCTCCTTCAGCGGGCGGGGTACGCCGTTGCGATCGGGATGATAGACGCGCTCATCCCAGGTCCGTGAGCCCTGCGGGAATTCGGGATACTCGCGGATGGCGTCGATGGCCGACTGCAGAATCCGGTACTTCCAGGGCTCGGCATACTGAGGCATGAAGAGGATGTTGCTCTTTTTCTCTTTGCGAATCTCGTGGACGAATTCGGTGAAGCTGGTGGCATTGCTGAGATTGAGGTTCGCGTTGGGCTCAACGCCGTGGCGGTCGCCACCGGAGATCAGCAGCATGTTCCACTTTTCAGCCAGGCCGCGAACCCTGCGGTTCTCTTCCCAGTGGCGCAGGCCGTTCAGCTCGAGTGCGTGGAAATGAGCGCCGTACTTCTGCAGGAACTCGCCGACCAGGAACTCGTGCTTCTCTTTCCCGATCAGGTAGAGGTCCCACATGGGGTGGTTGAAGATGAGCAGCACGTTCGGCTCATCGTTCAGTGCAGCGAAGATCTCGCCAAGCCGGGCCTCATTGGGATGAGCGGTGTAGTCGGCCAGCGTTTTCATCCACTCAGTGGCGCGGGCGCTGGGCAGATTGTGCACGCCGAGGTGGAACGACTGGATTCCGTAAGGGACGCTCCACTCGACCGAAACCGGAATCTGGCGGGCGCTGGGAACGGTGCGCAGCAGCATCGGAGCCTTGATGTTGTCGTGGTCGGTGATGGAGACCATGGACGCCACATCCAGACTCTCAATCTGCTTGCTCTCCAGATCGAAGGCCAGCTTGGGCGTCATGGGCGGAGTCCAGTAGCTGGCGGCGTAGTTGATGCGAAGCCCGTACTTCGACTCGGCGCGACGCTCCATGCGGGATAGAAGAGGGCGCATCACCGGGTACTGGTTCCCGAAGTTGGCCAGGAAGTCCAGCGTCTCGCTGGATTGGTTGGTGTGGCTGTGCAGCGACACACCGGTCCGAAATCCCTTCGAGGCATCGGAATCCCGCCAAAGATACGAGATCGATGAGACAGCCATGGGCGCTCCTTCTCCGCGGACCTGCTCAACCACTGACTTGTAGCTGGTCTGCTGCATCCAGTATCCCGTTTCCTCCATAAAGGCACGGTTAAGAGGGGGCGAATAACCCTTCAATTGACAAAGGAATCAATAGAGTTACCAGAAAACCCGGCTAAAAACCGGCAAAACCCCTGGAAATCCGGGTAAATCCGGAAGGAATCCTGATCGGCTTCCGGCTATGCTCTTCTATTTGATGATCTTAGCCAACTCAGGGCCCAGGATTTCTTTTACCAGCGGTCCTTGTGGTGGTTCCTCGTCCGCGTGATTCTCTGTGCGGTGGCTCTCCCCGCGGATTGCTGCTTCTGGCGCCAGGTAGTTCTCGGTAAGACCGTTCTTGAGCATCTCGAAAGCTGCCTCCGGGGTATCCGCGAACTGGAAGAGCTCAATGTCTTTGGGCGAGATTGCGCCGGTGTCGACCAATGCATCCAGATTAAACACTTTCTTCCAGTACTCCGAGCCGTAAATCACTACGGTGATCTTCTTGGCGAGCTTGTGGGTCTGCGCCAGGGTCAACACCTCAAACATCTCGTCGAGCGTGCCGAAGCCGCCCGGAAAAACGACCAGGGCCTTGGACATATAGGCGAACCACAGCTTGCGCATGAAGAAGTAGTGAAACTCGAAGTTGAGGTTCGGCGTGATGTAGGGGTTGGGCGACTGCTCGAAGGGCAGCCGGATGTTGAGGCCGATGGTCTTGCCGCCGGCTTCGAAGGCGCCGCGATTCGCGGCCTCCATGATGCCCGGTCCGCCGCCGGATGTGACGACAAAGCGGCTGCGCTTGGAAGAGATCGACTTGGCCCAGGTCGTCAGCATGCTGGCGAGCCGGCGCGCATCCTCGTAGTAGCGGGCCATCTCGACCGCCGCGACGGCGCGCTGACGCTGCAAGTCGGAGGCCGTGCCGGCGGCAATGTCGGGGGCGCTGGCGGGCTGCTCGTGGCTGGGCGCAGGACGGCTCGAGCCGGTGTTATCAAGCAGTTCGAGTTCGTGGTCCGCCTCCTCGCGCCCACGGAAGCGGGCTGACCCGAAAAAGACGACTGTGTCCTGGATCTGCTCTCGGCGAAAGCGGGCAAGGGGCTCAAGATACTCCGACACAATGCGAATCAGGCGGCCGTCCGAGCTGTTGAGAAATGCCGGGTTCTCATAAGCGAGCGGCGCACTGGCCAGGGCGGGCGGTGCGTAGTGTCCGGGGAGAGTGTCAGCCAGCGCGGGATCGGCTGGGGCCGTCGTTTTGTCGGTTGGTAGCTGATCCGAAGTACTCATTCGAATTCCTTAGTCCCGGGCTTGAGCCCGGTCTTGCATCTCCCAACGTCGGGATATCGTTTCCACTTGCCCTGGCCCACCCGCCCGAGCGCCGATGCTGAGAACATCCCGCTCTTCCCTCCCCTATTTCTTCAGCTCCGCTACTTTTCCCTTGCCCATCGCATCGCGAAAGGCAACCCAGAGGTTGAGAAGGCCGAGTCCGGAGACGAGGCCGCGCACGGCGCCGTTGGTGACGATGCTCCCGAGCGTCGGGTTGCGGGAAAAGAGCGGATTCTCATCCCAGACCAATGGCCACCAGGGCAGAAGGCAGACGATTATGCCGACCCACATCCTGAGCAGCACCCGGATAAACAGCTCGGCGCGCTCAAGCCAGCGGGGAATCCTCGGAGGCGGCTGAAGCACTGCCGCTGCGCTCGCGGCGCCGGTCTCCGGGGGAACGACCGCAACCGGTCCGGGAATTTGGCCGGGCAGGCGCGCCGGGCTCACGGGCAGCGGCGGAGATGGGTATTCCGGCAGTTGAGACATGCTCTGGGTTCGCACGGGGTCCCGGTCGATCGGGATACCTTTCTGAATCATCACCCAGTCCGGCCTACGCGACGGGGCTCAGGGACGCCGTAATTGAACGGTAACACAGCGGGCTTCGGGAGTCGGATTGTGCCGGAAGAAGTTCGAGGCGAGTGGCCCAGGTTTCAAATAGCTCGCGCCCGCTCCTCAGAATAACAGGGGGCTTTTTCGCGAGGGATCGAAGTCGAACTTCATCAGCCCGTCGCGGTAGTCAATGTGAATGGTCATGCGGGCTAATGTCTTCAGCCCAAGCAGCCCGAAGATTTCCGTCCCGGAATCGTCGGTGAACGCCGATGTGTCAAAGGGATAGATTGGCGATTCCTTCAATGTCACGCCTGCAAAACTCAATGCTACATCTCCATTCAAACTGATCACGTTCCAATTCGCCTTGGCGTTTCTGTCTTCCAACTTGAGATCTTTGTGTCCGGTCGTCAGCATGCTGGCCGCCTGCGGCGAAACGCAAGAGTAACCAACTGCGGTATCGACCACGAATAGCATGGGAGGGTTTCCGTTAACCGATACGGGCAGAATCATGTCGCTGCCGGAAGTAAGAATCGATGCGTAGTCCTTCATCGAGGGCGCCACAAACCTGTTATAGAGCCCATCGGTAGCGGTCATCTCCTTTGGCCGCGGAGGAAGCATCTCCAAATTGAGTTTCTTTGCCTGGAAATCGAGCGTGATGAGATAGGGCGAAAGAATCTCCAATCCCACTATGCCCTCGGCGCCGTTCGGAAAGTTAACATCCATCGCCTGCACGGCACAGTTATGGAATTCGACATCTCCCACCGATATGGAGTCGGCTATTCCAACGAAGCCCGAGCGCGGCGCCTGGCCGCCAGTCCCTGGCACGTCGTTTTGGTAAACCGGCGCGAGGCCCGCACGGTGAGCGGCCGCCTTGCTGATAAGAATTCCGCTTCCGCCGTCGATTGGCAGGCGCGGGTTATAGCTTGTGTCTATCGCCAACCGAGTCTCGCGGTTGTTTACCTTCACCGTCAATCCAAACGCGGTGGTCTGGTGGGTATTGCCCGCGCCCACAATGGGGACAAAAGGAACTTCGGCGCTTGCCGCTGTCGAAACCATGGTGCAAGAGGCGCGCGGCCCTGCGGCCCAGGCCTTCAGATGGAGCAGATCCGTTTGAAGATTGTTCCGGTCATCTTTGCTATCTCCTCTGGGAGCCGAAAGGTAGGCTTCCAATTCCGGGATTCGCTGCTCGACCGGTAGCGTTTTTATCCATTCTGCTCGTATCTCAGGATCCTCGGAATCAAGCTTGTGCGCTGCCAATAGCGTCTTGCGCGCAATCGCGAATTGCGAGTTCAAGTTTTCCACTCTGGAAAGCAGAAACAGGGTTCGCGGGTTGCACGGATCCAAAGCCTGCGATGCAATCGCGGTCTTTACAGCCTTCCACGGCTCGCCCTGCCTGAGTTCCACTTCGCCGCGCAGTGTCATCAGCGCCGGCGACTCCGGAGACTTCGCGTAAGCCTGTAATGCGTCCGCTGCCTCCTGCACCTTCTGTTGGCGAAAGAGCGCGTGAACCAGCCCGATGGTCGCATCCTCGTCTCCTGCGCTCTTCCCAAGCGCCGACTGGTAAAGCTTCGCCGCGAGGGGAAAATCGCCAGCCAGGAACGCGGTGTACGCGTCCGAAGGCGAAGGATGAGGTACAGCCTTGCAATTCTGCGCGATCGTTGAGCGCGCCGCGCTGGAAACCAAAACAAGCGCAATCCCTGTCCGGACAATCGCGCAACAGAACCTTCTGCCGTCAAGACACTTCCAAAGCATAGAAACCCTCATAGATACCGTGGAGAGAATCTTATACGCAGGATTGAGATCGTGGAAATCTCTCGCAGATTCGAATCTGGATCGACTCGGGTTGGCTTTTCGATCCGGTTGAGCTTTCGCTCCAGCGGGAAGGAAAGTTCAGCCCACTCTGCCGATGTCTCAGCATTCAAATCGGCTTAATTCCTGGATTTGCTTCACAGTCGGCCGCGAAGCTACCCGCGGGCCAATCGCCTACTTGTCCCCCAACCCCGCCATCTCGCCAGGCAAAACCTGGTAGGTTCCGTAGTCGATAGTGAGTACGGCAGTGCCGCCGATGCGCACCTTGGTTTCGCTGCGCGTTTTGCCCGGCAGCCAGAAGCCGTCGGTCTTCACGCTCGATGAGCTGATCGACGTTCGCGAGATCCAGAACGACGGGTTCCTGGCGGGCTCCGTCTCCATTTTCACCACGGCGAAGTCTTCGGCATCGATCCAGATCTTTCCGCGAGTGAGAAACTTGCCTTCCCTCAGCGGTTCCTCGTGGAGGATATAGGCAGGGCGTGAGTTCACGGTGTCGGTGCCAAGCAGGCTGAAGCTGTAATTGGACTCGCTCAGCGCGGTCAAGGCCTTGTTCAGCGAGGCTTCTTTTTCGCTGTCGACCGCGCGCTTGAGCACCTTGTCGCACAGCAGATTGGAGCCGCCTTGCGAGACGATGCGGAAGTTCTGGCCGCTAGCCAAGTCGTAGCTGACTTCGACGTCCATTTTGGCGTCGATGGTGTGGCCGAAGCCTTTGTACTCGACCGCGTAGTGCCGCAACGCCTTGTATTGCCTGAGCTCGTCGAGGCGCGCCTGGTTGTGCCGCTCGACCTGCTGGACGATCTCAGCAGCCGTCAGGCTTGCCGGCGCCTTGACGGCATTCTGGCCGGCGTTCTGGGCCAGGGCAACAGCCGGTACCAGGCCGATTGCGAGTGGCGCGATCAAGCTGCGGGCGAGTGAGCTCGACATGGCTGCATCCTAACTTCGGTTCAGTTGCGGCACGATCTCGTGCAGGTTAAAAGTTGGCCGAGAGGGCCGAATCTATTGGCGATGCTGGTTCCACTTGACCCTTGGCACCACGTGCCGCCCGGATGTGCGCCTTTTCCGGTTGACCTTGCGCAAGCCCTGTTCCGGCCTCTGGGTCTTGCCGCCGCTCTAGAACTTCAAGTAGGCGCCGACAACGGGCTCGCCGTTGTGGACGAATGCGCCGCTCGACGTGAATAGGGTGGTGAGCGCGGGTGCGCTATAGACGTTGCCGCGGTACTGGAAGCGAAGGCCGAGGTGCGGCAGCAGTCCCCAGTCGAGTCCGCCGCCATAGACGAATACGCCCTTGGTGGCGCTCATGGTGGCAGTTTGCCCCCCGCTGGGCTGGTTAAAGAGCAGTCCCCCGCCAGCCAGCGCAAAGGGCCGCAGGTTGGCGACCTTGACCGAGACAATCCAGGCGCCGGTAATCTCGTGCGCGTTGTTGAGGACGAAGGCAGGAGGGGTGTTGCACGACGGGTTGGTAGCCGGGCAGACAGTCAACTGGCTCGCATACCCCTGGTCCGAGCGGTTGTACGCGTAGGTTCCTTCGAATCCAACCAGCGGGTTCTTGATTTCGCGGACTTCGAGCAGAACGCCGGCCGCATTCGAAGGGCTCTGGATGACGTTGTTTCCGGTGGTCGTCCCGCTGAACGCGCCGTAGATGCTGGCCGCTATATCGGGTTGCGCTGCCGCATGGGCGCAGGCGAGGGCCGCTGACCCCGCCAGGACGATCGATGCAACGATCCGATTCATTCGCATCATGCTCTCATCGCTCCTTATCTTCGGTTCGGGTGTTCCGATCGGGAAAGCCTGTCTTCGGCGAGGCAGCCAAGGACGGGGGAGGACAGACCCCTCGTTGGCCGGCCGAATCCCAGGCAAGCCCAGTTCGTTGCCGGCCCACCTTGTTACAAGCATAGACTCTGCTCCGGCGCGATGGTTTGCCCGGAGCCCGATTGGCCACGCCGGTTTATCCTGTCAGAACACCATGACTCGACAGCGGTCCATTTTGACCATCGCAGCACCGGCGCTTCTGATCAGTGCATGGAGCCAGGCATTTACCCAGGCCCAGGAAGGCAAGATAAACGTGATCCCCTACCTCGACGAGCAACCCGCGCGTGCCCGCCATGGCATGGTCGTCAGCGTCCACCATCTTGCCGCCGATGCCGGCGTTGAGATTCTGCGAGCAGGCGGCAACGCCGTGGATGCGGCCGTGGCTACGGGGTTTGCCCTCGCCGTGGTGCATCCTTCGGCGGGCAACCTGGGCGGAGGCGGATTTTTGCTCCTGAGGACGCACGCGGGCGAAGCCACGTTTATCGACTTTCGCGAGAAGGCGCCTTTGGCCGCCACCGAGACCATGTACCTGGACGCGCATGGGAACGTCCTGCCCGACACAGACCTCAATTCGAGCGTGATCGGGTACCGCTCGATCGCAACCCCCGGTTCGGTGGCGGGACTGGCCTACGCAGAAAAGAAGTTTGGCAAGCTCGGTTTGGCAAAGGTGATGGCGCCCGCGATTCGGCTGGCGAAGCATGGCTTCGTGCTGACCGCCGAAGAGGCGAAGGAGTTGACCGACGAGGACCTGGCGCGTTTCCCCGATTCAAAGCGGATCTTTCAACGGGACGGCAACTTTTATAAAGAAGGCGACACCTTCCGCCAGCCCCAGCTGGCGCGAACACTGGAGCGCATTGCCGCCGACCCGGAGGAGTTCTACCACGGGAAGATGGCGCACGAGCTGATTGACGACGTGCACAAGGGCGGAGGTCTGCTCACGCTCGACGACCTGGCGCAATACACGGTGGTGGAGCGCAAGCCGATCGTCGGAACTTTTCACAATTACACGATTGTGAGCGCGCCGCCGCCGTCTTCGGGCGGCATTGTGATGCTGAGCGCGCTGAACATTCTGGAGGGCTTCGACCTTGCCGGGCTGGGCGACCGCTCGCCGGCTGCGATGCACCTGATCACGGAGGCCTATCGGCGCGCGTACATGGATCGTGCCGATTATCTGGGCGATCCCGACTACAACGCAATCCCGGTGACGGCGATGACGTCGAAAGAATACGCAGCCGCGTGGCGCAAGGGGGTTGACCCGGCTGCTGCTACTCCCTCCGCATCCCTCCAGCGTCCGCAGGGATTTCTGCCGCCTGCTCCGACGGCCGCGGGGCGGCGCAAGCCGGAGTCCCACGACACAACGCATTACTCGGTGGTGGATGGCGAAGGCAATGCCGTTTCCGTGACCACCACGCTGAACGATTCTTTCGGATCGCACGTGACCGCGGGGACGCTTGGATTCCTGCTCAACGATCAGATGGATGACTTTGCGGCCAAGCCCGGAGTGCCCAATCTGTACGGGTTGATTCAGGGGCCGGCGAACGCGATCGCACCGGGCAAGCGCCCGCTGAGTTCGATGACGCCGACCATCGTGCTCGAAGACGGCAAGCTGCGCTTCGTGCTCGGCTCGCCCGGCGGCGCGCGCATCATTACCACCGTTGCCAATATCCTCCTTTCAGTAGCCGAGGGCGGGCTCAACATTCAACAGGCCGTGGATGCGCCGCGCTTTCATCATCAGTACGAGCCCGATAAGCTCTACCTTGAATCCGGGTTCAGCGAGAAGACCAGAACTGCGCTGGAAGCGCTGGGATACAAACTGGACGTGAGTGACCGGCACTGGTCGAACGGCGAGTGCATCGAGGTAGATCCAAAGACGGGCGAGCTGCTGGGCGGGCAGGATCACCGCAGCCACTACGGCAAGGCCGCCGGCTATTAAGGTCGGCTCACTCAACTCCGGCGGCAGCGTGAACAGTCCCTGATCGGAAGAGGGAAATTCGGGCTCGGACCGCACCTTTGTGCTGAGCATCGACTGCTGAAGCCGACGTCCTTAAAGAGTCCTAAAGATTTTGCAAAGATATTGGATTTTCCTGCACTATTTTTCGGACCTTTGGGTATCATCTCGATTGTGCAGCCGACATGGAGCTGAAGTTACGGCCCAGCCGGCATCCCTCGAACGGCAGAAACCGCTGTTCGCTGCATGGCTCGCTCGTCTCGGCAATCACTGAGAAGCGGGTCTCGGAGACTCCGCAAAAGCCCGCGGCTTCCCCTCCAATGACTTGTTCCCTTCTCCAATCTGCACAGTAGGTCGGCAAATCGGCGGCTCCGGGAGTTTTCCTGGGCCGCCGGTTTTGCGTGCGCTCAAGTTGCTTGTCATCCGTCTCACGCCCCGGCCGATGCACCTTCCAGAACAACAGCGCCGCAGCGGTCGCATCTTGCAGAGGTGCGACAATCGAATTGGGGTCCAGCAACAATCACGCTCCTTCGATCCAAGCCCATGCGGGCCCTCTTGGATCAGCCCTTGGATCCCTCTTTCTGCATTTTGGAGAGCCTTTGACCATGCAGCGCGTGCTATCGACCCATCTGTTTCTCAATCATCGTCTACATCCGGGGCTGCTGGAGTTCGCGGCTCGCTCGGGAGCAGAGGCGGTGGAGATCTTTGCCGCGCGGCAGCACTTCGACTACGCCAGCCGCGAGGACGTGGCGGAGCTGGCCGGGTGGTTCCGATCGAATCCGCTCAAGCCGTTTTCGATGCATGCGCCGCTCTTTCCTGATCGTGAAATGGGCAGAGCCGGAGCGCCCGCGGTGAATGTGCTGCACCCGGAAAAGTCTCGACGCATCGACGCAATGGACGAGATCAAGCGCGCGCTTGAGGCTGCCGAGTTGATTCCCTTCACCAACCTCGTCCTGCACCTGGGTGAGCGCACCGACGGTTGGTCGCCGCGGACGATCGAGTTCGCGCAGACGGCGCTGGAGCACCTGGGCGCATTCGCGCGGCCGCTCGGGGTGCGGCTGCTGGTGGAAAACCTGACCTCGGAGCCGACCACGCCCGAGCATCTCATCACGATTCTCGAGATGGGCCACCTGGACAACGTCGGCGTCTGCCTCGACCTTGGCCACGCTCACATGACGGTGGGCATTCCCGAGGCTATGGCCACGCTGGGGCCGCGGATTGTGGCCGTGCACGTGCACGACAACAACGGGCTGAAGGACGAGCACCTGTGGCCGGGCGATGGGACAATCCCGTGGACTCCGACGACGGATGTGCTCAAAAAGCTGGCCACGCCGCCGGCTGCCGTGCTCGAGATTCATCAATCGCTGGGCGCCGAGACCCCCGAAGTGAGTGAGCGAATCCGCAGTTCATTCGAATTGTTTGCTTGACGGCAACCAACTGCTCCGACCCCACAGCCTCACTGCTTCCCGAACATCGCTCGAATCACTTGTCTGTTTTTTGCGTAGTTGTCGTGGGCATTGGTGGGCGACTCAAAGACCCAGAACCAATGCAGCGCGTTCCGAGGGTAAAGGTTTACCACGTCCACATCTCGAAGCTTGGGCACCCGCCAGGTAAGAAGGTCGCTTGGATCGCTGAACGCCACGATTTCCATCTTGGTCCGCGCGCTGGCGTCATCGGGGTGCAGCCTTTGCTCGAAAGCAGCGTGAACCTGAGCCCACTGGCTGATCAGCGCGGTCTCTGACGGCGGCGCAGGCTGTTCTGCCTGCGGAGGCGCGTCGCTATCCGGAGCGGAAGCTCCGAGGGCCGAACCGGATTCGGTTTTGAGATCGGCCAGTTCCAGAATTGGGACCTGATTGGCAAAGAAGTAAATCAGTGAGGTACGTTCCACCACGTATTGGAGAGCCTGATTCTCGGCCGAGTTCTGCTGGGGTACATCCGCCTGCGGAGCTATCCTGGCCCGGTCTGCCGTGTCGAGAGCGAGCGTATTGAGCAAAAGGAAACTGCCCATGCTGTGTGTGACCGCGATAAATACCTGGTCGTCGCTTTTTCCGTTTTCAAGATGTTCCTGCCAGTTGTATGCTTGCCGGCCTTCGTGGACCGAGGTTGTGCCCGCGCTGGCGCGAGGGTCGAAAGCAGCCGATTTCGCAATCAACTGCCGGATCCCCTCTTCGAGAATCGGACGAAGAGGACCTACACCGAGAAATACGTCGGAGAATCCCCAGTCCTCAAGTCCGGTCTTGAGTTCGCGATTGATGAGGGCGGCCCGGTTGGGCAAGTGCCCGAGTTGCGTGGCTTCCTGTTCCGGGATCCACTGATAGTCCGTGAACCGTTGAGGATTTTCCGGACTGCTCTTGGTCGGCAAGGAGCAGAAGTTCAGCACACTGCGATTGGGGCCGGCCAGATGCGCGTCGCCGGGCACAATTCGCTGACATTTCAGCTTGACAACGAGCGGCCACCAGTTGATCTCATCCACCACCAGAGTGGCGTTGTGCCCGCGCAGCCGGACCACATAGTGCGTAACGAACGGAGACGAAGCGCGCCACTGCTCGGCATCGTTGTCGTTTGTCCAGATGGGAACGCCGAGGTATTGAAGTGCGGGCGGAGCCGCGTTCACATCGAATATGCCGTAATCCGGATACTCCGTGCCGGCATTCTGCCAGTCGGATGCGCAGAGGTGCGCGATGGAGCAGATCGATTCGCGGAAGACTCTGGAATCGTCCGATCCCAGGGAGTTGATCCCGTGCATATAGAGGATGTGCACGGGGCGCTGATCGGCGGTCGTCAAAGCGTCGCCGATGGTTTGAACACCCTTGAGCGAGCCGGAAACATCTTCCTTGACCTTGGCATGGGCCGCGATCCCGCCCACGCAACAAATGGAAAGAAGGACAACAATGCATGCGCGCGCTTGCACTTCGAACGACCTCCACTTACAGACCGTTGAATTACCTTAGCATTGTTTCGATTATGACCGAACCGAGTATACGGGATGTTACAGGAAACCGCGCGCTCTCTACTGAAGCAAGAAAGTTGGTTAGCAGATGCGCGGCAACTGCTCGCCGATTTGCAGCGGGATCACGCGATTCGAACCCATTGCAGTGCGGGCCACCAGCAGGCCTTTGTGTTCCGCCGTAACCTGGCCGATGCGGGCGGCATTGCGGCCGAGCGGGTGGCCACGCAGAAGATCCAGCACTACGCCGGCTGCCTCTTCGTCGACGATGAAGACCGCTTTGCCCTCGTTGGCGACATAGACCGGGTCCAGTCCAAGTAACTCGCAAGCCGATTGCACCTCTGGCCGGACGGGCAGAGACGCTTCGTCGATCGCGATGCCGACGCCGGAGGCGCGGGCGATCTCATTCAGCGTTGAGGCAAGGCCGCCGCGCGTGGGGTCGCGCATGGCGTGAACCGACCCAGCCGCCGCGTCGAGCACCGTGGCAATCATGCCGTTGAGCGCGGCGCAGTCTGACCGAATCTGGCTTTCGAACTCGAGCCCTTCGCGGACGCTCATGATAGCCATGCCGTGATCGCCGATGAAGCCGGAGATAAGGATGGCGTCGCCGGGCTGAGCGCGGTGAGGGCCGACCTGGACCTCTGCGCGCAGCACTCCGACGCCGGTCGTGTTGATGTAGCAGCCGTCGCCGTGGCCGCGCTCCACCACCTTGGTATCGCCGGTGACAATCTGGACCCCGGCGGCCTTTGCGGAGGCGGCCATCGCTTCCACAATGGCGGCAAGTTGGGCGAGCGGAAAGCCCTCTTCAAGAATGAAGCTCGCGCTCAGATATTTCGGCGTGGCCCCGGAGACGGCCAGATCGTTGACCGTGCCGTTCACAGCGAGCTCGCCGATCGACCCGCCGGGAAAAAACAGCGGCTGCACAACAAACGAATCGGTGCTCATTGCGATGCGGCCGGAGCCCAGGTCGAGCGCTGCAGCGTCCCCGAGGTTTTCGAGCGCCGGGTTGCGGAAGGCGGGAAGAAACAGGTGCTCGACCAGCTCGTTGCCCAGCTTGCCGCCGCCGCCGTGGCCCATCACGAGGTTGGGGTAGTCGGCCAGAGGCAACGGGCAGGACCAGTTGGCGAAATCGACCGCAACCTTTTCAGCGAGCGAAGTTTTGCTTTCAGGCATGAGTCAGCCCCGATCCGGCGCAGGCCAGTTCTTCCGCCGACATAAACCGCCCGTAGTTAAAGTAGGCCGCACAGGCCCCTTCGCTCGAGACCATGGTCGCGCCCAGCGGATGGCGCGGCGTGCATTGTTTTCCGAATGCACCGCACTCGGCGGGTTTGATCACTCCGCGCAGCACGTCGCCCGCGCGACAGAGGGGCGACTCGACGGTGCGAATGCCGGAAATCTGGAAGCGTTCCTCGGCGTCGAACTCGCGATAAGCCGGGCTGAGCCGCCAACCGCTCTTGGGGATGACGCCGATGCCGCGCCAGGCGCGGTCGGTAACCTCGAAGACTTCTGCGAGCAGCTTTTGCGCGGGCTGATTGCCCTCGAAGCTGACGATGCGCTCGTAGGCGTTTTCCACTTCGTAGTGGCCTTGCTCCAGTTGCAAAACGGTCCGGCGAATGCCGTCGAGCAGGTCGAGCGGCTCAAAGCCCGTCACGACCATCGGCACGCGGAACAGCTCGGCAAGCGGCGGATACTCCCAGTAGCCCATCACGCTGCAGACATGGCCCGCAAGCAGAAAGGCCTGCACCTGATTCTCCGGCGCGCTAAGGATGGCGGCGATGGCCGGAGGCACCAGCACGTGCGACACGAGCACGGAGAAGTTCTTGAGGCCGCGCCGCCTGGCCACGTGAACGCTCATGGCGTTGGCGGGAGCTGTGGTTTCAAAACCCACCCCGAAGAAGACGACCTGTTTGTCCGGATTCCTGGCCGCCAGCTCCACCGCGTCCAGCGGCGAGTAGACGATGCGCACGTCGCCGCCCTGGCCTTTGATCTGGAAGAGGTCTTTGTCGGTGCCGGGCACGCGCAGCATGTCGCCGAAGGAGCAGAAAATCACGCCGGGTTGCGCGGCGATGGCGAGCGCTTTGTCGATGAGCTCGAGGGGCGTGACGCAGACCGGGCAGCCGGGGCCGTGAATCATCTCGACGCCCGACGGCAGCATCTGGTCGATGCCGTTCTTGATGATGGAGTGAGTTTGCCCGCCGCAGACCTCCATGATCTTCCACGGGCGCGTGGTGACGGCGTGGATCTCGCGCGCCATGCGCTGGGCAACTTCGCCGTCCCGGAACTCGGTGAGGTACTTCATTGCGGTTTGTCTCGCGTAAGCGTCAGGTCGCCGCCAGGATAATCCGACGCATCCGTTTTTGTGGTCAGCTTGATGGTGTCTCCGCTGATGGTCCCCTCATGCCAGATTTTCGTGCCGTTGACGTTAAGGTTGAAAGAGACTTTGTCCCCGTCGACCTTGCCGTCAGCGATCGGGATCAGGTCGCCCTGCGGCGATTTGACGGAGCCGGTCAGCTTGGCGCCATCTTGCTTGAATGTGTAAGAGAGGCGAAATGTGCCGCCGTCCTGGCCGGCCATCTCGCCGGACCATGTGCCGGTCAGATCGGCCCCGAATGCAGTTGCTGAGGTGAGGGCAATCGCCAGTCCCGCGCATACCAACAAGAACTTTTTCATGGATCGAGCCTCCTGGGGAATTCGGTCAGCTTAAGTGGAACGTGCTGCCTACTTAGACACCCCGGAAATCTGAATTGTTCCCGCGCCGTGCCTGGTGCGGGTGCCCCATCCTAGCCGCGCCTTTGTTTTTTGCGGCCAGGTGGGAAACTACAAACCTCAACCAACCGCATCTTTCACGGATTCCACCGCACAGCTGCCATCCGGGCAATTTGACGGCGTCCGTCTGGCGGCCATGAGCACAGCTTCTTCTCCGTCGGCCAGCTCCTCTTCAAGCACGCCCATCTTGCGGAAGACTTCGAGGGTCTTCTCCGCTGTCTCCTGGTCGACCCGTTCGATGGCGAACCCGACGTGGACGATCGCGTAGTCGCTGACTTGAATCTCGGGGACAAAGTCCAGGCAGACGCGCTTGACGATGCCGCCGAAGTTCACCTTGCCCATTTTGAGGCCGTTTTCTTCAAAGACCTCGTCGACCCGACCTGGTATGGCTAAACACATGGCAATCCTTTATACCGCTTATACCGCTCGGAAAGGTCCGGGAATGTGATTTAGATCACGTTGAAGGACCTTGGCCTGGTCAAAAGTGTGCGCGGCCCATGAAGTAGCCCCGGCACCAAAGCAACAGGAACATCAACGCTGACGCCGCCAGCGCGACCAGAATGAGCCGGACCGTGTCACCGTGCGATTTCCTGACCGGCCCCGACAAGACAGGCAGCCATTTGCTCGCGGGCTCAGCAGGCTTCGCCGCATCGATCGGAACGAGGATGTAGTGGTCCTCATCGCTGATCTTCGCCACGGCCTCATCCCAGGCCTCCACTCCCTGTTCGTCCTGCGCCGCCAAGAGCCGGATTACCAGGCTGCCAATCTTCGCCTCGTACTCACCCTGGTCGTAGTCGCGGTCGAACTCTTCGCTGACCTTCATCATGTCGGGCAGCGTCCAGCCGGTCTCTGAAAAATAGAGCATCTTGCGCTCGACTTCCGTCAGCCGCGTGCCCTCGTGCGAGGCCTCCTCGGTGATCCTGCCGGCGAGATACTCCTTGGCCTCGCGAATGGTGCCAAATCTATTTGCGATCATCAGTAGCCCACTTCACTCCCTCATCGAGCAAAAAGGTCGCTGTGCGACCCCATACGCACAAAGCGCAGAGTCTTTTCATCCGGGAGTTTGTATATCGGCAGCAGGTCAGGCTTCAAGTGGCATTCGCGATGGCCCTTCCAATTGCCGCTCAGTCCATGATCGCGGTGCCTTTCCGCGAGCGGTTTGTCGTCGGCAAGCAGGTCGCCTACTCCGGACAGAAGCGTTTCGAAATCCCCGTGCCTGGGCGTCGCCTTTACGCGTCTGAAGTCGCGTTTGAAGGCCGAGGTCCACTCAATCGTCCGCATTCAATTCCGCCATCATCCCCGCGATGCTGGCAGCACGGTTCACTTCGCCGCGCTCTCCGGCTTCCATCGCCTCCAGGGTCCCGCGATTGGGAACTCGCACCTCAAAAGGCATCGCCTTCTCGGCGGCTATGCGCGTGAGCAGAATCCGCACCGCGTCGGAGACGGTGAGGCCCATTCCGGCCAGCGCCTTCGCAGCCTGCTCCTTCACTTCTCCATTGACACGGATATGAACCATGCTGTTCGCCATCAAACCAACCTCGTGTATACATTGTATACCTATTTGACTCTGGCCGGTTCGAATGCTCAGTACCCCGCCTCGCGCCCATGCCGCACCGCAAGAATCACCACTTCTTTGCCGTCATACCGATACAGCGCCACGTACGCCCCGCTGCCGAATTCAACGATCCACTCGCGAAACTCTTCCGGCATCTCCTCCACAGGACGGCCCATCTCCAGGAATTTGCCTAGCAGCTTCACGCCCTGCCGGATCGCCTTGATCGCCCGCTTGGCCGCATCCCGGCTTTTGGAGGCAAGAAAATCGTGCAGCCGGGCCAAATCCCGCAGCCCATTCGGCGACCACTTCAGACGTGGCATTCTGGGGCCTGGGCGTCCTCGCCCGCTTCGAGCATTGCCAGCCAGGAGTCGGCCTCCTCGGCAGTCGCGTGCAGGCCATTCGTCTGATATTCATCCCACGCCCTCAGCGCCGCCGCCCGAAATTCCTCCCGCTTCTCTTCCCGCCCCACGTACTGCTCCACAGCCTCGCGCATGATCCAGTGCGCCGTCCTCCGCCGCGCCGAGGCAAGCCGCTGCACTCGCTCTTTAAGTTCCAAATCAAGCTTCAGGCTGGTCGTCGCTGTAGTTGGCATACTAAGTACTCCAAGGTGTTACCCAAGACTACTTTAGCACACTTTTCTCTGCCGTCTTCCGTACCTTCGCTTCGTTCCGCGCCACGCAGGCCTTCACCATCTTTGTAATCAACGCTTTGGGCAGAGGCTCGTCCAGAGGAAAGTGGACCGTCCCCCTGGTGACGCGGAGGCCCTTGAGCTCTTCGGCAAACTCCTCAATGGCGCGGGCGCCCATGGGGAAGAAGCTGCAGTGTTTCTTGAACGCCGCGTAGGAGACAAGCGAGCCCTTGTAGTTGAACGAAGGAATGCGATAGGCAAGCTCCTCGGTGGCCGCCTTGGGCGCGGCAGAGCGTATGATCGCGCGCAGCTTCTCTAGTGTGGTGCGGGCCGGCTCGGGCACCACGGCCAGGTAGGCTTCCACCTCAGCCTTGCCGATCTCCGGAGTAGTTTTCCTCGTGGGCACAGGTCACCATCCTTGCTGCTATCTCCTCAGCTTACCTAGGTTAGGATGAGCGCTTGGCTCGCTGCTCCTCCAGGTACGCCAGCCAGTCCTCCATCCCAGCGCCGGTCTTTGAGCTGGTCTCGAAGATGCGGATGCCGGGGCGTATCTCGTTGATGTTCCTCAGGGCGAGCTCCCGGTCGAAGCTGCACGCCTCAGCGATATCCATCTTCGTAATCACCGCCGCATCGGCCGAGTTGAACAGAGTCGGATACTTCAGCGGCTTGTCTTCGCCCTCGGTCACGGAGAGCAGCGCTACGCGGATCTTTTCGCCGAGGTCATAGCTCGACGGGCAGACCAGGTTGCCAACGTTCTCAATAAACAGGTAGTCCAGACCGGCGAGCTCAACGCCCTCCCACCCGGTTAGGTGTTTCTCGATCATCTCGGCATCGAGATGGCAGATTCCATGCGTATTGATCTGGCGAACGGGCGCGCCACTGGCGGCCAGGCGGCGGGCATCGTTGTCGGTCTCGAGATCGCCCACGAGAGCAGCGACGCGGGATCCGCGAGCCCTGAGATCGCGAAGTGTCCGCTCGAGGAAGGCAGTCTTGCCGGTGCCGGGGCTGGAATCAAGGTTCAGCACCAGTACCCCGGCCGCCGTGAAGTTCTGGCGCAGAGAGCGCGCCAGCTCGTCGTTCTTCTTCAGGATTCCCTGGCGCAGTTCAACAATGCGGGTGGTCATCGCGGTACCTCAGTCTCTTTGGCTTCGCCGGCCTCTTCAATCGCACCAGCCTCGTCAATCTCAATCGACTCAATCTCCAGTTCGCGCCCCTGCCGCAGGTCCATGGTCGCTTCGCCGCAGTGGGGACAGCGGAAACTTTGCACACCGTCCAGTTCTGAAGCCTTCCCGCACGGCTCGCACCATAGGATGACCGGAAGCGTGTGCACAATGAGCTTGGCGCCCTCAATATCCGTACCCTCAGTCGCGATTCCCCAGCAGAACTCCAGCGAGTCGACCACGACGCTGGCCAGCGCCCCCACGCGGAGCCGGACCTCAAGGACGCGTGCGCCTGGGAAAGCGGCCGCCGACTCGGTCACCGAATCCACGACGCTCGCGACGATAGAAAGCTCGTGCATAAACTCCAGATTCTACGCCGCAGGGAATCTCTCAGGTGATCCAGATCACAGGAGTTGAGCGCGAGAGGGACCAACCCCGCTGCTTCCCCGCCCCGCGACCATCCAATAAGATGGCTGCATAGGGTTCTCCATGTCTCTGACAACACAAGCATCCCGTCTGGCCCTCAGCCAGCTCGCCCCCGGCGTTCTCCAGTCGGAGATCCGCGCCATGACCACCCTTTGCGACCAGATGGGCGGCATCAACCTGTCGCAGGGCGTGTGCGATACGCCAGTGCCCGGGGCGGTGATGGACGGCGCCATCGAGGCTATGCGCGAAGGCCACAACATCTACACGCGGCTCGACGGGATTGAGCGGCTGCGGGTGGCGATTGCCGCCAAGCAGGAGCGCGAATACGGCCTCAGCTACAACCCGGAGACTGAAGTTCTGGTTGCCTCAGGCGCGACGGGCGGATTGCACGCGGCGGCGATGGCGCTCCTCAACCCGGGCGACGAGGTCATTCTGTTTGAGCCGTTCTACGGCTACCACGTGGCTACGTTCAAATCGATGCGCGTGACCCCCGTTCTGGTCGCTCTGGCCGACGAGGGTTTCGCCCTCGATCCGGAGGCTCTGGCCACAGCCATCAGTCCACGCACCCGAGCCATCCTTCTCAATACGCCGGCCAACCCCAGCGGCAAAGTCTTCACCCAGTCAGAAATCGAGGCCATTGCCGAAGCCTGCCGCGCAAACGACCTGTTCCTGATCACCGACGAGATCTACGAGTACTTCGTCTACGACGGCGCAAAGCACATTGCCCCGGCCACTCTTCCCGGCATGCGCGAACGCACCATCGCCATGAGCGGATTCTCCAAGACCTTCAGCATCACCGGCTGGCGGCTGGGCTATGCCACGGCCGATGCGCGCTGGATGGGCGCAATGTCCTACTTCCACGACCTGACCTACGTCTGCGCGCCCTCGGCGCTGCAGCACGGCGCGGCCGCGGGCCTCGAGCAATTGCCGCCGAGCTTTTACACGCAGATCGCAACCGACTACCAGGAAAAGCGCGAGAGGATGCTGGGCGCTTTGCGAGCGGCGGGGATGAAACCGACGGTACCGGCCGGGGCCTACTACGTGCTGGCCGATGTCTCCGCGGTCGAGGGAGCAACGGCGGCCGAAAAGGCGCGGCATCTGCTCAGGAAGACGGGCGTGGCCGCGGTGGCAGGTTCGGCATTCTTTCGGCATGGCAAAGGCGAGAACCTGCTGCGGTTCTGCTTCGCCAAGAAGGACGACGAGCTTGACGAAGCCTGCAGGCGGCTGCGCGAGTTCAAGGGCTAGATTGATGGCTCCGCTCGCCGCAGTAACCGCCCCACTTCATTCTTTGCCAATAGCAAATTGCCAACTGTCTTGACACGGGCGGGGACGCGTGGGAGGGTTGTCATTGCCCGAGCGAGCTCGCCCGGAGCATTTCCCACCGACAATCCCCACAATGAGGAGAAGCGACCATGGGTTTCAAGCCAAGCATGACCGGCCCGCAGGGCCAACTCTACGCCGACCCGAAGCCCACGCCGGATGAAGACGCGTTCCAGGTAAACAACACCAGCGAGGCTTACTACAACTCGCCTTATTACCTGAAGAACAAGAACCTGATCCAGCCCATTCCGCCGCCGCGCCCAGGCGTGCCGCTCAATATCAACCTGGCTGACTACCTTCCGGCAGCGACGATGGCGGCGATCCAGGTGGCCGGAACCATCACCTTCCACTCGGTGGGCGACACGGGCGCAGCAAAAACAGGCGCGCAGGAGTCTGCCGCGACGTCGATCGCGCAGCAGGGGGCGGTGGCCGATGCATTGGTCGCGGATGTAGCTGCCGGAGGAGCGAATGCCCCGGCGTTCTTCTTCCACCTGGGCGATGTTGTCTACAACTTTGGCGAGGCGCAGTACTATTACGACCAGTTCTACGAGCCCTATCGCGAATACGACCGTCCCATCTTCGCCATTCCCGGCAATCACGACGGCATGTGCTTTGGAACGACTTCGAGCGCGCCTCAAAATCCCACCCTGACTGCGTTTCTGGCAAACTTCTGCGCTGCCACGGCAGCCCCCTCGCCCGACGCGCCCACCATCACCCGCAGCACCATGACCCAGCCCAGCGTCTACTTCACTCTCGATGCGCCGTTTGTCTCAATCGTCGGGCTCTACTCCAACGTGCTCGACACAGGCGGCGGAGTGATCTCGTCGCAGGGCGGGCACTATCCCATTTCGGACGTCCAGCTTGCCTTTCTGACCTCGGAACTGAAGCGCCTCGCGCCTGACCAGGCGGCAGGCAAGCGGGCGATTATTGTCGCGGTGCACCATCCGCCGCTCTCCTGCGATGCCAAAACCGGGGGCAGCGGAGGGCTGATGCAGGATATCGACAGTTGCTGCAAAAGCGCCGGAGTGTGGCCCGATATGCTGTTGAACGGGCACGCGCACCTCTACCAGCGTTTCACGCGCACGGTGAACGGTCGGCAGGTTCCGTACATTGTTTCGGGATCCGGCGGCTTCGCGGCAACGGCCCCGATGGATGGATCGCCGGCGGCAGGCACTGTGGTGGGCGACCACAAGCTCGAAGTCGCGCCGATCGCCGAGTTCGGCTACCTTACGCTCCAGTGCGACGGCAAGACGCTGACCGCGAGTTTCAAGCTGGCGCCGAGGGGCAGCGCCGCAACCGTCAAGGACACAGTTTCGGTAAACCTGAAGACCGGGCAGCTCACCGTGAACGGCATAGGCAACAGCGCAGCGCCGCCGACAAAGCCGACGGCGCCCGTGAAACCAACGCCGCCCGCAAAGCCAACCCCGCCAGCCAAACCAACAGCGCCAACCAAGCCCGTGAAGGGCGCAGGCAAGAAGTCGGCCCCCGTTAAGAAGGCCGGAAAAAGCAATCCACCGTCAAAGAAGCCCGCCAAGCCCGCGCCGAGGAAGAGTGCGAACCCACCCGCGAAGAAAGCTGTCGCGAAAAAGGGACTGGCAAGGAAAACACCCAAGCGGTAGCGCCAGTCTCCAGGCCCGCACTTCGTTCACATTCTGAGCGCCGATCAAAAAAGGCCGGCGCCCCTTCCTCTGCTCACTTGACACAACTGAACTGAACCGTTCAGTATGGTTACGGTCGGAAAGTCGGCCGACGCGATGCCATGCGTCCAGAGGTCGATCTGCCGGAGGGTCAAGCGCCCGGAGGTCCATTCATGATCAGCGTCCGCAACCTGGTGAAGACGTTCGACACGTTCACGGCCGTGAACGATGTTTCGTTCGACGTCGCGGCAGGAGAGATCTTTGCCTTTCTCGGTCCCAATGGAGCGGGAAAAACCACAACCATCAAAATGCTGACCACGCTGCTGAAGCCAACCAGCGGAACGATGGAGCTCGATGGACTCAATCCGCTGACGGACAAGAACGAAGTCCGCAAGCGCTTCGGCATCGTCTTTCAGGACCCCAGCCTGGACGGCGAACTGACGGCGCAGGAGAACATGGACTTCCACGGCGTGCTCTACCATGTGCCGCACAAGCTCAGGAAGCACCGCACCGAGGAACTGCTGAAGCTCTTTGAACTGTGGGACCGGCGCGGCGAGCAGGTGAAGAAGTTCTCCGGCGGAATGAAGCGGCGGCTGGAGATCGCCCGCGGATTTCTGCACACACCGCGCATTCTGTTTCTCGACGAGCCAACGCTGGGGCTCGATCCGCAGAGCCGCAACCAGCTGTGGACCCACGTGAAGAAGGTGAACGAGGCCGAGAAAGTCACCGTCTTCCTCACCACGCACTACATGGACGAAGCCGACCGCGTTGCGCACCGCATCGGCGTCATCGACCACGGCAAGCTGGTGACGCAGGGGACGCCCGCCCAGATCAAGGAGCAGACCGGAACGGCGACGCTTGAGGATGCGTTCCTGAAGCTGACCGGGACGACGATTCGCGACGAAAGCGCAAGCGCGACAGACACGATGCGGCAGTTTGCAAAGATGTGGCAGCAGGGAGGGAGACGATGACAGCGATTTACATTTTATGGCTGCGTGAGTTGAAGCGGTATACGCGCTCGCGAGCGCAGGTCATTGCTTCGTTGGGCCAGCCGATGCTCTACCTTCTTGTGCTGGGCTTCGGGCTTGGCTCGGTCTTCAAGCGCGCGGGCTTCGGCAGCTACCTGCAGTTCATCGCGCCGGGCGTAATCGGCATGAGCGTGCTGTTCTCGTCGATCTTCTCCGGTCTCGGCCTGCTGTGGGACCGCCAGTTCGGGTTCCTGAAAGAGATGCTCGTCGCGCCGGTGCCGCGCATCGAGATCATGATCGGCCGCACGCTGGGCGGCATGACGGTAAGCGTCATCCAGGGCCTGCTGGTGTTGATCATTGCGCTTATCGTCGGATTTCGCCCGGTGAACTGGTGGCACATCCCCTTGGCTATCGTCTTCATGCTGGCCATTTCGCTCGTCTTCGCGGCGCTGGGCGTGGCTGTGGGCTCAAGCCTGCAGGATATGCAGGGATTCCAGCTCATCATGAACTTTATGGTGATGCCAATCTACTTCCTTTCCGGCGCGATGTTTCCACTCGCTGGACAGGGATGGCCGCTGATGATCGCCACGCGCATCGACCCGCTCTCGTACGGCATTGACGGCATGCGATCGATGCTGCTGGGCACGTCAACCTTCAGCCCGATCACGGATATTGTGGTGCTGGCCTGCGCCGGTGTGGTGCTTCTTGTCTTCGGCGCTTACCGGTTCTCGAAAATTGAGATTTAGCGATGGTGCGTTCGCGCAGTATTGAAGCTCACGAGAAAGTGCTTCGAGCCGCGCTCGACCTGTTTGCCAAGCGCGGCGTCGAGGCGGCCAGCATGGATGCGATCGCCCAGCAGTCGGGGGTGAGCAAGGCCACCATCTACAACCACTGGGAAGATAAGGAAGCCCTGCTGCTCGAGGTGATGTGCTTCATCCATGGGCTTGATCGCGAGCGCGAGGACGTCGACACGGGTGACCTCTGCCGCGATCTTTCGACGGTGCTCACGCGGCGCCATCCGGAGGAGTTTGACGAGCACCACCAGCGGATTGTGCCGGCGCTGATTGCTTACTCCGCGACCCACAAGGAGTTTGGCAAGGCATGGCGCAACCGCGTAATGGAGCCTCCGCGCAAGGCGATTCGCAACCTTCTGCGCCGCGCAATCGACCGCGGCCTGCTGCCGCGCTCGCTCAACCTCGAGCACTCGATGGCGCTCTTGCTCGGCCCGGTGCTCTACGTGCACATTTTCCCCGGAGAGGCGCGCCTGACCAAAGACGACATCGGCCCTGCCGCAGCGGAGGCATTCTGCCGGGCCTTCGCGATTGAGAAGAAACAGAGCGGCGAAAAGAAGATATCGAAACGGAAACGATGAACAGACGGCCTGATGCAAGGCTCACGGCCGCAGCCTTCGCTGCGCCTCGCTCAGCCCCGCCTCATACGCCTCGATGATCGTGTCCCATTTTGCACTGGCCTCGCGATCGATCACCCTCCGCGCCGAGTCGGCATCGAACCAGTCGATGGTCCGCCGAATCCCTTCAGCGAACGGAACCGTCGCGCAATAGCCGGGAACGAAGCGCTTGATCTTGGTGTTGTCGAAGACGACGCTCGAGGCTTTGTCGCCGGTGAGGCTGCCGATCTCGCCGGGATCGCATGCGCCCAGAAAATCAGACGCGATGTGGACGATCCGGGCCTCCACGCCCGCGGCCTCGGCCGTGATGCGGTAGAACTGGTCCCAGGTCATCACCTCGTCGCTGGTGATGTGGAAGGCGTGGCCGATGGCCTGTCGATGCCCGAGCAGCCCGACAAACCCCTTGGCGAAATCGCTGTTGTGAGTGATGCACCACAGCGACGATCCGTCGCCGGGCACAATCACCTTTTTCCCCTTGCGCATCCGGTCGATGGCGGTGAAGGACCTCTGCCAACTGTTCACCGCGAGCACAATCTGCGTGTTGCCGTAGGTCAGCGAAGGCCGCACGATGGTGATCGGAAAACTTTCGTCGCGGTAGGCCACCATCAACCGCTCTTCGCAGGCGATCTTGTCGCGCGAGTACTGCCAGAAGGGGTTGGCCAGCGGCGTCGACTCCGTAATCAGGTAGTCGCCCACTGGCCGCTGATACGCGCTGGCCGAGCTGATGAAAACAAACTGATCGCAGCGTCCGCGAAACAGCCTTATGTCCCTCTCGATCTGGTCCGGAGTAAAAGCGATCCAGTCGACCACCGCGTCGAAGTGTCGATCGTCGAGCGCCTTTGCTATTGCCGCTTCGTCCGAAACGTCACCAACAAGAGTGCCCACGCCCTCCGGCAGATCGGCCGGTCGCTGCCCGCGCCGCAGCAGCGTCAGCTCGATCCCACGCGCAGCCGCGAGTTGCGTAACCGCCAGGCTGATGTTCCCTGTGCCGCCAATGAACAGGACTTTCATTAAACAATTCCCGCCCAGATCACCAGGTTCACCCCAATCATCAGCACCGCCGCGCCTGGAATGAGCAGTAGAGCTTTCTTGAGCCGCGCCGGATCGTCCCCGGCGATTGCGCCGATCAGCCGCGAACTCACCGCCAGCCCCGCCCACCCGCAGGTAATGGCAAAGCCGATGGCCGTGCCGCTCATGCGCGGGAAGGCGTTGCCCACCATAGCCAGCGTTGTCGGAAATACCGGAGCCATGGACACCCCGGCGATGAACACCAACACAAAGGCTACCGTAGGCTTGCTGGTCTTGAGCATCAGATAGGTCGTAACCGCCATGGCCACCGAACTTGCCAGCGTAACCTCGACCTCCGGCACACCCAGCAGAATGCGCGAGACAGCAACGCGCCCAATCAGCAAGCCCAGAGCGAATCCCAGCGAGAGAATGTTGAGCGCCTTCGACTCCGGAATACCCTGCGCGATAAGGTGGCGGGGCAGCCAGTTCCACACGCCCACTTCACACGACACATACAAGAACAGCAGGAACCCGAGCAGGAACAGAAGCGGACGCCCGAGCACAGGGCCGGCCTCAGCCAGCACAAAGCCCCCCGCACCGGTGGACGCGGGCATCTGCGTTGCCGCCTGAATGGCCAGGGCCACCACGGTGACCGAGGCGACGGTGTAGCAGAGCCGGACCCAGTTGCGCTTGAAGAGGTTGGCGCTGATAAACGGGGTGGCCAGGCCGCCGAGCCCGAAGAAGAGATTGAGAAGGTTCAAGGCCGTGCCGCGATGCGCCTCGCTCACGCCGCTCACCAGGGCGTTGGCGCCGGTGACCACGATGCCGCCGCCCACGCCGAGCAGAAACAGCAGAACAACAATGCTCACATAGCCCTTGGAGCGCGGAAGCAGGAACAGCGCGATGGCAATCAGTGCAAGACCCAGAATCAGGCCAACCTTGTCGCCCTGAGTATCGAGCAGCGGCCCCACGCCCACCGAGGCGATGATCAGGCCGAGAGCCTGCGAGAAGGCGATGGTGCCGTTTTGCGTGGGTGTCAGATGGAATCGATCCGAGAGATCAGGCAGAATGGTGCCCAGCATGGCGGCAATCATTCCGTACACAAAGATGGCGAGAATCGCAGCAAAGATCAACATGCGTGCGGGGTCCTTTCGAGACGGAGGTCGGCTTCGGCGGAGCGGGCTTCAGCACGGCCGCTTGACGTGGCGCGACGACGGGCCATTGTAGCGAACCGAAGGGCTGGCAGACTACGGCCTTGCGGGACTTGATGGGAGCGGGGCGCCGCCAAGCCCGCTCGCACACCGAAGCAAGAACACGACATCCGAGCGGCGTTTCTCTCTCAACGGCTTCAGGCAGATGCTCCATCCGAAGGCCGGGGAACGCTCGTTACAATAGCTCAGGCAAGGTCCCAGCCCCATCCCAACCAATCAATAGAAGCAGACTCGAAGCTGCGATGACTCTCGAATTCCTCTTTAGCGCGCTCGGATACACATGGCTCATCGCAGAGATTCTTTTGGCTCTATTTACCTCGACCCGAAAGGGTGAAGGCAAAGTAGTGGATCGAGGGTCCCAACTGATCCTTTGGGTTGTGATCATTTCCGTCTCAAGGATCGACGGATGGATGCACACCATCCTCCCAGTCGATATGCCCGGAAGTCATACCTGGCTGCGGCCGCTTGCCTTTGGAATACTTCTAGTTGGTCTGGCCATTCGCATCGCCGCAATCGTTTCGCTGGGCAGAGCCTTTAGCGCAAACGTGGCCATGCGCAACGACCAGCAGTTGCGCCGGAACGGGCTCTACGGCATTGTCCGTCACCCATCCTACCTTGGCCTGGAGTTGATCCTTCTGGCTTTTGCACTGCACTCGCGTACGTGGGCATGCGTCGCGGTTGTATTCATCACGCCCACATTGGCCGTGCTCTACCGGATCCACGTCGAGGAGAAAGTGCTTCGCGAGGCATTCGGGACCGAATACGAAGACTACGGCCGCACCACAAAGCGACTGTTTCCTGGAATCTATTGAACGAAGCCGGGCCGAGCCAGGGCGAACCCCGGTTCCATTAGACTGAGAAGGCAATGACGTTCGCACGCGGAATCCGATGCGGCTTTGCCGTTGCTGCACTCGCTGCGGCGATTGGCCTCGTGTCGAGCGGCCTGGCTGGCTGCGGCACCCCGGGAGTGCCCCTGCCGCCGTCGCTCAATCTGCCTGACCCGGTGAGCGATCTATCGGCAGATCGCACCGGCGATGCGGTGAAACTGACCTGGACGATGCCGGAGAAAAACACTGACAAGCTGAAGCTGAAAGACAGCGTTCTTGTGCACATTTGCCGCCGGGAAGGCGATGGCGCCTGCGCGCAGGCCGGAGCAGACCTGACGCTTCCGCCGAAAGCTGACGGCACGTTCACTGAGACACTGCCGTCGGCGCTTGCAACGGGCTCTCCGCGCAAACTCACCTACTTTGTGGAGCTGAAAAATAAGAAAGGCCGGTCGGCGGGGTTGTCGAACGGGGCCGTAATTCTTGCCGGGCAAGCGCCGCCCGCAGTCATGGGCCTGGCCGCGGAGGTCCGCAAGCAGGGAGTGGTTCTGCACTGGGTTGCCAACGCGGAGACCGGTACAACGACAGTGATTCGGCTGCATCGCAAGCTCGTAACCCCGGCGCCGGCGAAACCGCAGGGCCAGACCGGTTTGCTTGCGCCTGAACCTGAGCCGGTTGAGAGATCGCTTGTGGTCGAAGCACCCGACGAAACGCCGCGCGCCATCGATAAAGACATCCGCCTCGGGCAGACGTATGAGTACCGAGCCCAGCGCGTGATCCGCGTGACGGTGACGGGTCCGGCAGAGGGCAAACCGCCGCAAACCGCGCAAGCACCCAGCGGATCGGCCCAGGCCGGACCCACCGAGCAATCCCAGTCGCTCGAACTCGCCGGTCCGCTTTCCGATCCCATCCGCGTAGACGCGGCTGACATCTTTCCTCCAGAGACTCCCACCGGCCTCGCAGCGATCGCCACGCAGACCGCCGCAGAAATCTCTATCGACTTGAGCTGGAAGGCGAATACCGATGCCGATTTGGCCGGTTACGCGGTCTATCGGCGCGAAGGGGATGGTCCCTGGCAGCGCATCTCGCCCGTCGAACCGGTGGTGGGGCCAGCTTTCCACGATGCCCATGTGCGCCCCGGACAGACGTATCGCTATGCTGTCACCGCACTTGACCAGACTGGACACGAAAGTGGCCGTTCCGCTGAGGCACAGGAGAGCGCGCCCCAGCCCTGATTGCGAACTTCCCCGAAAACCCACAGCAGCCCGCGTTCATCTAACCCATAGGGATTAGCGGTACACTGAACGGGTACGCGGCGCTTCCCCACCCCGCTCTTCCCCACTTCCCTGGAGGTTTCATGCCCAGAAATCTGCTCGAACAGCTTCGAAAGTACACCGTCGTCGTTGCCGACACTGGCGACATGGAGGCGATGGAGAAATTTCATCCCCAGGACGCCACCACCAATCCGTCGCTGATTACCGCCGCGGCACAGATGCCCCACTATCAGCCCATCGTCGACGGAGTCCTGCTGGATGCGCGCAAGCAACTGGGCGACAAGGCCAAAGATGAGGAGGTGGCCAAGCTTGCCTTCAAGGGGCTGGCGATCGCGTTTGGCAAAAAAATCCTCGCGATTGTCCCTGGGCGCGTCTCCACTGAAGTCGATGCGCGGCTCTCTTATGACACCGATGCGACCATTGCGCAAGCGCGCGCCATCATTGCGCAGTACGACGCGGCGGGCATCGGTCGCGCGCGCATCCTCATCAAGATTGCGTCGACGTGGGAAGGCATTCAGGCGGCGCACACGCTCGAAAGCGAAGGCATCCACTGCAATCTGACGCTGCTCTTCGGGCTGCATCAGGCGGTGGCCTGCGCCGAGGCCGGCGTCACGCTGATTTCGCCCTTCGTCGGGCGCATCCTCGACTGGTACAAGAAGGACCAGGGCCGCGACTTCTACGGCGCCGACGACCCGGGCGTGAAGTCCGTCACCCGGATTTACAACTACTTGAAGAAGTTCGGCTACAAAACCGTCGTCATGGGCGCAAGCTTCCGCAACATCGGCGAGATTACCGAGCTGGCCGGATGTGACCTGCTCACCATCTCACCGCAGCTGCTGGCCGAGCTTGAGACAACGCAGGGCCCACTGCCGCGCAAGCTCGACCCCAAAGCTGCGAAGACGATGGCAATTGAGCGCATCCCCATGGACAAGGATGTCTTTGAAGCAATGCACGCGGCCGACCGCATGGCCACCGACAAGCTGAAGGAAGGCATCGAAGGCTTCTCCGCAGCGCTGGTCAAGCTGGAGGGGATTCTGGCCGCGCGGCTGGCCCAGCTCGAAGCGCATGTGGGCGCAGCGGTCTAGCGCGGAGCCGAATCATGATCACAAGGGCAGCCCTCCGGGGCTGCCCTTTTTGCTGTTGTCTTCCGCGACTCTCGTTCTGCGTTCGGCCCATCCTCGGCCGGCCCCCTTTCGCAATCGAATTCATCCTCTGCTAACAATGTTGGTCCCTCCCTCTTGCACATCGCAACAAATCCGATAAGCTCTGTGTCAAAGCAACACAAGCAGGCACTGGCTGGCGTCCCCGGCTTTGCACTCGACAAGCAACCGGCCATTGCCCACAAAGCAAGCCGGCTGCTCGCGCGCAGTCGTCGGAGGTCTGTATGCAGAGCCAGACTCACCCACTTGAGCCTTTCTTCCAGCAGATGGTTCGCAACAGCTACGAAGGCAAGCTGGGCTTGAACGATCCCGACGTCACCGCCTACGTAGCGCGTCTGCTGTGCGAGTTTTCAGAGTCCGACAAGCTCTACCAGGTGCGCGATGAGATGGGCAGGCCCATCGAGGAACTCGCCGAGATGATGAGGTCGGCCGATCCGGTCCACGGCACGGCGCCCTCCTTTGACGCGGAGCGCGCGCTGCGCAAACACATCGGCGATTACGCGCTGTTTGTTGCCGGCATGTATCCGGAGGCGATGAACTCCGGGCGCCGTATGCGCCACCATCGGCCCAGCCTCGGCGAGCTGATCCACGCCGGCAAAGAGAGCTACTACATCGTCAGCCAGTTCAACCTCTTCGAATATGAGGAGGAAGCGCCGCTGTTTGCCCGGCTCAGCGACCGATTCGAGCGCTGCATCCTGGGGCTCACCCTGGTGCGCGAAGAGATGGGCCCGCGCAAGCCGCTCATGCTGCCGCCGACGGTGAACTAGCACCTCTTCATATCGGAGAACGATTCGCTTGAAGAACTCCGCTGCTCCATAGATACTGGCAGAGTCGAGGAGCCTGGGAGTTGAGCAGCGAGATGAGCGAACGCATTACCCTGCACGCCAGCGACGGGCAAGCTTTGGGCGCATACGTTGCGCGGCCGGATGGGGAGCCGATTGCGGCGCTGGTTGTCGTCCAGGAGATCTTCGGCGTCAACGCCCACATTCGTTCCGTGGCAGACGGCTATGCGAAGGATGGATTCCTGGCCGTAGCTCCAGCGCTCTTCGATCGGATTGAGCCAAACGTCGAGTTGGGATACGAGGGCGCGGACATGCAGACCGCGCGCAGCTTCATCCCCAGACTCGATATAGATAAGTCGCTGGCCGACGTTGCTGCCGCGGTGGATTTCTGCAAGGAAACCGGCAAGAAAGTGGGCGTAATCGGCTACTGTTTCGGTGGAACCTTGGCGTGGCTGGCCGCGTGCCGGCTGCCGATTGCAGCGGCCGTGGGTTATTACGGAGGGCAAATCGCGAGATTTGCATCCGAGACGCCCGCTGTGCCGGTGATGCTGCACTTCGGCTCTCAAGACGCGCACATCCCCGCCGAAGAAGTCGAGAAGGTGCAGTCCTTGCACCCCGAGGTCGAGATTTACTGGTATGAAGCCGGGCACGGGTTCAACTGCGATGCGCGCGCCAGTTACGATGCTGCTTCGGCGCTTGAGGCGCGTGCCCGGTCCCTTGCATTCCTCAAGAAACACCTGACCTGAGAGAGCGGGCACCTGACAGAGAGCGGGCGTCCAACGCTGCACGCTTGAGCGATCGCAGCATCGGACGCCTCGTTTTCCCAGACCCTAG
>CAYWSR010000004.1:36246-61055 GCA_964460385.1 uncultured Occallatibacter sp. | reverse complement strand
TTTTTCATAGCTGTCAGAAGTGCCGCCGGCAAAAACAAAGATCGCCTTGCCGATCGGATGCGACATCCCTACCTGTTGAAACATCCCGTCCTGCATCGGGGCCAGGAAGTACTTCAACCAACCGTATGATCCCTCAAAATCGCTGTCGAACTCGTCCCAGAAGATCAGCGGCAGCTTGCCGGTCAGCCCGATGTCGCGAACCTGGTGAAAGGCCGCCAGAAGCTCCTCGAAGGAACGGAACTGGGAGAGGTTGAACTCCCGGATCTCGATCTCCCCGGGCCGCAGGGAAAGCGCGAGCTGCTTGATGCCGAACGACTTGCCCGATCCGGGCGGGCCAAACACAGCGATGGACAGGGGGCTCTCCGGCCGGGGATGCGCAACGTACTCGCTGACCAACGAGCCTATGGTGCGCAGGCTTTCGATCTCCTGCCGGTCGACCGTTAGAAGATTATTAAAGCGTCCCAGCGGCACCGACGCGAGTTTTTCCTTCGGTCCGAAGAGAACAACTTCCGTTGCCCGCTGCTCCAGGTTGCCCTTGCACTGGTCGGCCAGGATGCTCCAGAAGCTCTCTGACATCTGCGCGGGAACTGCCGTTTCCCTGAAGGGGCCAACCTTGCCCCTCGTTTGAATTCCACTCTCCAACTCGTCCCTTGTCCCGCAAGCGGCTTCTTCCGCCTCAAGCGCGCCCGTAACCTGATTCACCGGGAACTCGATCGTCACGTCTTCCGCGGAGGCGCCGCGCTGGCCATAGCCCTCGCGATGAAGACAGCGGAGAGCCCACAGGCCCGAGCAGATTCCCTTCTGCATGACGGGGTTTTCCGGTTCCAGCATCAACTCCCGCACAATGCCGGCAGCGAGGCAGGAAGAGTAACCCACCATCCGTCCCGGATAAGACCTCTCCCACGCCCCTTCGATGCCTTCCGGATCGAATAACAGGCTGTACCGCGCCTCGGCCTCGCTCTCCCTCGAACACAGGAACGCACCGTCCGCATTGAAGGAGACAACCACATGGGCGCACTTCTTCAGGCTGCCCAGGGCGCTGTTGTAAGCAAGCTCCCAGACCAGGTCCTGCGCTGTGCGCTCCCAGGAAAGCGCGCGGCTGATCTCTACCTCAGTCAGGCGAAGATCGTTCACGGTCATCATCGCAATCAGTTTTCCGGAGTGATGCTTGCAGAGGTGATCCCAGAGAGGGCCGTGGGCGACAGGCCTGCTCATCTTGACCAGCACCCAGGGCTTACTGCCGGCCGAGAGGGCGTCAGGCCAAAGTGTGGGGTCGTCGCGGAATCCAAGGTTGGCATCGTCCAGCACTACGATCTGGGCGTCGGCATCATCATTCAGGACCCTGGCCCAGTCTCTCCGGCCTTCCGCCGCCGCGCGTCGGGCGCCCATGAAATCCTCCACGCGCCAGGCCTGCTTTTCCTTCCACTTAGCTGTCTGAGTGCCCTTGGCGGCATAATCGAAGAGCTTCCAGGAAGCATAGGAATGATGGTAGCGCGGATCCTCCGAATCGATGGCCTGGCCAATACCGGTTTCGAGCCGGCGCGGAGTCTGCGGCTCCAGAAGTTCGTATTCCGCGCGCGTGCGAATCCCCGCTACCACGCCCCGCACCAGATCGGCCAGCAATCCTGCCCCGCCCCGCTGCCATCTAAGCCGGGTCCATACATCCGGCTCCCACAACCCCCTTTGCGGCGCAAGCCGCGGATTCCGCGCCAGATTCCAATCCAGCGTAAAGTCCCCGGTGACAACCACAGTCTTCGCTTTCATCTGCGCGCTCCTCTGATGGCTCCTCTGCGTCGGAGAAGATGCCTTCCCCCGAATCCAAGCAATTCTATAGCTTTAGCAGCATCGATCTATAAAAACCTCGGAATACTTTTCGCACTGACTCGAATCAAGTGATCGGCGGTGTCCGGGGTTGACAGTCCCACCCGCCCTTTTCCCCATTTCACGCCCCTTCGCCCCACTGGAGAAGCAACCCATTCAGTGATCGTCCCTTCCCATTCGCGCCTCGGGCATCCTGATAGTCGAGGCAGCGATTCCAAATGGCACATCTCTGGGTCCGGGACGAGAGCGGGTGGGGCGCACAACGGCTGGACGGCGTTGGCATCGACCTTGCTGGTCTGCTCGCCAGCCAGGCCGCCGCGCCCGAAAACCCTGCGACGCACTCGCAACCAGCCCGCCTGATATGCGCCGGCGCAGCCGGAACTCGGTCCTGGGCTCTCATAGCCCCTTCAGCCTCCGGCCTCCGCGTAAACGGTCGCACGCTGCCCGCCGGCCTCTGCGTCCTCGACGACCGCGACGAAATCCGCTCCGGCGCTGACAAGCTCTACTTCTCCACCGAGACCCTTGCAACAGTTGAGCCATTCCCCGGGTCCGACCGGCAGGTCTTCTGCGGCCGTTGCCGCCAGTTGATCGAACCAGAGTCCCCATCCGTTCGCTGCCCCGGCTGTGGTGTCTGGTACCACGAGTCGGCCGATCTCCCCTGCTGGACCTACGCGGAAAAGTGCACGTTCTGCGACCAGGCCACCGCCCTCAACGCAGGTTTCTCGTGGTCTCCGGAGGAGATGTGACGCCCGTGAAGACTCATCACATTGTCGTGGCCGGGGCCGGTGGGAACACAGGGTCGCATCTGTTGCCGCACTTGACCCGCATGGCCAATGTCGAAAAGCTCACGCTCGTTGATCCGGACATCTATGAGCCCGCCAACCTGTCAGTCCAGAACATCGAGAGCCGGGACGTTGGCCGGCCCAAGGTCGAGGCCCAGGCCGACAAACTGCGCCGTATCAATCCGTCACTCGAAGTGATCGCCCTGCGGCAGCGAATCGAGGATGTGCCGCGCGCCGGGCTTCTGTGCGATCTGATGCTCAGTTGCCTCGACAGCAAAGCCTCGCGGCAAAACTTGAATGAAACAGCCTGGAGATTGACCACCCCATGGTTCGACTGCGGCGTCCTGGGCAGCCAGAATCTCGTTCGCGTGAATGCTTATGTTCCCGCGCAAGACTCGCCTTGCCTCGAGTGCGGATGGGGCCACGACGAGTACGCCACGCTTGAGCAGGAGTATCTGTGCGGCGCGGGCGCCAGAGCCTTCCCCACCAGGTCGTCCTCTGCGCTTGGGGCGCTTGCCGCGTCGCTGATGGCCATCGAGGTTGCAAAGTTCCTCCGCGATGTATCGGCTGTGCCCCTTGCCGGCCGCCAGCTTGTCCTCGATGCCGAACACCACATCATTCAAATGAGCTCTCTGCGCCGTAACCCGTGGTGCCGCTTCGACCATCGCAGTTGGATGATTGAGCCATGGAACTGTCGCCCCGAATCGACAACGGTCGGCCACGCTTTGGCTGAGCTTGGCTGCCTTCGCATCGAAGGCCATCGCTTTGTTGCTGAGCTCATCTGCCCGGGCTGCAGCCGCCGGCAGGATGGACTTCGCCTGAACCGGCCCCTGGCGCGGTGCCCAGAGTGCAATCGCCGCATGGTGACCGCGGGCTTTGGCGCGATGGATCGCCTGGATTCGACCTCTATCAACGGCTCTTCGCATCTGACGCTGGCGCAGATTGGCCTGCTACCCGGAGATATCGTGAGCTGCGGCACCCGGCATCGCCGGATTGTGGAGGCGCTATGAACCTCGACCAATTCAACAACACCGATCCGATCTTCCGACGCTTCATGGAGCGCCAGCTCCAGGATGCGTTGGAGCTCGAGCACTCCAGCGATCTCTTGCGTCTGCACATACCTCCCATGGAGCCCCCTCATGTCGTAGCAGAGTTTCGTTGCACAGGATTGGTGCGTGAGGGTGCCGGCGAGATCAAAGAGGCCAGCGAGTTTCATGTGGGCATCTGGTTCCCGCCCGACTATCTCCGCAGGGCCGATCCGTTCGAAATGCTCCGCATGTTTACGCCGAACGTATGGCATCCCAACGTCAGTCGCGAGCATCCGCTCATCTGCATCGGACGGCTCACCCCTGGAACCACTCTCGTCGACATTCTTTACCAGCTCTTCGACGTACTCACGTTCCAGAAATACAACCCGCGAGAAGACAATTCGCTTAACAAGACGGCGTGCGCATGGGCGCGTGAGCACCACGATCGGTTCCCCATCGACCGTCGTCCCTTGAAGCGTCGGCCGCTTGCTTTGGAGGTTCAGGCCCTATGAGATTCGCCAATGAAGCGGCAGAGACTGCATTCCGGGTGCTCAACAAGTGTTCCGGCGAGATGACGCTTGAAGGACCATGGCGCTGGCGCTGTGTAGTTCAGAACGGCGCCCTGTTGCCCATCGCAGCAACTCTCGACGAGAGCTTCCTCCATCTTGACTGTCGCCCGGAGGTGGCCAGGCAAACTGACTGCACCAACGAGCAGGCGATTATGAACAACCGCAGTCTCGGCGGCGGAGTGAAGGTCGCGCTGGACGAGGGAGACAATGCTCTCCATCTGGCCGCCGACATCTTCGTTCAAGACGAGAAACAGCTCCTCGATCGATTCCGCTCCGCGCTCGATGGTTTTCATGACGGCTACCGTTTGCTGAAGCAGCCTGCCTCTCATCCCGGCCCGGCGGAAAAAAATGGCAGCGGGGTCGCGATCGATCTCCATGAGCTGATGTGTGAGTCGTCATGGCGCTTGACGGAACGTGGCCCCTGCGAGTTCTCCACCGACCTCGAAGCGCGGTCGTCTCCTCCAACTCGACTCCGCGCAACCAGCCGCGAAGTTGCTTTGACTGCGGAACTGGTTCGGACGAGCACCGTCGCTGATTGCAGCAAGAAGGCAATCGCCTTGTTTCTCCTGACGGCCAGCTCTTCGCTGCGGCTCACGCGTGCCTATGGGTCGGAGACGGATGGCGCGTGGGCCTGCGGCATGATGGTCAGCCTTCCGGCCGTGCCGGCAATGGAAGAGATCGAGCACGGCTTGGCGGCGCTCTCCATTGCGCACCGCCTGTGCGCGAGGGAAGCAAATGTGCTTCTCGATGAAGGGGCGGCACGCTTCTACCTCGCCGCCCGCGATGTTCCAACCAGCAACGATCAATTCCACGAACAGGAGATCTGACAATGGGCAAACCAGAAGCAACCCTCGAAATCCCTCTCGAAATCAGCGACGTCTCCGGGCAGAAGGTGTTCTCCGTCGCCAATGCGCCAACCTCAAACACGGTAGGGGAGCTTGTTCACGAGATGCTGGGCAAGATGAACCTCCCGCGCAACGATGCAAGCGGCGCGCCGTTGACCTACCAGGCACGGCTTGAGCGGGAAGGCCGTCATCTCAACGCATCCGAGCGTATTGGCGATGCGCTCGAGCGTGGCGATCGTCTCACCCTCCAACCGAACATTGATGCGGGATTGGCATAACAGAACTTTCCATCGAGGAAACGGCGATGAGCCTGACATTCCCCTACCGCTTTGCGGTCGCCATGCACAGCGAGGACGGAACCAATCTTGGAACCGTTCTCGCCCAGCATGATTTTGAGCCGGCATGCGAATGGACGCGTTTTTATTTCCAGCGAAGAGGCCAGCTTGGGCTCGATGGTAATGCAGCCGTTTCTAAAGTGCTCCCTCTCTGGGAACACACGCTCGGAGAGCCTTACTGCCGCGGCTATCGCATTCAAATCGATGCGCCAGGATTGAAGCCTGTCGCTTCGGATTTTCCCAAGACGCATTTCCGTGAGTTCGCGGCCACGGTAGCCTCCCGCTATGTCGAGCAAGAGAGGCTGCGCGCGGGCGACTTCTACTCCTACCTGTTGGTTGCTCACCCTGTGCCCCAGCCGGCGCCGGCAGCGAGTGGCCTTTCAGTCACAAACGCATCGCCTCGTGTCCCTGCCCGGGAGGCCCCTCTGCAGAGCTATCTCGACCAGGCGACCCCAATCGGAGTCATTGACTCGGACGATATGCCGGTATTCGTCTCCCGTCAGGTCCTTGCGCAGGCGGCAGAACGCACTCATGCGGAGCAAGGCACGGAAACTGGCGGGATTCTGATTGGGACGCTCGGCCGCGATTCCAAGATCGGTGAGATATTCGCCCAGATCACGGCCCAGATTCCCGCGGAACACACCAGCGGCACCAACGTGAAACTGACCTTCACTCCCCAGACATGGGCCGCTGCTGACGCGGCACTCCGCCTCCGCAATCGGGGAGAGGTCTTCCTGGGGTACTGGCATTCGCACCCGGTCAGGGAATGGTGCAAAGGCAAGTCATGCACGCTTGAGGCTCAGAAGTCCTGCCACTTGGCCAAGGACTTCTTTTCGCCCGACGACGAAGCCGTGATGAGAGCTGCTTTCCCGCGTGCCTACAGTGTGGCGATCGTCGCAAATGACACTGCGTTCACTGACCTCACGTTCAGCATGTTTGGCAATCGGGAAGGTACCACGCAGCCACGAGGATTCTATGTCTTGGAGGAAACGGCAAATGGCTCGTAGAACAGAAGAGCAACCGAATGAAATGAGCAGGATGATTGAAGAGATCCTGAGTGCGCAGCCCGGCTCGCTGTCCATGGACGATCGGCTTGCTGCACTTGCGCGCATCCGCGAGAGCGGGATCGATTCTCCAGGTGCGATCGACCGCCTGTTCGTGGAGCGGATCACCACTCTCCTCGGAGCCCTTTCTTCCGTCCAGGAAGAGCACGGAGAGCTCCGCGAACTGATCAAGCGCTTGACCGCTCCACCGTATTTCCCCGCGGTCTTCTTGGCCACTGTAAATGCAGCCGGCGTCGAGGGTGCGATCGTGCAGACCGACAACGAACGCCGTGTCGTGCAATGTGCGCCAGAGGTTATCGCAGAGGAGCTGGCCCCCGGCGACGAAGTCTTTCTTGGCAGCGAGCGCAACGTCCTGGTCGCCAGGTCCAATACGCCGAGCTTCCTCACCGGCGAAATTGCCACGTACAGCCGTGACACCGGCGATGGGCGTCTCGTCCTTCGTTCACGCGATGAAGAGCTGGTCGTCTTGGCGAAAGCGGCCCTGCGCGATGCTGGTTTGAAAGCCGGCGACGGGGTGCGATTCAGTCGCGCAACCGGCCTGGCCTTCGAGAAGATCGTCCCCTCAAAAGGAGATGAATTCTTCCTTGAATCCACGCCTCTCGATTCCTTTCAGGATATCGGCGGCCTCGACCGTGAGATCGCTCAACTGAAGCGGCTCATGACCTTGCACCTCTTTCACTCGTCCACGGCGATCAGGTACAGGCTCCCGCGCAAGCGGTCGGTGTTGATGGAGGGCCCCCCGGGCAATGGCAAAACCAAGGTGGCCCGCGCCGCGTGTAACTTCCTCGCCACTCTTTCGTCAACGGGCCGCTCCCACTTCATCAATATCAAACCTGGCGGGCTGAACTCCATGTGGTACGGAGCGACGGAGCAGCGCTATCGCGACATCTTCCGCATCGCTCGCGAAGCCGCTGCCGCCGATCCTGACGTGCCCATCGTCATGTTCTGGGACGAGATTGACGCCATTGGGGGTAGCCGCGGCGAGTCCGTACACCGCATCGATGACCGCATGTTGAATGCCTTCATGGCTGAGTTGAACGGCCTTGAAGATCGCGGCAACATCCTCATCCTCGCAGCCACAAATCGCCTTGATTCTCTCGACCCGGCGCTCTTACGCCCCGGAAGGCTCGGCGACCTTGTCCTCCACTTTCCTCAACCGCGCGGCAACGCGGCGCGCGCCATTCTTGCACGCCACATGCCGCCCGACATTCCCTACGCTCCTGCCGCTTTGGGCGCAGCTTCGGCGCGTGAAGCGTTGCTCGACCAGGCCGTAGCCCAGCTCTTTGCTCACAATGCCGATACTGAACTCGCTACCCTCACGCTGCGCGATGGCAAGAACCGCATGGTGCGTGCAGCCGACCTCGTGAGCGGTGCTCATCTCGAGGCCATCGCCCAGGCTGCGCTTGAGCGCGCCTGCGTCCGCGAAGCCGAAGGTGGACCAGCCGGGGTGTCCACTGCCGACATGAATGCCGCCATCTCCGATTTCTTTGCCTCTGCGCCGCGCGCTCTTACGCCGCGCAACGCCCGCAACTACCTCCGCGATCTTCCCCAGGACGTAGATGTTGTCCGTGTCGAGCTGGTCGAGCGCAAAGTGAGCCATCCTCACCGTTACCGGGTGGAGGCGGCCTGAGATGAAAAACCGCACAACACAAAACGCGAGTGGAATCGCCCTGCCAAAACTCTGCGGCGCCGACATTGAACTTGGCAACTTCATCGCCGGCATGGAGCGGATCGGCGGTACTGGCTACGACGCCTCCCATGCCCTGCTCGCCGAGATCAGAGGCCTTCCCGTTTGCCCGAGCAGCTACTTCGACAGCTATTGGTCCACAGCGTTAGCGACTCCGAAGGCCGAAGCAGACGCTCGCACCGAGTCTTGTGGTCCGAAGAATAGCTCCGTTTACAACCCACTGGATGTCGGTCGGCGTTTTCTGCCGGGCACCGGCGGAAGTGCGTACATTGATCTCAATCACGCTGAGCTTTGCCTGCCTGAAGTTGTCAGTGCATTCGACCACGTGGCTGCGTGGCATGGAATGCTCCGCATTGCAAAGACCGCGCTCGATTCCGCAAATCGAGACCGCCCAGCCGGCGAAAAGGTTCATGTCCTGGTAAACAACAGCGACGGCCTCGGCAATTCATATGGCAGCCATCTCAACTTCATGATCAGCCGCCGCACCTTCGACAACATTCTCTTCAGAAAGGCGCATTATCTCCAGTTCCTCGCCTCATTCCAGGTCTCCAGCATTCTTCTCACCGGACAAGGGAAGGTCGGCTCTGAGAATGACCGCCCCAGCACGCCCTACCAGATCAGCCAGCGCGCCGACTTCTTCGAAACATTGCAGGGAGTCCAGACAACCTATAATCGGCCGCTCATCAACGCCCGCGACGAGACGCTCTGCGGACAACTTGGCAACGACGATCCCTCAGCTCCAGCCCGATGGCACGTCATCTTCTTCGACAGCGCTCTCGCGCATGGAAGCTGCCTCTTTCGCGTGGGCCCCATGCAGCTTGTCCTCACGCTCCTCGAACTCGGGCTCGTGAACTCAAGCCTCATCCTCGATGATCCCCTGCTTGCGCTCCAACTCTTCAGTCACGACCCAACCCTCAAGGCCCGCGCCGCTCTCATAAACGGCCAGCATAGGACGGCGCTTGAGCTGCAATGCGCCTTTCTCAACGAAGTCAAGCGCCACGCGGCACAGGGAGTCTTTGCGGGAATCGTCCCCCGGTTCGACGAGATCATCGCGCTCTGGGAAGACACACTGAACAAGCTGCTCGAGCACGACCTCATGGCGCTCGCCCCCCGTCTTGATTGGGTCCTCAAGCTGATGGCCATCGAGCGAGCAATGGAACAGAGCTCTGGCCTCGATTGGGATTCGCCCCAGACCAAGGTCATCGATCATCTCTACTCCAGTCTCGATGACAATGGCTTGTTTCGAGCGTATGAGGCCAATGGCTTCACAGAGCAACTGGTAACTCCTGAGCGCGTTGCCCACTTCAGCAGCAATCCGCCTTCCGATACGCGCGCCTGGACGAGGGCCATGCTTCTGCGCCGTGCAAGCGATGACGGAGTTGAGGTCAACTCGGTCGATTGGGACCGAATCACGTTCAGGATCAAGGGTCGGCACAACTGGCCCTCCTATCGCACTCTCGCGCTCGCCGATCCGCTCGGCTTTACGCAGGCCCATGCTGAATCCATCTTCGAGGAGTGTTCCAATTTCGAGGACCTGCTCGACGGACTGGAATCTCTGCCCGTCGGGCAATCACCTGTCTTCGACGAAATCGCAGTCAACTAAACAAAGGAGGGAACCACCATGCGCTTTATTCAAAGGCTTAACGACCCCCAGCAAAACCATGCAGGGTCCGATAATGACTCGGACTCTGGCGAACGGCTCCAGCAGATGCGCGCGCAGGGCGACAGCTTGCTCGCAGCGGGCGATGACGCAATTCAACGCGCCCTTGCTGGCAGCAATTCTGAGGCGTTCTTGCGCGGCACAAGGCAGTTAGGTGGCCAATAGACATGTCCGATCGGCTCATGGGCGTCGAGACCGAATATGCGATCGGTGGAATGCAGGGAGAGGAGGCCGCCGATCACCCAACCATCATTCGGCACCTCCTCGATCTGGCGCATACCTCGTTGCCCAACCTTCAGGACGGAAGTTCCTCCGGTCTGTTTTTGCAGAACGGCGCCCGCCTTTATTTGGACTGCGGAATGCACATGGAATTCTCCACGCCTGAAGTTTCCAATCCCTGGGACGCAGTGCGCTACGTTGAAGCCGGCCATGACACGATGCTCAGCCTGATTCAACGAGTCGCTCAGGATCGCATCCCCGAGACCCAAATTGGTTGCTATCGCGTCAACGTGGATTACTCCGGGACAGGTTCTACCTGGGGCTGTCATGAATCGTATTTGCATCGAATGCCGCCTGCCGATCTGCCCCGGGATCTGATCCCGCACCTGGTCACGCGGCAGATTTATGCAGGTGCAGGTGGTTTTGAGCCGTTCTCATCCGGACTCAAGTTCACTCTCAGCCCCCGGGCAGCCCATATCGATCGAACCACTTCCTTTGACTCGACGAATGCTCGCGGAATCTTCCATTCGAAGAACGAACCCCTTTGCTCTGGATATAACCGCCTGCACGTGATCTGTGGCGAGAGCTTGTGTTCACACCTCGCCATGTTCGTGAAGTTCGGTGCCACTTCTCTCGTTCTCGCCATGGCCGAAGCTGGCCTGGCCCCAGGCAGCGCTGTCGAATTGGATTCGCCTCTCTCCGCATTGCGCATCGTCTCGGGCGATCTGACGTTGAAGCGGCCTCTCAAGATGAAGGGCCAGATTCACCGGATGACTGCTCTCGACATCCAGAGGCGCTACCTCACAATGGCCGAAGACCACTCACGCGACACGTTCATGCCCCTCTGGGCGCCCGATGTTTGCAGGGAGTGGCGGCGCATTCTAAACGCCCTGGACTCCGGCCTGGACGCCGCCGCCAAGATGCTTGACTGGCCGATGAAACTGCTTCTGTTTGCAAGCCACGCTGCGCGCCGCGAAATGGATTGGTCCCGCCTTCCACTCTGGAATGCGATTATCGAGCGCATGCACCGCGCCATGGAGCTGCCAAGAAATGGTGAGATCTTCCCACTCGAACGGGCTATCTCTCCAGGTTCGCCTATTCCGGAACTCGCGCGCCGGATTGAAGCCTTCTTACTCCGGAAAGGACTCGATTGGGACGAGCTGCGTCTGATCCTCAAACTACGCGCGGAGTTTTTCGAGATCGATACGCGTTTCGGGCAACTCGGGCCCCGCGGAATTTTTGCAATGCTCGACCAGGATGGAATTCTTGAGCACCACGTCAGTGGAGTGGACAACATCGAGCACGCCACCCGGAATCCTCCCGGCAGGAGCCGCGCCAGAATCCGTGGCGCAGTCGTGAGCAGGCTCGCAGGATACGAAGAAGGAAGATGGGTCTGCTACTGGGACCGGATCTTTAGCCAGAAATACGGTCGGATGCTTGATCTCTCCGATCCATTTGCGATGTCAGAGGTCTGGAGCAACATCCCCAAGGAAGAAGCTTCCTAGCTGCGCGCCGAGCCCAGCCTGCGTCGCTTTTCCAGGATGCCGGCAACTAAGCAGCAGTGATCGCATGAAAGGCAGGCACGCCATGGCAAGTGAATTCAAACTCGAACCCGCGCTCGAAACAAAGCTGAAGCGCCTGCGCCTGCGCCCGGAGCTGCCCGATCGGGACACTCTGGCTCTGAAGCGCGTCCCTGCAAACCGTCTCGCTTTCAACAAGGCAAGCACCAATCTGCTCATCAAGCGTTCCGCCGAAGGGATGCCCTGTGTTGTCTGTGTGGATGAAGACTTGGACTATTTCGGCGAAGACCCCGCGCTGGCCCAGGCGTTCGCAGCAGGACCGACACAGCAAGGCTGGAGGATTTTGACATTCGGCGGGTCCTTGCACGGAGATCTCTCCGCTGCGTTGGATTTCGCACTTGAGGTTCTCGGGGCCGAGCATGTTTCCTCCCGGGACCATGAAACGAAGACCCCCTCGCGGAAATCGCTTCTCGATGCGTGGTCGCAGAAGATCACGAGCGCGCCTGCTAATGCCTGTTCTGCGGCAACGCTCTTTCGCAATGAGGAGATCGAGCAGGTTGCAGCATGCACCCTGACCTTTCAGGGACGATTGCCTCTTATCCTCGGCAACCCAGGCACTGGGAAGACCAACCTCCTGCACGGTGTCGCGAGCCAGCTGGCAGCCCGCAACGATGAAGTCCTGTCCGTCAACATGGGTTCACTCGTGGCTGGCACCCTCTTCGAGAGTGAGCGCGAGGCTTTGCTCGCGACCCTGCTGCGCGAGGCCCGCGACGCCGGCGTCGTGCTTGCGCTCGAGCAAGCCGAGTGGGCGATTGTCGGCGTAACACGCGGTCTTGTGTTGTTGCGCGAAGCGTTGGACCAGGGCGCACGCTTGATTGCCACAGCCCTGCCCGATCACGAGCGGCGATTCGCTTCGAATCCCCTGGCTCCGAGGCTCGAGCTCATCCGGCTCAGCGAACTTTGCGCCAGCGATACATGCCGAATCCTGGAAGAAATGAGCCCAGCGCTCTCGGCCTACCACGGCGTTGAGATTGACGCAGAGGTCGAACATGCGACAGTCGAGCGCTCAATCTCCATGGAAGGCTCACTCCCCGGCAAGGCAATCCAGTTGCTCGATCTGGCTGCAGCCCGCGCCAGCCTCACCGGAAACGCAAAGATGACGCTGATGGACGTCTATGTCACCGCATCCAGAATGTCGAGTGAGCGCGTGTGACCATCCGATGAGGGGAGCCGGCGCGCGATCGGCGGACTCTACGGCATCAATTTGGCGCCGCGCTTGAACGCAAATCGAACGCCCTTTTGCCGGTGTGTCTGAATCAGATTCCAGTCATATCCGGCTTTGCGCAGCGTCTGTCTCAGGCGATGCACCAGGTTATTCACGTAGCGCCGGGGAAATCGCCGCCCAAACAACTCCAACAAAAGGTCAAGAACCTCGTCGCGCGATCTCCAACCCACCAGCGGGTCCTTCTCGCTGCGCTCCTTGTCTCCGGTGGCGATGAATCGGAAGACCTCCGCCAGTTGAGGCGCCAGCACAAACTTTCGCCCACCGTCGATCGAAACCACTGCATAGCCATCGTGACGGTCCTCAATTTCGAGGTTATGCGCCACGCGCCCCGGCCCGGGGAGCATTGGTCCCACCCGCACTGGAATGCGGCCGCGCAGCAGTGCCATCAGATCTACGTCAAGGCGGTCGAGTCGGTCAATCTGCGCATCCAGACAGGACCGCACCAGTCGCACCTCGTGCAACATATCCCGAAGCGAAGCCTCAAGGTTGAAACGCGGGCCCGGCGGCTCCATCTCATCAGCCATGGCTCACCCCTTCCCCGAGATCGCCATCTGCCCACATCAGGCATCGCGCTCTCCCGGTCATAGGGGTCAATGCACGCCCTGCGCCAGATAATTAGAGTTTTCAAATCAAGAGGTTACAGAAGGCCCGCGGTTTCAGGGTTGAGTTATGGAGGTGAGTTATCCGCGCCTTCCTTGAGAAAGACTCCCAAGGACCGAACGACAGGAAACTGTCGGGTTGAATTATCTCCGATAGGCATAGTCGTTCTTTACGTTTATTATGAGTGACGCAAAAATTCTTTCAAAGGGAAGCGATCTCAAATGGAGCTGATATGGACGCAATGCTTCGACCAAGGCGCCTTTTCGTAAGCGGCGGAAGTAAGCTAACAGATCAGGCCGCAGCCCTTTGGGAAAAAGTTGGACGCGAATTAGCCAACGAGCCTGGGCTGGTTGTAATTACTGGCGGCTTGGACTCCCGGAGTGATGCCCCTGGGCAGATGACGGCCGACAGAGCGCTCGCAGATGGTTTCGAAGCCCGCCTGCAAGCCCAGGGCATCGACCCCGCAACGCGGATCGAGACGTATCATCCCGACCCGGGCCTCGATCCTCCAAAGCTCAAGCGGTTCTCCAAAGGACGAGTCCGGGTTCTGAGGAATCGTAATGCCCAGGCGCGTCGATTTCGAATGGTCTTCGATGCCGACGTCATCATTTCAATCGAGGGAGAGCTTGGTACCCGCTCCATCCTCGATGTCGCGCTTGCGATAGAGAAGCCAGTGTTTCCGATCCCGTGTGGAGGGAAAGCATCAGAAACTGTGTGGAAGGCGGGACGTAAGGAGATTTGTGATGCATTTCGCCTCACTCCAGCGGAAGTTCGGACTCTGGAGAAAACGAAGCTTGGATCGCTCGGCCCGGAGAAGATTCTGAGCCTTGCCCAAACGGTTCGTAACTGTGTAATGCGCGGGTTTACACGGCAATGTTTCGTGATCATGCCGTTCCACAAAAGCTATAACAAAGTTTATGACGAGGCAATCGTGCCAGCACTAACTCGATTTGGGTTGAAGCCGGTGCGAACCGACCGGCATATCGCGACAGGGAACCTTGTTGACGCGATTCGGTACGGAATTCAGCACTGCTACTTTGCGATTGCAGATACGACGGGCGACCGGGCGAACGTAATGTATGAGTTAGGGATGGCCCATGCACAAGCAAAACAAGTGATACTCTTGCGGCGAAACGGGCCAACCGGCCGCGAGTTGCCACCATTCGACCTACTGACAGAAAGCGTGATTTTCTATGACGACAATGAACTGAAAATGCTGCAATCGCAGATTGAGAGTGCGGTCGAGATTATCTCGGGGTTTGCAGCCAGTGCGGAAGAAAAGACCCAAACTCCATCGAGTCTGCCCAACAAGAAGAAGGGCCGCTGAATTTCTGACGCCGGTCCCGCTTACAAAGCGGCCCGGGTGAGGGTTGGAGCGGCTAAGTGCCCGTCTTCGCAACGCAATTACGCTTCCCTACCCCCTCAGCTTCTGCAACTCCCCAAACAGCCTTTCCACCGCCTGCCGAATATCCTTCCCCAGCGCCTCTTTCCAGAAACCCAGCATCGCCTTCGAATCGGCCTCTTGAATCTGCAGCAGCCGCCCAAGCCCCTCTTCAACGCGCTCCACAGCCTGGTAAGTCTCTGGGCTTCCAAAGTAGAGCCGGTTGCGCATCAGCGAGTGCATCTCCACGCGCAAGCGCGCCAACGAGTCTCGCCCGGCGCCGCTCAACCCCAGCCCGCTCGCAACCGGCTTCAACTCCTGCTCGCACGCGCGGATCGCATCGTCCGCCCGCCGAATCATTCGCAGGCACTCTACCCGCAGCAGCGCCGGCTGCTCGTCCACGTCTTCGCGTTCCCCATAGCCCACTGCCAATCCAAAGTGCTGGAATATCGCATTCAAATGCTTGCGCTTCAGATCGTGCGACCCAAAGAAGTTGTTCAGCGAGCCCAGCACACTCCGCATCTCCCGCACGTTTCCCGGCCACCGATGGCGGCACAGGTCCTCCACAATCTCCTTCGGCAGCCGCGCATCCGACTTGGTGATCTCGTGCCAAACCTCCTGCGCAATCAACTCCAGGTTGCGCGAATCGTCACGCAGGTCCGGCGTGTAAATCAAAAACTGCCGCAGCCGGTAATAGAGGTCTTCCCGAAACTCACCACTCTCCACCATGCTCAGCAGGTTGCGGTTGGTCGCGGCAATCACCCTGGCAGAAACCTTTGTATTCACCACCGACCCCACCCGCCGGATATACCCCTCCTGCAGAACGTGCAGAATCCCTGCCTGGTGGTCCTTTCTTAAATCCCCCACCTCATCCAGAAACAGCGTGCCATCGCGCGCCACCTCCCACTGCCCGGTCTTGCCGTCCTTCAGCGCCCCGGTAAACGCGCCCGGCACATACCCAAACAGCTCTGTCTCAAACAGCTCGCTCGGAATCGCCGCGCAATTCACCTCCACAAACGGCTGGTCCTGCCGGCTCAGATTGTGAATCGCCCGCGCCACCACGCCCTTCCCCGTGCCCGTCTCCCCCAGAATCAGCACCGGGTCGTCCACCCGCGCCGCGCGCAGAATCAGTTGCCTCACCAGGTGGTAGTCTTCCGAGTCGCCCCAGAACGTCCTGCTCAACTTTGCCTCGCCCGGCAGGGGCGTCATCAGTTGCAGCAGCGCCTTGTCGCTCGACTCAGGCCGCAGCGCCTCATCCTCCGTCACCGCCTCGCGCCACACCTCGCGAAAAACCTCTTCCCCCACTCCCAGCACATAGATGCCCGCCTCGCCCTTCTCCTCCGCCTTCGCCAGCAGCGCGTCCACGCCTTGCTTCAGCCGCCCATCCCCGGTGAACTTCGTATCGATCAACGGAATCGAATCCCCCTGCCCCAGCATCAGCGTCGCCAGCGCCTTGCGCTCGTCCTTCTGGTGCCGATCCTTGAACAACTCTCCGCACTCCCTGAGTAACCCCAGGTCCGCCGACCTCACCACCACCGCGGCCGGCAACCTGCCCTTCCCAACAGCTTCCCGCAGCAACGCCGGCTCCCAAACCTCCAGCTTCACCGCCGCCTTCCCCCGGCACAACAATGCGCACTCAATCCGCATACCGCCAAAACCTCTCTGGATTATGTTGCCGATCAGCTTATCAGGCCGGCTCCTGGCAGCGCTCAATCATTTGCAGACCTGGCGAGAAGTCACAAAGCAGGGCGTCGCGCTCGGCCTTCAGGTCTTCAAAGGTCGAACTGAACAAGCCTGCCTGCCTCGTGTGAAACCTCATTCACGGTTTGTCTGAGTCTTCCAGGGCTGCTCGTCAGTAAGATAGGGCGCCAGCTCTTCAAGAGCCTTCTGGAGCCCCAGTTCGTTCGGGCAGGATTTGACCTGGAATCTTCGCAGCGGCAGAGGCAGTTCCAAGGGATCAATTCCCATAACGAGGGCGAGCAGTTTTCCGCTCGGTTTCTTGGCATTACGCACGTCGATGTGGAACGTTCTGTATTCGTATTCGGGCCATCTGCGAGTCAAGCGCTCGATGCGGCTACCCACTGCCACAATGCATTGAGCCGATTCCAGCGCACTGTCGATTGTGCATGAAAAATCATAGTCCGACTGATCGCGCGGATAATAGAAAACGCTCTTGCCACAGCGATCTTTGATGAAGTCAGCGACTCGTCGAGCCAGCTCTTCATCTCCATGGCCAAAGCTGACGAAAACCTCGAAAGGTCCCCCAGGAGTCTGCACCTTGGGGATGCCGCGCGCAAACCTTTGCATTAGACGACGCGTCACCGGACAGAGGTTGAACTTGGCTGGCTCCTCTTTCCAAGCCCGGATGTCCTCAGACGATCTGATTCCCGTCTCCTTAATGTGGGTGATGAAATCGCCGTCAGGAATGGAATCGAAGCATCCTCGAAAATCGTCGCCCATGAGGTATTCGAAGGAAGACCCGTCATATAACACGCCTTCGTAAAAGTACCTATCAGGTATGAGGCGATCCGCTTTGAATCCAGTCTCCGAGCCGAAATCCTTGTTTAACCTGCTGGTTCGGAAAAGTCCCACCAACCGATTCAACAGTTTTCCGTCCAGAATCTCCCCGTCGAAGATGAGGGCATCCTCGCTTACATTGATCTTGACCACCCGGTCCAACTCGATTCCAAAGTCCTCCGCATTTACGTTTAGGTAGCAGCCCGACACCACGTGGTGCTTCTTATTCGGGCCATAAATGGTCGCAATATCCGGCCCATTGAACCACTTCAGGGCAGTTTCCAGTTGATGAACTTCGGCGCCTTTGTCCCATATGCGTTTCCTCCTTAGCTCGTCCAGAATTAGCCGGACAGCACGGAACTCAGGCCGCTCCAGGGAGTCCGGGTCACCCCGCTCCAACACGTACCAGTCTCCCTCCTTCGGATCGAGGATAATGAGTTCCTCGCAAAGTTCGCGCTCCAACGTCTGAAGGGGATCCAGCAGCTCGGACGATGTATCGCACGCGCCGTTCGCAATGTTCCAGCCGACAGGGCGGATCTCGCGATAGAAGAGGCAGTAATACTCCTCGTTTCCAAGCCTGACGATCGGAAGCGCCCCTGCACTTGCCCAACGGAAACAGAAGTCCGGGTCGTTGAACTCAAACCTGTCTAGCCGTTCATTCAACAGAAGGTCGTCGAGTTGCCCTTGATAGCCGGCTATCTTTCCCATGTCCTTGAACAGATGCTCTTTCAAGTCCTCGCGACCGGCGCGGTTCCAACACGCAGGAGTCTCATCATCGAAGGCGACCCTGAGATGGGCCCGGCGTCCTTCCCGGCGCAGGTCGAATCTGGAGAGCAGCACCTCCAGAAAATGATTCTCGGCAAGCCGTAGAGGGCGGATGGACTTAGATTCTGGGATGGGCATGACACAAGCACTATACACCCGGGCGTCACGCCGCAGTCAGGTTAGATCCCGCGCCGCAAGGTCATCGTGAATCTCCTGGTGAAAAGTCAGTTGCCGCGACGGCATGCAGACGCGGTCGAACCAGACCTCGAAACCTGCCGAAATCAGATCCTCGCGGAGTCGCCGAACAAACGCCTCGTCGTCATCCCGCGTATAGGAGAGAAAGATCGAAGTCATGGAACCACTTTCATCAGGAGCCGCAGATTCGGCCCAGCGCAGTTTAGCTCCGTACCAGTACCCCTAGTTTCCAGATGACCATTCGTACCACCGCCTCCAGCCCTTCCGGCCTCGTACGCATACCAGCGCCGGTAACACAGCCCTCGACACCGCTCTTCCATTTGCCCGCCCTTAGCCTTCCACTGCGAACGAGTCCAAAACCGCGGGCTGCCGCGTTTTCGCCAGCACCGACTTCCAGAACATCCCCTTCTGCGGTATGCGCTTCCTGCCCAGGCTCGCCATTTCCAGTGGCACCAGCACGTACTCCGTCAACCACTGACTGATCATGAAGTCAGTAAACCCAGCCAACGCATTGTCCACTGCCAAAGTCCCCAGCCGCTGTCCAAAGATGATATCCAGGCAGCTCGGCGGAATGGCGCGCAAGAGATGGCGCGGTTCGTTGCAGAATACCCGCAGGTTCTCCCATTCCCGCTTTCGCTTTATGCCCTCGGAATCCAACTTAAGAGCCTTCTCCAAGCCTTGGCTGACTATTTTCAGCCCCGCCGATCTGAGCTCGTCGCGCGTTTGCCCCTGGATTCTGCGGTCTTGCTTCCGAAGATCGATGAACTCATTGATCGCGCTCTTCTCTTTATCGGTCAGATTCACGAAGTAGTCCGACTTCTTGTCATCCGTGAGGTATAGGTGAGCATCCGTCGGAATCGCGGTTTCCGCCATCAAGACGATTCCGTGCGGCGGTCTTCCGTCGTCAAGAGTTAGGCGCTCCCTCAGGTAGGCGATCAACCCTTTTTTCCCCGTCATGCTGAACGTCACTTCCGGAATGAGCGCCACCAGGCAGTGTCCGGTTGGTCCCGCCAGCACCGTGTGACTCACCACAAATCCCGAGTCGGATCCAAATAGCTGCACCACACAAAGTCGTGGATTCGACTGGACCTCTGTATTCAGCTGATCAATGATCTCGCGAGCCTTCTCCACCGCCGACATGAATCCGAACGACTGCCACACCCAGAGAACATCGTTGTCCATTGTCTTGGGAATGGCAATCACCGAAAGTGGATGCTCCCGATGCTTGTTGCGGACCGATATCTCATAAAGTGCATGCGCCGCTTTCATAGTTCCGTCGCCGCCGATTACGTAGAGGATGTCGAGATCCGATAACTTCTCGTCGATGTGAAGCAGGTTGCTTGCCCTGTCCTTTGAAGCGAGTAGGGCGTCAGCTCGCGACGTTCCCAGAATTGAGCCACCTTCGTGCGCATGCGCGGCAGTGCACTCGGCGCCCTCGCATCCCGCCTGTCCGGCTGCGGCCCTGTCCGGTGCCAGTAAGACCGATTGAGGCCTCGGGTGCTTCGAGAGCGAGAGCAACCCATCCCGGAATCCAAGAATCTTCAGCCCTTTCAGATAACCGTGCTGGCTTGCATAAAGAAAATGTCGTTGCACGATTCCGTCGATCACTGCGTTGATTCCGGGCGCAATACCGCCGGAAACTATGATCCCAACCGTCAATTCGTTAGTCCTTCCCGGATAGTAGAGTTCCTTGCGGGGCCCCGCCTCCTGCAGGGTGAACTCCTTAACCCCGGCGTTGACTGACTCTACTGTCGTGAGAGCCTTCACTAGAACGCGGGCATCCCGCGGCCGAAACGCCCCAATCTCGTCCTGTGACAAAAGATTTTGCGTGGCTCTGGAAGAGTTGCCTGTGAGATCCTGCACATCCCTCCACTCCATCGGGCATCCGCGCATCCACTTGTCCCGGATTTCACCGATCGCCTTTTTCTCTTCCTCCGACAGCGTTTCATTTACACTCTCGACCGGCGTGTCAATTCTTCCATCCGGAAAGAGAAGCTTAACTTTGTGAAAGAAATCGATAATGTCCTTCTCGTAAGAGAAGAGATGAGGTGCCTGGGGAAGTCCATCGAATGGCTTCCAGTTCAATCCCCATTTGTCTGCGATTTGTTTCGCCACACTCTCTGCATCCTCTTCAACATTCGTGCTCTTTTGGCGCGCTTCAATCCGTGACCAGCTGCTGGCAGGCGCCATCTCTCCGTTGAAGAGTTGCAGCGCGCGGTCCTTCGGCTCCATGACAACTACAAGTGCTTTTCGCAGAGCGTCCTTCTCATTGATCAGCTCGAATATTCTCTCCACTTCAAATTTTTGGTACTTCCCGCACTGCTCGCCCACGAAGATCACGAAGTAATCTGACGACGCAAGTTTACCGGCCATCTGGTCAAAGATACTTGTGGTTCCGTCCTGAGACTGCTGAAACGCGAAGATCTCACCGAGACTCGGCTGAGCAAATACCCTGACCAGATGCACGAATTCTGCATCAGCACTCGAGTAGCTGAAGAACGTTGCCATACGCGCCTTTCCATGTCGAAGAATCGGCGGCAGTATATCACTTCCATGCAGTGGATCGTGCGCCCGGCGGGAATACGTATCACCAGGCTCACTGCCCTACGCCGCTGTCCGCTCCGGCGCCCGCCCGCGCCACTGCGCAAACCCGTCGAGGCGCGGCAGAACCCCGTCATTGCTGAGTACCTCAGCCAGCGTCGTCAGGAACCTGAAGTTCTCATCCCCCAGCCGCGGGCGCAGGAAATCGATCATCGGTTGAATCGTCCACGGTGAGCTGGCGCATGGGTTGCGCAGCGCGGCCTTCATCCTCCGCGCGATCGCGGCCGTCCGCCCTCCATCCAGAATCGCGAACATCCACTTGAAGAAAAGTATCCGCGGCAATACATAGTCGCACGCGCCGTCCAGCGAATGCATGGCCGCATCGATCTCCCCCCTAGCTTCACCCTCGCGATCCATCAGCACCAGCGCGCGTGCCAGGTGGCACCGGTTGCTCGCTGCTTCAAAGCCCTCCTCAACCAGTGGCCGCAACAGCGCCTCCGCGCCCGGATAGTTCCCTGCCTGGTAGAGGTCGAAGGCCTCCTGGCGCCGTGAATACTGATTCCGCCCACGGCTTTCGCGCGCACTGCTCCTCACCGACTCGAAGAACGGGTCAAACCTCAGTGACATCTGACGATCCCGAATCTCGTACTGGTCTAACGCCTCCCACACTTCCTCTCTGGCAAATGGATCCGACAGATCCAGCGCTTTCCCATCATCGAAGTTCACAACATTCGCCCAGTCGCACTGCGCCTTGTCTGTGCCCGCCAACCGCCGAATCACTTCCCCGCGAATCCGCGCGCGCCCCGCCGCCGGCGGCTCCGTCATCGCCTCCTCAATCCGGTCCACTCCCTCCACGTGGCCGTCCAACACCCCCGCCGTCTCCAGCGACTCAAATATTCCCTTCGGCCCAATCTGACCAAACCGCATATCGATCGCAAAAAACTCCTGTCGGCTTTGCAGCAGCGTCCTCAAATCGTCCCAGCCCAGGCCACGCGCTTCCAGCAGCGGCCGCAGCGCAGCCAACTCCTTCGCCATCCGTTGGCCCGGCTCAATCGCCTGCTCCAGGCTCGCTCCCCTCTCTCGCCCTCTGCGTGCCCCAAGCGCCTCATTCGCGCGCCCAACGAACTCATTCCAGAACGCCAGCTCCTCCCATCGGATCCCCCGCCCGCGCGCATGCTCGGCATAGAGCGCCAGCTTGACGGCCCAGTCCAGCGTCTTCTCGACCGCCCCGGGCCCGCCTTCAAGCCTGTCCAACGTCTCGCGCCACTTGCGGCACACCGCGCCCGCCCACTCCGGCAGCGAGCCATCGCCTTCGTGCGCCTCCGCCACCATCAGATACTGCCGCTGCACCTCAATCGCCGTCCGCTGGCTTCCATCCTTCATCCTCAACGGCTTCTTGCACGTCACATCGTTCGCCACCGTGCGCAGCGCCTCCAGCGGATCGGCCAACTGCACCGCGTTCCCCGGCTTCAGCCCCGCATCCGCCATCGCCACAATCAGCGCCGTCACGCCAACCTTCAAAAACGTGGCCGTCTCCGAGCACAGGCTCTCCCCGCACAGCACATGCAGCCGACCATACCCCTCGCACAGCGACTCGCCCTTGTTGTGCCAAATCCCTCGCCCCCCCGTCGAGCTCTCCGTCTCCAGCAGCTTGAAGTAGGCCAGCCGCGGCGACAGCGTAAACTCCAGTCCGCGCGCCGTCGGATTGAATCCGCCCGCTCCCGTATAGATCGGCCGCGTCACCAGGTGAGGAACAACCTGCGGCTGCAGCTCCGCCTGATCCAGGCGGTGCATGTAGCTCTCGTGGCAGCCCCACGTCGAATACGTCCCGCTATAGTCCACGTTGCCGCGGAAGCACAGGATCTCCGTGAGCGGCGGCGTGCACTCCTTTTCCAGCGACGCCGCCAGCCCCGCCAGAATCCGGTGCCCTGCCTGGATATACCGCACCACGTCCCATGGGTTCATGCACTCCGGCGTGCACAGCTCGGGATGGTTCCCGCAGTCTGCATAAAACCGCGAACCGTTCCCCAGGAAGACCCCGCTCACCGAATACAGCCCCGGCAAATACACCAGTTCCTTGTGTGCGCGATTCAGCAGCCCGCGCAAAATGTCTTCCTGCCCCATCGGCCCTGCCAGGTTGCTCCCGGCAACGGCATATTCGGTCTCCACGCCAAACAGCATCTCCGCCATCGCACACCCATCCCCTCATCCTCATCGTGCCATGGCCCTTGATTTTTGATACGGATCACTCGCAGCCCGCCCGCCGCCCGTCCCCTCCGCCCCACCAAATCAGCCCAGTTACCCGCCGCCCCGTCAACCCCGGCCACCGCCAGTCACATTGCAGATCAGGTGCGAGACCATTGCATCTCTCGCCTTGCATCGGGGCTCGGCTCCAGTCTGGCCGATGAACGACCTTGCTTTGTATCAGGGCGCGACTTCAGTCGCGCCGACAAGGACACCAAAATTAGCTGGGCTTTAGCCCCTGTGCGACTATCCCTCCGGCCACGCCGCATCCAGCGTAATCGGCTCCTGATCACGCCACTCGGGGAAACCATCCAGGGCCGCCACACCGATGCGATCGTTCATCGCCGCAACCAGCGCCCTGAGAAACCCGGCCGACCCCGAGGCAACACTTAGACGGTCGATAAAGTACGCAATATCCCACGGAACAGCAACCTCCGCCGCCACCGGCAGCTCCGGCCCAATCAGAAGCGTCTTCAACTGTCCAAGGAACGGCGTATCCAGCCGCGCCTCAAGCAGCGCCACAATGTATCCCAGAAACGCAACCCGCGGCGTTGTGTTGGCAAAGGCCTCCGCCCTCGTCTGCCAACTCTCTCTCAACAACTCCCGCGCCTCCGCCAGCCTGCCCAGCAAAATCACGTCGAGGACTAGATTGTTTCTCCGGTGAAGCGTCAGCGGGTGCGTTCCACCAAGCAACTTCTCCGTGGCTTCAGCCACCGCCCGATCAATCGGTTCGCACTCGCTCACTTGGCCCTGCATGCGCATCTCGAAGGCAACGTTATTCAGACCACGCAAATCGTCGGCATTGCTGAGGTCGAAGCTCTGCGTGCCTCCATCACTCGACTCCTGCCCGGCCTGCTCAAACAGCTCCGGCGCCATCTCTCGAAGCGTTGCCAGGATCTGCTCCTCGCTCCGCCCCATCGCCCGAAGCAGGCTCTTGTAGTTGTTGACGGCGTCCTGTAGGTGCGGATGTGGGTGGCCGGTGGCGCGGTTGAATTCTATGAGTATTTCCACTGCGCGGCGGTACATGGGCTCGGCCTCGGCCAGCCGGTTGGTGGCCCGGAGCAATTCGGCGAGATTGTTGAGGTCGGCGGCCACTTCGGGATGGTCCGGCCCGTAGCTCTTCTCGTCGATGGCCAGCGCGCGGCGCATCAACGGCTCGGCCTCGGCCAGCCGGTTCATGTCTTGCAGCAATTGCGCGAGGTTGTTGAGGGCCGTTGCAACATTCGGGTGGTCGGGACCGAGACTCTTTTCGAAGATGCTCACAACGCGGCGGTACATGGGCTCGGCCTCGGCCAGCCGGTTGGTGGCCCGGAGCAATCCGGCGAGGTTGTTGAGGGCCGTTGCAACATTCGGGTGGTCGGGACCGAGACTCTTTTCGAAGATGCTCACAACGCGGCGGTACATGGGCTCGGCCTCGGCCAGCCGGTTGGTGGCCTCCAGCAATCCGGCGAGGTTGTTGAGGCGGACGGCCACGTTAGGATGATCCGGCCCGTAACTCTTCTCGTCGATGGCCAGCGCGCGCCGGTACATGGGCTCGGCCTCGGCCAGCCGGTTGGTGGCCCGGAGCAATCCGGCGAGGTTGTTGAGGTCCCTCGCCACATCCGGGTGGTCGCTTCCGTAGCTGTTCTCGTCGATGGCCAACGCGCGCCGGTACATGGGCTCGGCCTCGGCCAGCCGGTTGGTGGCCCGGAGCAACCCGGCGAGGTTGTTGAGGTCGGTGGCCACTTCAGGATGGTCCGGCCCGTAGCTCT
>CAYWSR010000004.1:0-36146 GCA_964460385.1 uncultured Occallatibacter sp. | reverse complement strand
CCGGCGAGGTTGTTGAGGTCGGTGGCCACTTCAGGATGGTCCGGCCCGTAGCTCTTCTCGTCGATTTCGAGCGCGCGGCGCATCAACGGCTCGCACTGGCCCCACTCGGCCAGCCCGAACCAGCGCTGGCCAGCCTGATTCAGCAGCCAGGACGCCCGCGGATGACTCGTCTCGTCCCACAGATTGGCCAGCGCAGTCAGCGGTTCGAGCTCCCAGCGGGCTTCGACCCAGTCAGCGGTATTTTCCAAGACGGCGTCGCGTTCAACAATCAACGCATCCACCACCTGCTGAAGCGCCGTGCGCTCGGTCTCCGGGCAGTCCCGCAGCACGAGTTGCTGCACCAGCCGGTGCACCCGCACCACCCGCGGCTGGCCCTCCCCATCCACCACGTCGGTGGCCTGCATCAGCCGCTGGCTCAGCAACCCGCGCAGCAGGGTCTTCCACGGGTCGGGGTAACCCGGCTCTGCGTCGTGCTCAATCTCGGGGAATGTCTTCGCCACCAGCGCCCGCAACCACGGCAGCGCAACCTGGTCCGGCGGCAGCAGCGCGGCAAACTCCAGCGCCAGGCGCTCCGCCGCGCTCAACCGCTCCAGCGTCGGCTTCAGCGTCGCGCTCAGGCTCTTCTCTCCGTGAAGCACCGCTTCCGTGCTCTGCCCAGCCGCCGCGTCCAGCCCCTCCAGCCCGTCCTTCCTCAGCCGCGCCAGAAATCCCACACAAGTAACGTCATTCGCATACTGTCCGAGATACACGGCAGCCGACTCGACCGCCAGCGTAAAGCATCCCAGCAGCCGCACAATCTCCTGCGCCGCCTCCCGCTCCGCCTCGCCCCTGAACCTCCCATCACGCTGGTAGCTTTCGATCAGCGCCAGCGCATCGTCCGCCGGCAGCTCATCCACCGCCAGAAACGACCGGTCCTTATGTATGCCGTAGAGTTCGTTTTCGCCCAGCCGTGTGGTCGCCAGAATGTGCAGCCAGTCGCCCCCATCCAGCCTTGCCACCATCGCCGGATCCAGCAGCGCCGGCCGGTCCACGTTGTCCAGAATCAACAAGCACCGGTGCGGCGCCTTCGCGTCAGCCAGCTTCCTCAACTCCCGCCGCGTCCGCTCCAATGCCAGGTCAGGGTTCTTCTTCTCGTCGTCCGTAAACTCAAAGCCCATCGGCGTAGCCAGTTCGCTGAGCGCCAGCCTCAGGTCGTCCTTGCCCGCGCAGCGCACCTGCCAGCGCCCTCCGCCATACTCGTCGGCAAAGGCATGCGCATACTCGACGGCCAGCGCAGTTTTGCCCAGCCCGCCAATCCCGTTCACCGCCGTCACCACGCCGATCTGCCCCGGCTTCACGAAGTTCTCCCGCATCATGCGCAGGTTCGCCCCCCGCCCTATAAAGTGTGGGTTGTGCGCGTCCACATTGCCCAGGCTCTTCTCCGCCCGCTCTCCCCGCTGAATGGTCTCCGCGATCTGCCGGTTGAGCGCCGTCATCCGTTCGCCTACCGCAACTTCGCGCAGCGCCGACTCGCCCTGCTCGTGCCACGGCCTCAAGTCGAAGTTCTGCCGCCGCCGAAGCTCCGCCACCCACGCCGCGCAGCGATTGTCGAAATCCCTGTCCTCCCACCCCGGTACCTGCACAAAGTAGATCGGCGCCACTCCATTGAACCCGTGCAGGTGCCCGATCTCATACTTCAGGTACTCCACCATCTCCCACTCGCAGTACTCGCTCGTGAGATACGTCGGCGACAGGCACGCCAGCAACAGCCGCGACTCTCGCAGCCCCTGCAGAATCTGATGTCGCCAGTCCTCCATCCCGTGAATCTCGTGCTTGTCGAAAAACGGCACAAGTTCGCGCCCCGCGAACTCGGCAAAGTCCTGCTCGATCCGCTCGACAAGCTCCGTAATCCGCCCCTGCCGGTCGTCGTTCCGCGAATAGCTGATGAACAGGTCGTAGGCCATCTCGGCAGTTCTCCTTGCAAGCGACTCGTTGCGCCGCCGATCTTCCGCAACACCCGGAACGGCGCTTCATCTATCGCTCAAAGCTTACAACGCAATGCTTCCTCCTCCGCGGATAGTTCGTCCGGTAACACCCGCCACCAAAGCCTTTCCAGCGGGTTCCTCGGCGCGAGCCCCACAAAATCCCCCACATCCGCCCAGACGCAGATCGGGCGTCCTCGCAATCTCACCAAACAGAGATCGAGCAACATCTCTCAACTATCGATTTTCTTGAATTTGGTGGACGCGGTAGGAATCGAACCTACAACCTGTCGGTTAAGAGCCGAATGCTCTGCCAGTTGAGCTACGCGTCCATGCAGGAAAGTGCCGGATGGAGGGAGAGTTTTCGCCGAATCAACCCAGCCCGCAAGGCTCGATGAATCCGATCAACCCTTGAAGAATATAACACAGCCAGCGTCCCGGCTCCAGCGCAATTCGGTCCCTGGCGCGAGCGCAAAATCCAGCCTTGCCCATCCGCTCTTGCGCCCTAGAACGTAAACGCCAGACCGCCGCTTACGCCGCGCTGATCCTGGGCCAAAACCACCACCGACCCATCGCTCAACACATACGATTGATATCCCTGCGCCAGCAGATTCCGCAAATCGATCAGCGCCTCAAATCCGGTCTGCCCCTCGCGTCGTCCATCGCGCCCCATGTGAATGGCCTGACGCAGATGCAGGTTCAAATAAGGCTCCGCCTCGTTCGCCGCATACGCCGCCACCGGCGTCAGCGTCTCCTCCGGCTGCAACCGATAGCTCGCCCGCCAGCGCGTGCCTGTGCCCTCAATCGTTCCCGAAAGCGAAATCGAATACGCCTGTGTCCGCTTCGGCCTTACCGCCGCCAGCAACTGCGCCATCTGCGCCGCAGGCAGGGTCGCCCGCGTCGGCGCCGCCAGCGCATCGCCGTTCGTGTAGCTCAGCCTGAGCTGATCCCCGCCCGGCAGGCGCGTATCCATCCACGCCATCATCCCTGTTGACGAATATCCAGGACCGGCCATGTGAATCATCCCGCTCGCCGGATCGTAGATCCACTCCGCGGCCGCCGCCCCGCCCGCGCCGCCCCCGAACGCCGCTCCCCTGCCCGCCGCCTGCAGCACTGGATTGTCCACACTGTCTGAGAACAGCAGCACCGACACTCCGGTGCGGTCCGTCTGCCGCTCCCATCCGATCTCCTGATGCAGCCCGTGCTCCATGCTCAGCCGTCCCTGCCGCACCGCCACTGCAGGCAGCCAGGTCCCGGCCTCCGAATCCGCTCCGCCCGGCCGCCCCGGCACTGCCGTCGCCACCCGGTAGCGAATCAACTGCTCGCCCTGCCGCCACGCCACCTGTCCAAATGGCAGCGTCGCCAACACCGTGTTCGGCGTATTCGCCGCAAACCGCGCCATCACCGCCGTCGAGCCCGCCTCCGCTTCCAGCGAGTCTCCCAGCCGCATCGTTTCCCACGTCCGCACCGCGCCCTCGTCCAGCCCGTCGCTCACCCCCGCTTCCATCTCCGGATGAATCGCCACCGCGGCTACCGACTGCACCGAGCCCGCGTATCCCAGGTCCTGCCGGAATCCCAGCATCGACTCCATGCCCGCTGCGCTATCCGGCGCAAAATCCACCCGCGCAAGCAGCGCCCGGCTGTTCGAGGGCGTCTCTTCCATCGTCGCGGAGATTCGCTCGCCGCTCTCGCCAAAGGTCCCTTCTTGCCCGGTTGCCATCAGCCGCGCCTTCAGTTTTGGCGTCGCCCCTGAGCCGTCATGCACCACCACCAGCGGACCATCCTCCAGCCAGCGCAGCAGCGGTCGGTTTGCCGGCGAGCACAGCGTGAACTTCCAATCGTCCTGTTGCGCGCTGCTCGACCGCGGTTCCGAAGGCAGCCATTGCATCACTTCATACAGGCTGTTCAGTGTCAGGTTCACCACCGTCCGCGTGCGCACCCGCACGTCCTCCCGCAACGACGGAAGAAAAGACTGCCCCATCGCTTTCAGCGCGTACTGCCCCGGCGCCACTGAAGCGATTATGAACATTCCCCTATTGTCGGTATAAACGCTCGCAATCACCGTCATGTCCGGCCGCAGAAGCTGGACCGTCGCCCCCACCTGCGGCACGCCGGCCGAGTCGCGAACCGTGCCCGTCACGGCAACCGGGGCTCCCACAGCCACAGCCCCGCCGCTCAATGCCAGCAGCACTGCGATGAACGCGAAATGGACCCTGCGCATCTTCACTGGACGTGACCCGCCGGCGTCCCTGGCTCAAGAATTCCGTAGTAACCTCGCGCAGGTCGCCGACCCTCTTCCCAATCCGGGATCGGAAATGCCTTGCGCTGGGGGATACTCCTATTCGACGACAAAAGGTACCGATTGCGCAATCTCTTGTTTTGAAATTGTGTCATTTACCTTGATTGTCACCTTGTATTTTCCTGGCTGCAGCCCCGCCATCGGCAGAGTTTTCTCCACCGTTAACTGGTCGCTGTGCGCTCCAAGTTCCTTTGAATCAACCTGTTTCTCAAATACCACGTTGTTCGTCGCCGTATCCACAATCTGATAGGTAACCGTCGCCTGGTTGCTCTTGGTCGCCTCGTCGATGGTCAGGTTATAAACCTGCATCCAGAAGCTCATCTGCTGGCTCCGCTTGAAACTCACCGGCGTCGTCTTGTTGGCCGTCACGCGCGGGCAAATATGCGTATTCCCAATCACGCACGCGCCCGTTCCCAGGTCGTGCGACGACACCTTATTCATCTCGTCGGCAAGGATCAGCGACGAGGTTGCCAGCTTCTCATCGTGGAACGTCGGCACCTCAAGACTGTTGCCGTAGATCCCAATATGATCCGGGTTGTTCACGTCCTTGATCGCGATGTCCAGCCGATAGAGCCCCGGCATCAGCGGCAGCGCCTTCCAATAGACCGACTTCTTGTCCAGCGACTTCTCCAGCAACTCGGCCGGTTGCTCCACCTGCACCGTGTCTTCCTGGGTTTGAACCGTCTTGTGCGTCAGCGTAGTCACCTTGATTAGTATGTTCACCACGCTCTTTGAAACGCCGTCCTTGGTCACAAATGTCATGTCGCGGTTCTTCAGTTGCACGGTGATCGGCACCAGCACCGTGCTGTCGGTCACCTTCACAAAATCCGTCCGCACATCGAATGGAAATACCGGCCCGCTCAGCAGCTTGTGCTCCGATCCGAAAATGGCATCCAGATCCGAGAACTTGATCGGCGGCGGCGCAAACAGCTTCGCTCCCATCTCAATTCGGTCGAACTCCTTCGCCTGCTCGGTCGAAGTGTTCGGCCCCTTACCCAGTTGCTCGAAGTTGCCGCCTTTGAACCGGTCGGCCTTCTTCGCCATGCCCATCTCTTCAAACTGCGTCAGGCCCGCGTTCGGAACCATCTTCAGCGCGTCTTTTTCGCTGCGGTCCATCGTGTAGTGGAAGTCGCCGCACTGGCACGTGTCCACAAACTCCACATCGATGTTCTCGCCGATCCCTTCCAGGTAGCGGTAGTGCCACGTCTCAAACGGGAATGTCGAGGTCGTACCGCCGCCCTCATCGACCGGCCGGTTATACGAGCCCCCCGATGGATGCGAGTCGATCGAGTCCGGCGCGCCGAACGAGATATAGATGTGCCCGCGATCCGTCTTCCATCCCGGCTTGCCCGCGGGAAAATGGTCGTTTGCGTATTGAATGCGCCGATAATGTTCTTCCCGGAACTCATTCTCCGGCGAATCCGGATTCGGATTCCGCCGAAGCCAGAACTGCTCGATAAACGCGTCCCGCTCTTCGTCGTTCGACAGGCTCTTGAACGACTTGGTTTCCTCGTCCGTGATGATGTACGCAACATCCTGCGTCAGCCACGTCTTGTAGGCCCCCTTGATCTCAATTCCCAGGGCCTTCTGTGCCGCAAACTGCTCCTTGTCCGTGCGCCGCCGCTTGCGCGGATCAAAGTCGGGGTCCTGACTGGAGGGTTGTGCCTGCGCCGGGGCGGGCGCCGCCGACGGATTCACCGATTGGCTGGAGGGTTCCTGGGACTTTAGCCGGTACGCGGGGATCAGAATCAGTGCGAAACTGAGTGCTGCCAATCCAATTAAACGGCGGTTCTGCGTCATTGCCATCAAACTCCTGCGACCCCTATTCTACGGGTCCCGATTGGGCTGGGCAAGGTTCCTGCGCGAGTAGGCTGTTCGTTGGACGCACACCTGCCCCCACCGTGAGCCACAAAGCCCTCAATCAGCCCTCAAATATGGTGCGGGCCGCAACGTCATTTGCCTCTTGGAACGCTCAATCTCGCACCCCAAACCCCGGTCCCAAGACCCCAGACCCTAGACCCCAGACCCCAGACCCTAGACCCTAGACCCCAGACCCCAGACCCCAGACCCTAACCCCTAATCCCTGGCTCTCCCGAAACCTCCTGCCCCCCTCATCCGTCTTATCAGGGAAGCAATCCTTGTCTCTGCCTCGCGCCGCGCCCACAAGCCGCTCGGGGCCACCGGTCAAACGGCACTTCGCGAGTCCATAAGCAAGCTAAAACCCTCGGGTTTTCCTTCTTTCCTGAACTTTTCCAGGCGCTCAACCAATTTCTCGCGCCCTTTTGGAACCATGACCAAATCGATTGCGTAAACTGATTCTGGACATACTTGGAGCACGCGCCAGCCATGAAAAAGATCCTTCTGATCATAGGTGCAGTTGTTGTTACCGCCGGCCTCGTCGGCTTTTTCATCTACCGCCAACAAGCCGGCTACACCAAAGTCCTGACCGCCAAGCTCGTCAAGCAGGATTTGGCGACCGTCGTCAGCGGTACCGGCCAGATCAAGCCGGCTACCTATGTCACCGTCGGCGCCAACGTCATGGGCCGCGTCACCCACTTCTACGTGAAGGAGGGTGACACCGTAAAAAAGGGCCAAACACTTGCCCAGATCGAAAATGTGCAACAGGCGGCTAACGTCGATGCCCAGCAGGCCACCATTGCCTCCGCCAAGACCGACATCGCTTCATACATCGCGGCCGAGAAGACCGCCGAGGCCAATGTCGAGCACGCCAAGGCTGACCTCGAGCAGAAGAAGCTCGATTGGGACCGTGCCCAGGCCCTCTATAAAGACGGCATCATGGCCAAGCAGGACTACGACGCCAAGAAAGCTGCCTTCGACCTCGATGTCGCCTCCGTGGCCCAGGCCATCGCAGGACTCAACCAGGCAAAAGCCCAGACTGACTCAGCCCGCGGACACCTCGGCACTCAGGTCGCAACTCTTCGCGCCAATCAGGACATGCTCAACAAGACCATCGCCACCGCGCCGTTTGACGGAATCGTCACCAATATGCCCGTCAAGGAAGGCGAAACGGTTGTCATCGGCATCCAGAACACAGCTGGCTCAGTTCTCATGACTCTGGCCGACATGAGCGTCGTCACCGCCGAGGTCAAGGTCGACGAAACCGACATCGTCAACATCCAGCTCGGTCAGTCCGCCGAGGTCACGGTCGACGCCCTGCCCGGCAAAATCTACAAAGGACACGTCACCCTGGTCGGCGACCAGGCCCTGCTGCGCTCCACCGGCGTCGCCACCTCCCAGTCCACCACCGGCACCGAGGAAGCCAAGGATTTCAAGGTTGTGGTTACCCTCGACAGCCCGGACGCGTCGCTGCGTCCCGGCCTCTCCACCACCGCCAAGATCACCACCGCGCACAAGTCCAGCGTCCTCTCGCTGCCCATCCAGGCCCTTACCATGCATAACCCTGACGACGACAAGCCCGCCGGGTCCAGCAGCGTCCAGGCGGCCTCCAGCCCCAGCTCCAAGACCCAGCCCATTCAGGGAGTCTTCGTCGTCGACAAGGACAAGAGCGGCAAGCTCCGCGCCAAGTTTGTTCCCGTCACTACGGGCATCACGGGCGCTACCGATATCGAGGTCACCTCCGGACTCTCCGAGGGCCAGGAGATCGTTACTGGGCCCTTCAAAACCCTGCGCGCTCTCAAAAACAACGCCTTGGTCAAGAAAGACACTGCCAAGCCGGTAACCACCACTTCAAGCTCTTAGTCCTGGCAAGACCGGACCATCGACTCGATTGCAGTTACCCCCTCGGGCAATGGCCCGCACAACCCGGTTAGCCGGCAGAACCGGGCAGTAAGGATGACACGCGGATGGCTCTGAACAGCATGGAAACTCAGACAGTTGCGGAAACTCGACCCCCCGCCGACCAGGACATGATTGTCGTCGAAGACCTCTGGCGCACCTACGACATGGGCCTCGAACAGCAGGTCCAGGCCCTGCGCGGCATCTCCATGCGCATCAAGCACAACGAATATGTCGCCATCATGGGTCCGTCCGGCTCCGGAAAATCCACCCTCATGAACCTCATCGGCTGCCTCGACACCCCCTCCAAGGGCAAATACTGGCTCAACGGCCAGCTCGTCAGCGAACTCGATGACGACCAGCTCGCCCGCATCCGCAACAAGGAGATTGGCTTCGTCTTCCAGACCTTCAACCTCCTCGCCCGAGCCACCTCGCTCCACAACGTCGAACTGCCCCTCATCTATAACGGCACACCGGCCGCCCAGCGCATCGAGCGCGCCAAGCAAACCCTCGCCAACGTCGGCCTCGAGTCCCGCATGAATCACAAGCCCAACGAGCTCTCCGGCGGTCAGCGCCAGCGCGTTGCCATCGCCCGCGCCCTGGTCAACTCGCCCTCCATCATCCTCGCCGACGAGCCTACCGGCAACCTCGACTCCAAAACCGGCATCGAGATCATGGCCCTCTTCGACACCCTCCACGCTGCCGGCAACACCATCGTCCTCGTCACCCACGAGCCCGATATCGCCGAGTACGCCCATCGCGTGGTCCACATCCGCGACGGCCAGATCTTCTCCGACGAACCCTCCCGCCGCTTCCGGTAGCCCTCGCTCAGTTCGCCGCCCCGCTTTTTCCTGCTCAGCCCGCACGCTCCCTCCCAGACCCCCCGTCCGCGCGGCGATCCCTATTCCCAGTTCCCTGTTCCCTGCCCCCTGCGCCCGACAACTGACAACTGACAACTGAAAACTGTGAACTCTGAACTACGAACTGTCCCTCCTAACGTTTTTCCCCTTCCCGCCGATAAGCCCGGTGTTGGCCGTGGATTACTCCTTGGGGCCCTCCTGGCCAACACGCGTCGAAGCCTGAAACAGCTGACGCCTGAAACAGCTGAGGGAGGAGAGCTACGTCCAGCACCATGTCCAACGCTGCTCAATTCCACGCCACCGGCTCCCGTCCCACTTCGGTCGCCGGCTTTACCCTCGTCGAATTCGACTCCCCCCAGCCCATTCAGCTCGTCGGCGTCAGCGCCGTCTGGCGTAAGCTCATCACCCAGGCCGACATGGCCGCCCCGCACATCCAGGTCGCCGCCATCGAGGGCGAGCAAGGCACCGGCAAGCACTCCCTCGCCCGCTATCTATTCAGCCGCTCCCTTATCGCCAACTCCACTTTCCAGCGCCGCGATGCCCGCGAATGGCTGGTCACCGACGCCGACCCCGCCACCCTCGCCGGCTTCACCTTCCTCGACCGCGTCGACCTCCTCGCCGCTCCCGGGCAGAATCTCCTCCTCGGCGTCCTCAAAGCCCTCCAGGACCGCCCCCCCGGACGCGCCATCCTGCTCGCCTCCTCGCAAACCTCGCTCCGCCAGATGGCTGGCCAGGGCCTGCTTCTCCCCGACCTCGCCTTCCGCCTCGCCGCCGTCCGCTTCGCCATTCCGCCCCTGCGCCAGCGCCGCGAAGACATCGCTCCCCTCGCCCAGTCCCTCCTCGAGCGCATCTGCATCCGCTACCAGCAGCGTCCAGTCCTCCTCGGCCCAGGAACCCTTGCCCGGCTCCTCCAGCACAACTGGCCCGGCAACGTCCGCGAACTCGCCGCCGTCCTTGAAACCGCCCTCCTCGAGGCCCCCAACGGCGTCATTCGCCCTGAAGACCTCGCCCTCCCCACCAGTGATGACCGCCCCCCCGAGCCCCACCCCATCGTCCGTCCCGATAACCTCTCGCTCGATTCCGTCATCCGTCAACATGTCCAATACGTCCTCGACCTCAACAAGGGAAACAAGCTCCGCTCCGCCCGCCAACTCTCCATCTCCCGCTCCACCCTCTACCGCATCCTCGCCAACGAGTCCCTCCTCGCACAATAACTCAAATCAGCCGTCATCCTGAGCGCAGCAAAAATGCCTGTCATCCTGAGCGCAGCAAAAATGCCTGTCATCCTGAGCGAACGGGGCCCCCAGGCGTACTCTTCAGCCCCGGGGCCCCCAAAAAGCGGTCTTTGCTCTTTGGGGTGGAGCTCGGGGGTGGTGAGTCGAGGGATCTGCGGTTGTTCTTGTTGTTGTCTCTTGTTCCCTTTAAATTGAAGCTGTCATCCCGAGCGAACTGTGCCCCATTCGTCGCAGCTCTTCGAGGAAAAAATCGCGATGAGTGGGCGGTAGCGAATGACCTGCGGTTCCGACCGCGCATTCACCATCAAATTTCGTTCACTGCATAGTAACTTCCGGATAGCTGACGATACAACCAGAACCCAGCTAACGGCACCAGTAGGTGTTGCTCCTGCCCTATCGGTCAGGCGGATCTTACTGCTCACGAAAGCCCTTGTCGCAGGCGCATGGGCAACGACTTCCGAATCTGGTAATGATCTTCCAGGCTCGATTCATGCGAGAGTGGGCTCAACCACGGCGGTCCGTGTTACGGAGATGACGCTGATGTCGTCTTCCTGGCCAAAGCTCTGAGCGACGCTGGCTACTTCTGCTGCAGTGGCTACGGCCCGCAACAACTCATGAACACGCTCGAATCCGAACAGATTTCCCTTAGCGTCCATCGCCTCCACAACTCCGTCGGATATCAGCACAAGCTTGTCGCCGTCCTTCAGTCGGAACTGCATTACGGAAAACTCCGCGCCTTCGATCATGCCCAGCGGAACCGCACCCTCCATGTCCATCGGCTCCCCGTTCAGATAAGGCGCAATGTGCCCCGCATTGGCCAGCGTCGTCTCGCCATTCTTATCAATGCTGAGGGCGAGACAGGTGGCCTGCGCATGACCTCGTCCAAGCAATCGCTGATTCAGCGCGCGCAGAACAAACTCCGGGTCCAGGCTCGTGTCAGCCGCCGTGCGTATGGCCCCCACCAGCATCGCCACCAGCATTCCGGCCTGCAAGCCTTTGCCGGTGACATCTCCTGCCACAATCAGCAGGCTGTCGTCAGTCTTGTTCGGAAGAATCTGGAAGAAGTCGCCGCCGACCTGCTGGGCGGGCTGGTAGACGGATTCGACGGCGAACCCGGGGATGGACTCGATCTCCTCGGGTACCAGCACCTGCTGGACTTCGCGGGCCGCGGCGAGTTCCCCTTCGATGACGGCCTGTTGGCGGCTCATGCGCCCGGTGCGCAGCACCACGATAATCGCGAAGGAGAGCAGGTACAGCACTGAGGTGAAGTCCCAGATGTGGAGAGTGAATGCACCTGCCTTGTAAGACATGATTGCCCGAACAAAGCCAGCGGCTCGGTCAGTGAAGGAATGGGTCAGCTGGCTAATGGCCACCCAAATCCAGAGAAACAAGGACAGGCACCACATCGACAGGGGAATAAGGAGAATACCTGCTTCGCGGTTCCCCCGGCGGAAGTGTCGAATCAGGATGATGAGAACAAATGCTTGGCTGAGGAGAAGGAGCGGAAACCTGGAAAGAGACGTAACTGGCTCCCGGTCGATGGCTACACCAACGACCATGAGTAGCGAAGCGATCGCGATGTACACCTTGGTTCGCCAGCCAAAAGGCCGTCGCAGGAAGGCCGAATACATTAAGAACCCGAACACTTCGACCAAGGCGCTCCTTATTCCTTCAAGCGGCAGCCAGTACGTTGGGAAGTTATAAGGCGGGGTTTTGAAGATAAACGCCATGCTGGCCATGAAGGCGTGGAGTGCAAGCCAGAGGTACTCGCGCTGCCTTGGTTGCGTGAGGTAGAGAGCGAACACCACAATGCTGAAGCCAAGGTAGAGCATCGAGTATGCGAACGCCTCAGCTTCACCGGGAATCATGGCAAGCTGCGCCGCCTGCGTCATTCCGGGCTCTCGTCCAAGGATCAGGTTCTCGGAGTAAAAACCAGGATCGGGTTCCTTCCACTCGGCTTTTGAAATATGCACGCGCAGCGCGATCAAGACGGAACCCGTGGCAGTTTGCTGCGCCGGGATCGTGGCCAAAAGGGGAACCCCCAAAGTGTATGGAACGAGTGGCCGAATCTGGCCGAGCTTCATAAAGAGATTCCCGTTGGAGTAGATCTCGAAGGCGTGCGAGAGGTCTTGTTCCTTGAGAGCTAGGTCCGTCTGGTTCGGTGCAACCTTCATATGCAGCCGGTACCAGACGATCTTGGGGTGGTCACGAGGAAACAGGTCGTGCAGGTCCTTTGTGGAGTCAAACTTCATCCACTGCGAATCGTCGAAATCCGGTCGGGCATAAGCGGGATCGTCGCCGCCGTGCACCAGCCATGTCGCCGCCAAGTTGGTGGGCTCGCGGAGATCGGTAGCGTCGAAGGTCTGCGCTCCGAGACCATTCGGAATCATTGCCAGGATCAACCATGCGCATGCGGCGAAAAGAAAAGCCAAACCGCTGCGATGTCGCAAGCAATTAAGAGTGGGCCAGAAGGCAGGATTCAAGCGGCCTCCTCGGGAATGCCTACAACGTTACCACCTCCTCTTTGCACAACGCCAAGAGGTTTCGACACGATCGTGACGGTCCCGTTGCCCTTGCCTCTCAAGCGTCGCTGGTCGCCAGCATAAAGTTAGCTCAACCCGTCGCTAGCCCTGGTTCCGGGTGGATCACCGTCAATCCGGAAGTAACCCGCTCGAGGCCGGATAATGTCCGGATCGCCGGCAATACATCCAAAATCTGACAATTCATGAACGAGGCTCAGCAGGGCAGCCGGGTTCGGAGGCGAATGTGACAGTTGGAAAACTGTCCCATTCGATCTCCATGCGCCAGTCAGTGGGAGTTATTCTCTGTCCATCCGCTGATTCCGAGGCAATGCATAAGGTATTTACGCAGAAGGAGATGGACCGCGAACGCAACCGGGAGCAAATCTTCCGCGGTCGTAAGGCAGCACCGGGATTCCTGTCCAAGTCTTCACAGGATTGATTTATGCTTGTTTGTCTTCCCCGTGAACTGGTGAATCGCTTGGAAACCGCCATGAGGTCGCGCACGTTCCAGCCCTTCGACATGTTCGTCGTTTCCGGGAGGATACTTTTATGAGCAAGCAGAGCAACTTGCAAGCCCTTCTGATTGCCGCATTGCTCGGATTGGCCGTCATTTCCCTTCCTGCGACGGCGCAAACCAACCTCGGCTCGGTCAACATTGGCGGCAGCAAAACGGCCACGGTTACCGTTTCCATCGCCAATGCCGGAACGCTGGGCAGCATCGCCGTGGTGACTCAGGGTGTGCCTGACCTGGACTTCGCCAACGCCAACGGGGGAAGCTGCACGACCGGAACTGCCTACGCCGCCAATGCGACCTGCACAGTCAGCGTGATCTTCTCTCCAAAGTCTGCGGCAACGCACTATGGTGCGGTGGTGCTGGCGGATGCAAGCGGCAACATCCTGGGGACGAGCTATCTGCAGGGTGCAGGCATAGGACCGCAGACAACCTTCCTGCCGGCAACCCCATCCGCGCTCCCCAATGGTTTGGGCATCCCCTTCAATCTTGCCTTTGCGGTGGATGGAAGCGGCAACGTCTATCTCGCCTACGTTGGAAACACCAGCGTGAACAAGGGAACTCTGCAGCCCAACGGCAGCTTTGAATGGACCCCGATCGGCAGCGGGCTCAACTACCCCCTGGAATTGGCGCTGGATGCAGCAGGAAATGTCTATGTCCTTGAGGGGCCATCGAGCGGCGGATCGATGGCAGTCTACAAGGAAACTCTGTCCGGCGGAAGCTATACCCAGAGCATCGTCGCCGAAGGGTTTCCGGTTACGTTGACCATGACGGTTGACGAGGTCGGGAATGTCTATATCCCTGCTCAAGGCGAGGACAACGGTACAACAGGAATTGACATACCCACCGCTGTGTATAAGGAGGCTTTGCAACCGGACGGCAGTTATACCCAGACCACGATTGGCAGCGGGTGGATGAGTCTCGGCAGCGTGGCAGTGGATGGCTCCGGCAATGTTTATGTGCCGGATGCCGGCACCGTCCCCAGCGGCGGCGACATTCCCTCCGCTGTCTACAAGGAGACTTTGCAACCGGACGGCAGCTATGTCCAGACCAAGGTTGGAAGCGGGTGGCTCCCGCTGAATGGCATGGCGGTGGACGCCACCGGCAATGTGTATATCGTCGGGGGCGAGTGTTCTTTCGTGTTCTTCTGTTCAGCCGGCGTTTATAAGGAGGCATCGCAGCCGGGTGGAAACTACTCCGAGAGCTCAATCGGCAGCGGGTGGATGTTGCCTGCGGCCGTGGCCGTCGACAGCGCGGAGAATGTCTACGTCATCGACGGGGGAAGCGGCCTGGCAGTCGGCGGTGTTCGGCCCACCGTGTCCAGGGAGGCCCTCCAGCAGGACGGAAGCTACAAGCACGCTACCATTGGCACCGGTTGGTACGATCCTCAGGATCTCGGGTTCGTGGCATTGGATGGAAACGGCAATGTGTATGTCGCCGACTATCCGCAAGTCGACAGTTTTAACGTCGCCATCTTCAAGGAGGACCTGGCCGATCCGCCCACTTTGACTTTTGAAAGCACCGCCCCCGGCGAAACCAGCGCGGACAGTCCGCAAACGGTTACGGTCTCCAACCTGGGTAACGAACCGCTGAACTTTTCCGAGGCCGGTTATCCGCCTGACTTTCCTGAGAGGTCTGGCGCAGCGGACGACTGTACTTCGCGCACCTCGCTGGCAGCGGGAGCAAGCTGTACTCTGACCATCGACTTTACTCCGGTGTCGCTGCTCGGCGGCAACCCCTCGCTTGCGCTCAGCGAAGCCGTGACGGTAACAACAGACACCCTGAATTCCACCGCCACTGAGCAGACGGTCACGGTAATCGGGACGGAAACAAACCAGGTCGCTGCCACCCCGGTCTTTTCCGTTCCCGCAGGCACCTATGGCAACGTCCAGACGGTTACCATTACCGACTCCACTCCGAATGCGGTCATCTACTACACCACCGACGGGACGACGCCAACCTCCCGCTCGACCCCATATACGGGCGCGATCGAGGTATCGGCCAGCGAGACCATCGAGGCCATTGCGCTGGCCCCGAACTATATCGAGAGTGCTGACGCTTCGGTCGCCTACACCATCAAACTCCTCGCACCGGCGTTCACTATCACTGGGACAGCCGTGACGGTTGCGGTCGGCGCGACCACCGGAAATACCTCCACCATCACTATTACCCCCAATGATGGGTTCACCGGCACCGTTGTGCTCACCGCCTCATGGACCTCCAGCCCGCCTGGCTCAATTTCCTTGCCTGCCTACAGCTTCTCCGCCTACCCAACCATTACCGGCGCTGGCGCTGTCACCTCCACGCTCATCATACTTGCTTACGGACCTTTCAACTCGGCTGCTTCCGCTTCAAAGGGTTCCGTATCCCCCTGGTCCGCTGTTGGCGGCGTCACATTCGCCTGCATATTCATGGTCGGCATTCCGGCCCGGCGGCGTCGTTGGCACAGCATCCTGGGGTTGCTGGTTTTGCTCGTGGCCTTCCTGGGCGGCGTGTCTGGCTGTGGAGGTAGCAGCAGCGCCGGTGGTGGCGGAGGAGGTGGCGGAGGAGGTGGCGGCGGCGCTAATTCGGGTACAACGCCGGGCGCATACACCCTCACCGTTTCGGGCACCTCTGGCACGATCACAGAGACGGGAACTGTCGCCATCACGGTGCTGCAGTAGCTTGGTTCGGGACTTGGGCGCCCACAGTGATTGCACAATCTACGCGGTCACCGAAAGCACAAGGACTTCCGAACTTTCTGGTTCCTGTCGGTTGACCGCCAATACGGAATCGTGCGTTGTGTCACTTGTTGCGCAATCAAATCGGCGCTAGACTCTGTGTGTCTTTCGATTGGGAGAAAGTCCCCATGAAAAGGCCCTTTAATCTGCTCTCGTCGATCGCCTCCGCCAACAGCACCGCCTCTCTCGCAAACCCCTCGCCAAACTCCATCGCACTGCCTGCCGCGAAATGGAATCGCCGATCGACGGCAATCGCCCGGTTGGCCCCGCTTCTCCTTCTCCTGCCCTTCCTTTCAAATTGCGGCGGCTCCTCCAGCCCGCAAGCCCCGGCATCCTCCTCCTACGGCGACCAGTTCGACTACCTCTGGCAAACCTTCGATCAGAATTACTCCTACTTCGCCTACAAGAACATCGATTGGAACGCCCTCAACACCACCTACCGCCCCCAGGCCATCCAGGCGACCTCCCAGCAGCAATTCATGCAGATCATCGGGCAGATGCTTTCCAATCTCCATGACATGCACGTCTATTTAACCGACCCCGATGGAGTTCAAACCGCCACCTTTACCCCCACGAACTTCATCAACTTCGACTCGACCGTGTGGAACGAGTACATGCAGTCCCAGGGAACGCAGCTCCAGCAGAGCAACTACTCGACCACCGGCTGGCTCGGCGGCGTGGCCTACATCTCCATCAATTACTGGGACACCTCCTCCAGCCCGGAAACCGCTGATCTCGATCAGGCTCTGGAGCAGTTCAAGAACTCCCCCGCTCTCATCGTCGATGTCCGCATGAATCCCGGAGGCGACAGCACCACGGCCGGAAACTTTGCCGGCCGCTTCGCCGATCAGACGCGGACTGCAGGCTTCGTTCAGTTTCGCAATGGCCCGGCCCACACCGACTTCGGCCCGCTCCAGACCCGCCAGGTTGTCCCCCGTGGTCCCTGGCAGTTTCACGCCCCTGTCCTGCTGTTGATCGGCCGTGGCTGCGTCAGCTCCAACGAAGACTTCATCACCCAGATGCGCGAACTGCCCAACGTCACCGTCGCGGGCGACACCTCCGCAGGACACTCCGGAGATCCCGCCTCCTACAACCTTTCCAACGGCTGGCAATTCACCGTTTCCACCTGGATCGACTACACCTCCGAAATGCAGGTCATTGAAGACAAGGGAATCAATCCCGCCATCTTCGTCCCCGCCACCGCCGCCAACTTCCAGGCCGGCGACGACCCCGTCCTCAACTTCGCCATCAAATACTTCTCCCCATGAGCCGGGCGCCCCACCCCAACCAGAATCCGGCTGCCCCGTCCTGGCTTGCTCGGCCCTGAAGCGAACCAGACGCAATTGAGAAATGTGCTATCTTTTCTACCACGCATGAAGAACCCAAACAGTCATCTCAGTTTTACCGGCTCGCTGACCAGCGTCGATCTGCAGAACCACGTTCTCGTGTCATATTTCTGGATGCGGATCGGCTCCGGGATTCTCGGCGTTACGTTGCCGTTTGTGCTTTGGATTGGCGGCTTAACCTCCGGGGTTTGCAGGCAGGACTCGATCAGCGCCTACTTTTGGGCGACAACTGCCGATGGAACATTCCTGCGTACCTGGTTCGTTGGCGCGCTCTTCGCCGTGAGCGTGATTCTCGGGTTCTATCGCGGCTTCAGCAAGGTTGAAGACATTCTGCTCGACGCCGCTGCAGTCCTTGGAGTCGGCGTCACTCTTTTTCCCATGCCATGGCCGCCGGACCACCTTCCTTGGTGTAAATCGGTGCTCGCAGACCTCTCTACACATCCAGGCATCACGTTTTTCGGCGGCAGGGTCCCTTTGCACGACGTATGCGCCGTCAGTTTTTTCATTTGCACCGCATTCATTTGCTGGTTCTGCGCCGACGATACGCTCACCCTCATCAAGCAACCGTGGCTCAGATCCCTCTATAAGCGGATCTATCGATTTATCGCTATCGCCATGCCCGGCTCCGCCATCGTTGCACTGTGGATTTCATGGATCAAAACCGACGGGCACGACATTTTCTGGGTTGAAACTTTCGGCATTGTGGCCTTTGGAGCTTATTGGCTGGTGAAAGGTATCGAATTGAGGATGAGCGCCGCCGACGACCTGGCCGCTCGCGGCAAGCTCCGTCTTGTCGAGGGCCAGATCCAGCACGTTGCAGGGGATGGCATTTGAACGCAATCATCAAGGCCCACAAACTCTGGAACAATACTGGAATCCAGATCGTCGCAGGCCGGCTGTCCCACCCTAACCAGAATGACTGTGCCCCATTCATCGCGGCCTTATCGCGATGAGTGGGAGGGGAGCGGAGGACGGCACCGGTACGAATCACGCAACGCCGCGATGAAACCTGCGAAGTCCCCAGGGCATTGCGGAAGACTACCACCGGAATTGATTTGCTTCTGGGCCGCCGCTGGAGTTTCTTTCTCTCCCGCCCTGGCAAGCTAGGGCGGGAACCGGAGCACCGCACCGGTCCGTACCACGCCCCGCACTCCCAACCGTTCGCGCCGCCCCGCAACCCCGCTAACCCCAATACTGCTCAGCGAGCGAACAGGCCCCGCGCGGCCAAATCTGCCGAAATCTGGTCTACATTGCACATCGATTGCCAGAAACCCGAGGATAAGGCTGTGGAAACTGTGGATTTCAATTGAGGACACTACCTACTGACCTGCTCACTTGCCGACTCGCTGACCCGCTGCCTCGCCCCAGCCACTATTGCCTATTGCCTATACCCTGTTCCCTGTTCTCCGACATCTGATATTTGATTAGTCTATCTCACCAAATAATGCGCAAAACACCTCAATTTTCGCCGACGTTTGATCGCTTTCACCCACATACATCCCTGCGAACACCTCGCAAACATCGACATACATCTCCACAAATCGGCCTCCAGAAACCCTCGGCCCAAATTCGTCCTCCTATGCCCGCACATTCCGCGCCCGATTCGTCTGCATCTATAAAGACGCGCGCTTGACTTGTCATCCTGAGCGAAACGGGGAGCGTACTTTGCGACCCGCGCAGTCGAAAGCCTGCCCTGAGCGAAGCCGAAGGGGACCCGCGGTTGCTCTTGTCGTTGCCTTTTCTTCGCACTCTCGTCCTTCCGCATCATCCCGCTTTAAAATGGTCGACACGACGGCGCAACCGGACAATGGCCTTCGTCGAAGAGGAGGAAACTGCTCATGAAAAACCATCGCCTAACGATCGCCCTCACCCTGGTCAATCTTGGGATTTTGGCTTTCCTTTTGCTGCGCCAGATTGTGCCCGTCCAGGCCAGCAGCCCTGCAACCATTCTTCGAGCCCGCGGCCTCGAAATCGTCGATGATCAAGGAAGGGTCCGCGCATCCATCCATGTAGTCCCGCCAGGCCCGGCAATCATGGCCGACGGATCTGTTGCGAAGGACGGAAAAATATACCCGGAAACTGTGCGTTTTCGGCTGATTCGTGCTGACGGGCGGCCCTCCGTGAAGATCACGACCACGGAGCAAGGCTCTGCGCTGACTCTCGGCGGAGGCATCGATCCCACCTACATCGTTTTAAGCGCTGATGGCGGAGCCCCTTCGTTATCCCTCATCGACAAGGATGGCCGCCAACAGCTCGTCAAGCCATAGGATTCGCCGGCAAGCTCCCAACACTGCGTTGCTGGCGATCTTCCCCCAAACGCACGAAAGCCTCTCAGGCTGCGCCAAGAAGCTTTTTCGTGTGCGGGCCAAAGGAAAGAGCCCTACTGCAAGGATGAGAACTTAATCGGGAGGGAGTGGGCCGTCAGCCTCTTCTTCGTCTTCGCTTTCAATCTTCCCCCATCGCCAGTTGAAAAACCTCTTCCTGCACTTCCGGCAACGCACTGGAATCATGAGGAAAGCCAGCGGAATCAGGTCCGTGGCTCGCCCATGAGCTGGCCGCACATCCGTCGATTTGCACTCAGGACACCGAACTGCGAATGTCGCCGCCATGTTAACTCAAATATAACGCGGGTGGTTACCCTCGGCAATATCTGGTCAGTCAGCGACAGGATTGCCCCATAAAGCAGGATCAAGCCAGTGCCTTACTTTTCAAGCCTCCCAACCGCTGCCTCGCTCACTTGCTGACTCGCTGACTTGCTGACCTGCTGACTCGCTCCTTTACACTCAACCCATGAAGTCCCTGCGCCTGTTCCTCCTGCTTCTCCTCATCCCCGTCTTACACGCTCCTGCGGCCCTGCACGCTCAATCCTCGCCGCAGCCCGCCCCCGCCGCCCCCTCCGTCGAGGCCAATCGCAAGGCCCTCAACTCCGTCTTCAACGACTACTGGGAAGACCGCCTCAAGCACTCGCCCGAATTCGCCTCCTCCCTCGGCGACAAGCGCTATAACGACCAGATCGACGACTACTCTGTCAAAGCCGTCAACGACAGCCTTGAGCGCGAGCAGAACTTCCTCATGCGCCTGGCCGAAATCGACGTCGCCGGCCTCTCCGACCAGGAAAAAGTGTCACGCGACCTGCTGCTGCGCCACCTTACTGAAGACCAGGAAGCCGCTCCGTTCAAAGAGTGGGAGATGCCCATCGACCAGCGCAGCGGCTTCTACCTCGACTACCCGCAGCTCGCCGCCCAGCTCACCTTCACCACCGTCAAGGACTACGACGACTGGATCGCCCGCCTTCACGCCATTCCACACGCCTTCGACCAGGTCTCCGCCAACATGGCCATCGGAATCGAAGACCACCGCGTCCCGCCCAAATTCGTCCTCAAGCTCGCCCTCGACGAGGTCAACACCCTCGCCAACCAGAAACCCGAGGACTCGCCGCTCGCCCTGCCGCTTAAGAAGTTTCCTGCTTCGATCTCAGCCGACGACCAGGAGCGCATCAAGTCCGAAATGCTCCACGCCATCGGCAAGGAAGTCCTTCCCGCCTATCTCCGCTTCGCGCGCTTCCTTGAGGTCAGCTACGTTCCCGCCGGCCGCGACGATCCCGGCATCTCCGCGCTGCCCGATGGCAAAAAGTACTACGCCTTCCTCATTCGCCGCATCACCACCACCCAGCTCACCGCCGACCAGATTCACCAGATCGGCCTCGACGAGGTCAAGCGCGACGAGGCCGAGATGCTTGCCACCGCCCAGAAACTCGGCTTTGTCGATCTCAAGGCCTTTCGCGCCAGCCTCAAGACCAATCCCAGGCTCAAGCCCGCCTCGCGCGAGGCCCTGCTCGACGCCTATCGTGGCTATCTCGGCCCCATGCAGGCCAAGCTGCCACAGATCTTCGGCCGCCTGCCCAAGGCGAAGTTCGAAGTCGTCCCCGTGCCCGACTTCATGGAAAAAAGTGCGGCCCCGGCCTACTACGAACACGCCTCGCCCGACGGCTCGCGTCCCGGTCGTCTCTTCATCAACACCTACAACGCGCAGGATCGCAATCTCTACTCGGTCGAAGACATCGCCTATCACGAAGGCATCCCCGGCCATCACCTCCAGATCTCCATCGCCCAGGAGGCCGAAGGGCTTCCAACTTTCCGCAAATATCTCCACTACACCGCCTACACCGAGGGCTGGGGACTCTACGCCGAGGGACTCGGCAAAGATGTCGGCTTCTATCAGGACCCCTATTCCGACTACGGTCGCCTCGAAGGTGATATCTGGCGTGCCATCCGCCTCGTCGTCGACACCGGCGTCCACTCGCAGCACTGGACCCGCGAGCAGATGGTCGACTTCTTCCACGACCACTCCAACGTCGACGACACCAGCATCCAGAGCGAGGTCGATCGCTACATCTCCACGCCCGCTCAGGCGCTCGCTTACAAGGTCGGCCAGCTCACGATTCTGCAGTTGCGCGACCGCGCACAAAAAGCCCTCGGCCCGAAGTTCGATCTCCGCGCCTTCCACGATCAAGTCGTCGACGCCGGCGCTCTCCCGCTCGACGTCCTCTCCGACCGCATCGACGCCTGGATCTTGACACAGACCTCCGCGGCCACTGCCTCACCGGTCTTGGCCGGCGCGAATTAGCGACCAAAAGACTGCCTCGGCCAGCGTATCCTTAGATGTTGAATCCACTCTCAAGGAAACAAGGATCGAAATGACTGAGATAGCCGTTGAGGCCACTGAAGTTCCCGCGCAACTGCCCCACGTGCGTGTCGCCGTTCTTGGCGCGGGCAAGATGGGCGGAATTCTGCTGCAGGCCTTCCTCAAGCAGAACCTGTTTGCCGCCGATCAGATTCACGGAACGGTTGCTCACCCGGAGCGCGCCCTCGCGCTGAGCACGCAGTGGGGCGTCGACGTCACCACGGACAACCTCGAGGCGGCCAAACAGGCCGACCTGATTCTGCTTGCAGTCAAGCCGTTCCAGGTGCCCGATCTCATCCAGCAGATTCGCCCGGCGCTGACGGCGAAGAAAACCCTGATCTCGATTGCCGCCTCCGTGAAGACGCAGGCGATTGAAGAGGCCGCGGGGCTCGACATCGCCGTGATCCGCGCCATGCCGAATACTCCTTCGGCGCTCGGTGCAGGCGCGGCCGCGCTGTGCAAGGGCCGCTTTGTCTCTGCCAAACAGATGGAGCTGGCCGAGCGGATCTTTGAAACCGTCGGCCGGACCGTGGTCGTCGACGAAAAGCACATGGACGCCGTGACCGGGCTATCAGGCTCCGGCCCTGCGTACATTTACATCATCATTGAGGCGCTGGCCGAGGCCGGCGTCAAGGTGGGCCTGCCTCGCGATGTGGCCACGCAACTCGCCGCGCAAACAGCCTTCGGTGCGGCCAAAATGGTGCTCGAAACCGGCTATCATCCAGCGCTGCTCAAGGACGCGGTCACCACCCCTGCCGGCTGCACCATCGACGGCATTCTCGAGCTCGAAGAGGGCGGCCTGCGCGTAACGCTGATCAAAGCCGTCATGCGCGCCACCGAGCGCGCCAAGCAGCTCGCCGCCGGCTGACATGCCAACTCGCTGACCTGCTGCCTCGCTGACTTGCTGACTCGCTGACCTGCAGACTCGCTGCCTCGCTGACTTGCTGACTCGCTGACCTGCTAACCTGCTGTCTTGCCCATCCAACGCCCAACCTGGCTGCCCAACTACCTGCCCGAGCTCGACGGCTTGCGCGGCCTCGCGATCTTGTGGGTAGTCCTCTACCACTGCAATCCACGCCTCGTCGGCACGTGGATTCACTACGCATCGCTCTGGGGCTGGGCGGGCGTCATCCTCTTCTTCATCCTCTCCGGCTTCCTCATCACCTCCATCCTTCTCACCACGCGCGAAAAGCCGAAGTACTTTCACAACTTCCACGCCCGCCGCGCCTTGCGCATCTGGCCGGTCTATCTGCTGGTGCTGGTGGTGGTCTATCTCAACGCTCCGTGGTTCATCGGGCCCAGCGTTTGGGACGCCGTCCGCACCGCGCCGTGGCTGGCCTACATCTTTTTCGTGCAAAACCTCTTCCATCTCACGCTGCCGCCGGCCCTCGGTCCCACCTGGGCACTGGCCATCGAGGAGCAGTACTACTTTGTCTGGGCTCCGCTCGTCCGCTGGGTCCGTTCCACGCGAATCCTGTCCCTCGCCCTCGTCGCCGCTCTCGTCGTCCCACCCTGGCTGCGCAGCGGTCATCACCCCTGGCTCACGCCCACGCACACGCTCATCCACCTCGACGGCCTCGCCTGGGGCAGCCTGCTGGCCATCGGCATGCACACCCTCGGCTTAAGCCGCCGCCTCTGGCTTGGCCTCGGCCTGGGTGGATTTGTGGCGGGCATCGCCGCGGCCGCCACCATCGCCGCAGGCACCGCATTCCTCGATTCTGCATTGGCCGTCGGCTTCGCCGGCTTGGTGCTCGCGCTCATCGCTTCCACCGGCTCGCGTAATCCCCTGAACGCGCTCCTGCGCAGCGGCCCGCTGGCCTTCTACGGCCGCATCAGCTACGGCCTCTATATGACCCACATCTCCGTCTTCATCTACTTCGGCTGGTTCGACCTCAAGATGGATCCCTTGGGGCAAGCCGGCAACCTCGCAGTCGTCGCGTTTCGCCTTGTTGTATGCACGGCCGTCGCCGCAGCCCTCTGGTACGGCTTCGAATCGCAAATCCTGAAATTGAAGCGCTTTTTTTGACCCGACCCTCGCCATTCTGGTGCAAGATACAAAAAAGACGAACGACCGCTTCCCGAGAGAGCTGCCCCCAATGCATTCATTGCCGTTTTCATTCCGCTCTCTTTACGTCGTATTGCTTCCCACTTTCATGCTGCCCGCGACCTTCTGCGTGGCCCAGCCGCCCGCCGCGGCCCCGCCGCAGCCTGTCCCTGTGCCGCAAAGCAGCTCCGCGGCAATGCCGGAGCCGGCTGCAACCTCGACCGTAATCCAAACCAATGCCAACCTGGTGCTGGTCGACGTAGTCGTCACCGATCGAGGCTACCCGGTTCACGGTCTCGACAAGACTCGCTTCCATGTCCTCGAAGACGGACACGAGCAGGCCATCACCTCCTTCGACGAGCATCATCCCACTCCGCCTGCTGCCGGTGCCGCTTCTCCTCCAGCCCCGCTGCCGCCCAACACTTTCACCAACGTCCCCGCTTACCCTGAGACGCAAACGGTCAACGTCCTCCTCCTCGACGGCCTCAACACCCTTCTGCCCGACCAGATGCGCGTCCGCCAGCAAATGCTCGACTACATGGGCGCCATCCAGCAGGGAACTCCAATGGCCATCTTTACTCTCTCTTCGCGGCTCCGCATGGTGAAGGGCTTCACCACCAACCCGGCAGAACTCACCAGGGCACTGGCAAGCCGCAAGACCACTCCGCAAACTTCGGTCATTTTGGACCCGGATACAACCACGACGCTCGACAAGTCGATGGCAGACGCGGCAGCCTTGGGCGCAGACACCGACGCCGTCGCCAACATGCAGCAATTCCTCGCCGATGTGACCGCCGTTCAGACCGACCAGCGTGTGCGCATGACGCTGGATGCGCTGCAGCAGCTTGCTCGCTATCTCGCTGCGATTCCCGGCCGCAAAAACGTTATCTGGTTCTCTGGATCATTTCCCATTGCTCTCGATCCGGACCAGAGCCTCCAGGACTCCTTTGAAGCCATGCGCAACTACGCTGGAGACGCTCGCGAGACAAGTCAGTTGCTCGCAGCCGCGCGTGTAGCCGTCTATCCCGTGGATGCGCGCGGTCTCATGACCTTGCCGTCCGCAGACGCTTCAATATCCGCCGCTACTTCTAACCTGAGGAGCGCCACCAGCAGCGGCGGCAGGGGAGGAATACGGCAGGCTCTGACCGTCAACCGGTCCAGCATCTCCAACGACGACACCAAATTCATGCAGCAGACCATGGCCGAGCAAGCCTCCATGAAGCTGATTGCTGAGCAGACCGGCGGCCAGGATTTTGTCAACACCAACGGGTTTAAGGAAGCCGTGGCAAGAGCCATCGATGACGGCGCCAGCTATTACACCATCGGCTATGTGCCCGCCGCTCGGGCCGATGACGGAAGCTTCCACAAGATTCAGGTCCGCACCGCGAACGTCAGTTATAAGCTGGCCTACCGCCGCGGCTACTACGCCGACCCACCCAGCAAGCCCTCAATTCACACTCCGGCCAACAACAGCCTGGTCATGGCCGCCATGCTGCCCGGCGCCCCGCACGCCACCCAAATCCAGTTCACAGCTCGCGCGCTCCCGGCCACCGACCCGGCCTTCAAAGACCTCAAGATGCCCGAAACTCCCGCAGGCGAAGATGCGCCCACGCTGAAGGGACCGCTCCATCGCTACATCGTCGATCTGAAGGTTGATCCCAAATGGATCACCTTCGAGAAGACCGCCGACGGTGCCCACAAGGCCGCAGTCGAGTTTGTTCTGGCCGCATACGACAACCAGTCCCGCCGCGTTAATCACGTTGACAAGGGATTCCAGGTCAACATCAAGCCGGACCAGTATTCCAGCGTCATGTCTTCAGGCATTCCCGTCCGCCTGGCAATCGATCTGCCTCCGGGAGAGTTTTCCCTGCGGATTGCCGTCCACGATTTGGCTGCCGGACGCGCTGGTTCGCTCGAATTCCCGCTGATTGTGGCCGCAAAATAGACCCTCTCGCCGAGTAAACCTTGGCGCTCAGCAGAAATCGCCCCGCGGCCAGCCCATGCCGGGCTGGTCGATTTCCAGACGAGGACCATCAGAGACTGTTTTGACAAGGGCGCGGGGGAGGGTCTTCCAAGGTCGGCGCTCAAAGATCGCAGAACCGGCTCTGGCTTTAGTGCATCCGCCCGACGATGACAAAAAGAGCCAGAAAGAACAGCGCCAGGATGGGTGAGGTTTGCTCCTTGCGCCGCGCGTGATAAATACAGGCTGCCACCAACAGAAGCGCTAAGGCTCCAGCCGACACTTGAGCAATAAGATAGGGTTCCTGCGCGCCCAGAGGAACAAGTAGGCCCATAGCTCCAAGGATCTCAGCGAATCCAATAGCGCACGCCGTTGTCGCCGACACGCCAATGCACTGAAAGCTTGGCCCCGTAGACGGCCTAAGTTCGTGTTTCTGAAAGGCAAGCAGGTTTTTTACGCCTGCATACAGAAAGATGGCGGCTAAACCCATCTGCGCAATCCACAGAATGACGTTCATCGCTGCACCTGCCCTTATTCCGGCCTCAACTCTTCACTGCTATGCATCTCGAAAGTCGGCGGAACGGAGCAGAATCCGCGCTCCGGATAAGGGAAGTATGAGTTTAAAGTGAGTTTTCTGTCAACAATAATTTACGAAACTATCATTCCAACCAAATCGGAACGGTGCATCGGCCCGCTTCAACGCTCGCCCGCGCAAACGGAACTGCTTTAAATTCCTAGCCCCACCACGGCCACCGGCCCACTATCACAAAGATCGCCAGCAGGAAAAGGGCGATGCTCGGCCCTGCCGGCTCTTTTCGGCGCATGTGATAGTAGGTGGCGCCGATCATCTCAAGCGCAAGGCAGGCTGAACCGACAAGGGGAAGCAAATAGGGGTAGGAAAGCTGAAATGGATTGAGGACAAGCAGTCCCCAAAACACCTCGCCAACGCCAATAACCGCCGCTTGTTTCGGCGGAATCCCGACGGGATGCCCCTTCGTTCGCGACTCTACTAGCTTGGACAGGTGCTTATAGGCCAATATCTTGCCAAAGCCTGTGATCAGAAATGAGATCCCCAAAACCAATTGGGCAATCCACATCATTGCGTTCATGGGTTCCTTATTTCCTCGACCACGTCCCGATTCGAACGTGGTTTCGGGTCTGTTGATTGTGAAAGCAGTACCCGATTGAAACCCGAATTGAACAGGATGTCAAGGGTGGATGAACCAGCCATTGCAAGCCATCTTCGTTAGCCTGTTTACAGCTCGATCGGACCCCGAAAAACCCCCGATCGTCACACTCCGGCATCTCACAGAATGAACTTCAGTCTCGCCAGATTGTGACTCCAATCACCCTTGGAATTCACATGCGGCTGCTACCCTCTACGTACCACGGGAACCCACGAATCTGAGGTGGAATATGTCGGATCAACTGGAAAGCGCTGCTGCAACCCAGGGACCCCTGAGTGCAGACATGCTCGCGCGCATGAATGCTTACTGGAGGGCCGCCAACTACCTTTCTGTGGGCCAGATCTACCTGAAAGACAATCCACTGCTGCAGCGCCCGCTCACCCTCGACGACGTCAAGCCGCGCCTCCTGGGCCATTGGGGCACGACTCCAGGGCTCAACTTCCTTTACGTCCACTGGAATCGCCTGATCCGCGAACGCGCCATCAAGATGATCTACATTATTGGCCCAGGCCATGGAGGACCCGGCATCGTAGCCAACACCTATCTCGAAGGCTCGTACTCCGAGATCTATCCGCACATCGAGCAGAACGCCGACGGCATCAAGCGCCTCTTCCGCCAGTTCAGTTGGCCCTATGGCATCCCCAGCCACGTCGCTCCAGAAACACCAGGCTCTATTCACGAGGGTGGCGAGTTGGGCTACTCGCTTGTCCACGCCTATGGCGCGGCCTTCGACAATCCTGACCTCATCGTCGCCTGCGTTGTCGGCGACGGCGAGGCTGAGACCGGCCCGCTCGCCACCAGTTGGCACTCAAACAAGTTTCTCAACCCCGCTACCGACGGTGCTGTGCTCCCGATCCTCCATCTCAACGGCTACAAGATCGCCAATCCGACGGTCCTGGCCAGAATCCCTCACGCCGAACTCGAAGACCTGATGCGCGGCTACGGCTACGAGCCATTCACGCTCGAAGGCGACGATCCGGCCGTGCTCCACCAGCAGGCTGCAACCGTATTCGACACCATGCTCGACCGGATTGCCGCCATCCAGAAATCCGCGCGCGAAGCCATGGCCAAGGGCGAGACCATCGCCCGCCCCGCGTGGCCCATGCTCATCATGCGCACTCCGAAAGGCTGGACGGGACCAAAGTTTGTTGACGGCAAGCCCGTGGAAAACACCTGGCGTGCTCACCAGGTGCCGTTGTCCGAGCTCTTCGAAAAACCGGATCACCTCGCCATGCTCGAATCCTGGATGCGCAGCTACAAACCCGAAGAGCTCTTCAACGAGAAGGGCCACTTCCGGCCCGACCTTGCCGAGATTGCCCCCATGGGCAATTTGCGCCTGGGCATGAACCCGCACGCGAATGGCGGCCTTCTGCTCAAGCCTCTTCAGGTGCCGAACTTCCGCGACTTTGCGGTCAAGATTGCCGGCCGCGGCCAGCAGGATGTTGAATCCACACGCATCCTGGGACAGTTGCTGCACGGGGTGATGCAGGCCAACCTCGCGAACAGGAACTTCCGCGTCTTCGGGCCCGACGAAACGGCTTCAAATCGGCTGCAGGATGTGATTGTCGGAACCGGCAAGAGGTGGATGGCTGAAACCTTGCCGGTCGACGAGGAGCTCTCCGAAACCGGCCGCGTGATGGAAATCCTCAGCGAGCACATGTGCCAGGGCTGGCTCGAAGGCTACCTGCTCTCCGGCCGCCATGGCTTCTTCAACTGCTACGAGGCCTTCATCCACATCATTGACTCCATGGTCAACCAGCACGCCAAGTGGCTCAAGACCACGCGGGAGATTCCATGGCGCAAGCCGATTGCCTCCTTGAATTATCTGCTCAGCTCGCTCGTCTGGCGTCAGGACCATAATGGCTTCTCCCACCAGGATCCTGGTTTCATCGATCACCTCCTCAATAAGAAGGCCGACGTGGTGCGCATCTACCTTCCGCCCGACGCCAACACGCTTCTCTCCGTTTCGGATCACTGCCTGCGCAGCCGCCACTACATCAATCTCATCGTTGCCGGCAAGCAGCCCGCCCCGCAATGGCTCACCATCGACGAAGCGGTAGCGCATTGCACCACCGGCCTTGGCATCTGGCCCTGGGCGTCGGATGACAATCCCGAAGTAGTCATGGCCTGCTGCGGCGACGTGCCCACCATGGAAGCGCTTGCCGCTGTCTGCCTACTTAAAGAACGTGTCCCCGATCTCCGCATTCGCGTGGTCAACGTGGTTGATCTGATGACCCTGCAGCCAACCTCCGAGCATCCCCATGGCCTTCCCGACGAAGAGTTCGATGAGCTGTTTCCCGTTGGCGTGCCGGTGATCTTTGCCTTCCACGGCTACCCCTGGGTCATTCACCGTCTCACATACCGGCGGCACAATCACGACAACATCCATGTGCGCGGTTACAAGGAAGAGGGCACGACCACTACGCCCTTCGACATGTGCGTGCTCAACAACATCGACCGCTTCCAGTTGACGCTCGACGCCGTCAAGCGCGTCCCGCGTCTCAAAGATCAAACCGAAAAGACAGAGCAGTGGTACTCCGAACAGATTCAGCGCCACAAGCTCTATGTTTCAGAAAATGGCGACGACCTGCCCGAAATCAAGTTCTGGCGCTGGCCGAAGACTAATGCCTAAACATCACTACCCTGTCATGCTGGCCGAAGACTAATGCCTAAACATCACTACCCTGTCATCCTGAGCGAACGGGGCCCCAGGCGCTTTCTTCAGCCTGGGGGTGGTGAGTCGAAGGACCTGCTTCTGTTTCTTGGGCTTTGTCTACGAACAAAATCGGTTGCCCCATGTCTCGCTTCCAAGGCATCAGGATCACCAAATTCAACTCGCAAAGGAATCTCTCATGTCGTCCGTTCCCGTCCTTGTCTTGAACAGCGGATCGTCTTCCATCAAGTTTTCAGTCTATGAAGCCGGCGAAGCCGAGCGCCGCAAGCTCCACGAAGGCGCGGTCGACGGCATCGGCACCGATCAGGGCAAGTTCTGGATCAAGGACGCCGACGGCAACAAGCTGGTGGATCAATCGCCGGCCGTGCCCACCCGCGCCGTCGCCTTCGCGCTCGTCGCCGACGCACTTCACTCCGCCGATTTTCCCGCCCCGGTCGCCATCGGCCATCGCACTGTCTGCGGTGGTCCCACCGTGCGCGAGAATCAGTTGATCACACCTCAACTGATCGACGAGATTGAGAGCTATGCTGCGCTGGCGCCGCTGCACACGCCGATTGCCGTCTACATCATGCGCGAATCGCTGCGCCTCTTTCCCGGCGTGCCCAACTTCGCGGTCCTCGATACCTATTTCCATCGCACCATTCCCGAAGTGGCCACGCGCATGCCCATCCCCGTGGAGTACGTGAACATGGGCGTCCGCCGCTACGGCTATCACGGCATCTCCTACGAGTCCATCGTCTATCAGCTTCAGCCCAATATCCCGGAGCGAATGATCGTTGCCCATCTCGGTAACGGCGCGTCGATCTCCGCGATCCGCAATGGCGAGTCACTGGACACATCGATGTCACTCACGCCCTCCAGCGGCATCATCTCCGGTTCACGCACTGGCGATATCGATCCCGGCATCGTGATTTTTATTCTCAAGAAGATCGCCGAGACGACGCCCAATGCGCTCGAGGCAGCCGACAAGCTGGAGACCGTGGTCAGCAAGAAATCCGGTCTGCTCGGCATCAGCGAACTATCCAACGACATGCGAGACTTGCGCGAGGCCATCAAGACCGGCAACGCCAAGGCGCGCCTGGCAGTGGACAAGTTCACCTGGACGATCGCGAGGTGGATCGGCAGTTTTGTCGCAGAGTTGGGCGGCCTCGATCTGCTGGTCTTCACTGGCGGCATCGGAGAGAACGACATCGACAGCCGTGCCGAGATCTGCGCCGGCCTCGGCGTGCTCGGCATTCATCTCGATCCAGCCCGCAATAACGTCCGCAGCGCAGCAGTCATCTCGGCGGAAAGCTCACCCGTCACGGTTCGCGTCATCCCGCCCGCCGAAGACCTCATCATCGTCAATCACGTAATGCGTTTGCTGACTGGGTGAGTCTGCCCTTACTTCGCGCCGGCTCTCGCCACCAGAAGAACAGGAACAGCGATTGCCGCATGGATGCCGATCGCCGCAGCAACACCAATCACGTGCATCCATGCCGTGCCATGGCCGGATTCCTGAATCGCTGCGATGCAATACCCGCCCAACGGAAAAAAGAAGATCAACGCGGTCACCAGCCCTGGGTTGTATGCGCGTAAAAAGACCGCACTCACGACATGAATCACTGCGTTGAGCAGCACCAGATAGGCCGCGATCAATCCAAATCCAGGATTCACCGTCGCGGCAACGATGAATGCAACGGCGATCACTCCCCAGACGCCTGGAACATTGATGAGAAAAACCGCCATCGGCGACAGGATCTCTCTTCCCTTGCCAAAATGCTCGTTGACGAACGAGCGGAACCGGTCGTTATCGTGCTCCTCGTACTGGTGCAGCATGTAGGCGGGCAGACAGAGGAAAGTAGACAGAAGCGCCGGCGGCCAGTTTCGGGCAAAAATAGGCGTCATTATGAGCAGAAGAATCCCTGCCAGGAATCCTCCATACACCCAGTTGGCAACCAATCGATTCAGCATTCTCGCCTCAAGATGAAACTCTTGTCTTTCCGGCGCGACCGATGCGCGGATATTGCACCACTTCGTCAGACATTGTGTCGAGGCAGCGCCAGAACCTTCAATTGCTTACCCAGCTTCGCAAACTCCGGGTCGGCGGTCACGAGCGTGGCCCCCGTACGCATGGCCAGTTCCGCCGCAAAGCAATCCGCCAACCCCAGCTTGTACTGAATTCGCACGTTCGCGGTGCTCAGCGCGGATTGCTCGTCCACTGCGACCGATTCCGCAACTTGACGGGCTTTATCGATGCACGAAAGAGCCCTCTCATGCCCGAAGAAACGAGTCAGTACGTAGACTACCTCGATCAAATTCACGACGGATATGCTCAATCGTGCTCGCCCCACCTTTGCTTGCCGGATCAGGTCATCAACGATGTCTGCTCCGGGCGCGTTGCGGAATAATCGCACGAGAGCATTCGAATCCAGTACATATTCCTTCAAAGCGCTCCCTCGAACTTAGCTTCCTCGCGTTCCCGCTCTTTGCGCCTCTCCTCCATCATCCACGCCTCAACGTCCTCTTTCACATCGCTCAAACATCCTCGAAGCGCCAGCAGGGCGTCATAGGGATTGGGAGTGAGCGTTATCTGGCCGTCTTTCTCGCCCACCGAAACGCGTGTACCGCCTTTCAATTTGTACTTCTTCCGCAATTCCACCGGAATGACCAATTGCCCCTTCGAACTGATTGTCGCCATTTGCGCCATAATGTCTTACCTCTAGGTAAGACATAGTGTACTCCCGGCGCAGCCCGGGATTCAAGCCTCCCGCCGCAGCCAACACCCTCCCTGTTCTAGACTGAAGGGTTCCATACGGAGTCCTCTTTCATGCCTTCCGCTGCGCTTTCAATCGATACAAAACGTCTTCCCTCGCCAGCGCTGCGCCGCTTTGCCTGGGGAGTGCTGGCCTACTTCATTGCGACCATCCTCTGGGGCACGTTGGTACGCGCTACCGGCTCGGGAGACGGCTGCGGGAACCACTGGCCGCTCTGCAATGGCACGGTGATGCAGGTCTCTCCCAGCGTGGAGACGATCATCGAGTTCACGCACCGCCTTACCACTGGCCTTTCGGGATTTGCCGTGGTGGGGCTGTTGATTTGGACATATGCAGGCACGGTCCGCGGACACCTGGCGCGGGCGGCGGCGATTGCGTCAGTCGCGCTCACGGTGGTTGAAGGGGCATTGGGTGCTTTCCTGGTCAAGCTCGGCCTCACCGCGCAGAGCCACTCCCCACTCCGCCCCGCCTACCTGGCGCTCCACCTCACAAATACGCTCTTGTTGCTCGCGGCGCTCACGCTCACTGCGCATTTTCTCGGCCGCACCACGGGCTATCTGCGCAGCAGCATCCGGCTTCGAGCCCCCTTCGGCGCCGTAGCCACCGTAGTCGTAGTCATGATCGTCGGCGTCACCGGCTCTCTGGCCGCTCTTGGCGACACGCTCTTTCCTGCAACGTCCCTCAGCCTCGCGATGGCGCAGGATTTCTCATCGGCGAGCGGCTGGCTCGTGCGCTGGCGCTGGATGCATCCCGCGGCAGCTTTTCTTTCCAGCATCGTTCTCATCTGGCTGCTCGTGCGCGGCGCTCAGCGCCAGGCCCACTGGGACAATCGCCGCCTTTCCGCGCTCGTCCTGGCACTGCTCGCGGTTGTCTACACGCTTGGACTTCTCGACGTTGCGCTCCTCGCGCCCTTGTGGCTTCAAATCGCACACTTGTTTGCCGCCGACACCCTCTGGGCCTCGCTAGTCGTCCTCACCGCCCGCGTCACAATGGAACCGAAGCAAACAAGCTAGCAGCGAGTCCCGCGCCACAGGCGCAATGTTTGTTAGCCCCGCGCTTCAGCGTGGGGCCGGCGCAACCAAAAATGAACCCGGAGCCCCGTAGGGAAGGCGCTTCCTTTGCGGCCAACACCGTCGATCGGCCCTGTTCCCTGTCCTTACTCCACCACGAACACGCCCGTCGCCGTGTAACTGCTTCCTTCCACACTCGCTGCAAGCTGCGGCAACTCCGGCGTTGGCGTAAGGTTCTCGATCACCCCATCGCGCAAGATCACCGTATCTTCAACCTTGCCGCCGCGAATGCTCGGGTTCCACGCAAAGGCCTGGTTGTTCACGACAACCTCCGCACCCGTCGGCGTGGCAACCCACTCGCGCTCACCGTAGCCGGTGGGTCCTCCCTGGTGGTGGAAGCGCTCTTCACCCGCGAAGCCAGCCGCCGCATACCCCGCCTGCGCCACCTTGAACAACTCCGCCGACGTCGCGCCCACGCGCGACGCATTCAACAGCGCTGCATTCACCTGCGCAGCAATCCTGAACTTGTCCGCCAGATCCGCAGGCACCGCCCCAAAATGAATGAACCGCGTAATCGAAATCGCGAGTCCCCACTTGCGCGAGCACAGATTCAGCATTCCATATTGCTTCAGCCGCGCACCCCGTGGCACCGCATGTTTGTACTTGGTTATGCGATCGTCCACCGCGTAGAGAGCAACCGACGGCAGTATCCCGCGCCGCAGAAGGCCCGCCTCCGTAATCGCTTCCAGGTCGTATTCGCTCAGTCCCGGCTCAACCTGGTGCAGCGCCTCCACAGTCGCAGCCGCGGTCTCCAGGCCCAGCCACTTGTACCGCGCAATCTCGCTTTCGCTCAGCGCCGCGCGCAACGGCGCAAGGCTCACCTGCGTCCCAGTGCCTGGCGAGTCCGATCCCAGCGGCCCGCGAGCCAGCTTTGCCGCCGTCGTGGCCGTATCGTCACCCCACCACGGGAAAAGCACCGGCTCAAAATCGAGCGCGCCAAACTCCTCGTCATGGAGGCGCGGCCCTTCATTTTCGCTGGTGAAGTAGTACCGCTTTCCGTCGGCAGTCACCAGCACCGAGCCAACGCCGGTTTCGCTCGGCGTCAGCACGCGCAGCTCCACCGCGCCGCCCGTAATCCATGCAATGTTCTCGCTGCGTCGCAGCAACACACCGCCCAGCTTGTTCGCCTGCAGAAACGAAACAAGCTGATTGTGCTTGGTCTCCAGCTCCGCATTCCACGCGGCTTCGGTCACCAGCGTGGTCCCGCTCACCACCAGGCTCTTGCCAATCCTCTTGCTCATGATTCTCCCCTTCGAGAAAAGGAACCAGAGACTAAGGAATCACGAATTCGCTACCTTGACGCAGCAATGCTTCGCGCGCAATGTCTAGTCCCTGGTCCCTTAGTCCCTGCGTCCCCGCCTCATCAGTCGTCGAGCTCAGGATGATAGTGGCTCTCCCACCCCAGGTACCGCGCTGCCTCATGCACTGCCTTCGACACATCGCTGAAGTTCGCGGCCACGTGATGCTCGAAACCCTCGCGGCAGATGTACTTCAACAGCTTCTGCAGTTGCGGAATCTCCGCCACGCCCGCGCCGCCAAAGGTGTCCAGCGGATCGTCGGTAAACTTGCCCGGACCGGTGTAGCCGCGAATCACGCCGCGCCGATCGTCGGTGGAGTAACGCGCATAGCTCATGCCACCGGCCTTCACGCGGCCCACGCAGGTGCCAAACGTGTTCAGCTTGCCCACCGTGCCGGCAATGATCTCCTGGTAGTCCATCTTCACGTCTTTGAAGAAGTGCTTGGGCAGGTTCGAGCAGTGGAAGCAGACGCACTTGTCCGGATGGCTGCCGTAATTGTTATTCCAATCCAGCAGCGCCGAGGGCGATCCACTCGCCAGCGCCAGCATGTACATGCTCAGCGTGCCGGGTACGTCCACTTCGCAGGCCGATGGGATCAGGTTGTTCGACATCATGCTCATGATGGTGCAAGGCACCACGCCGAAGTACTCTTCCATCGAGGTCCAGCATTGCACCGCGCTGATGGTCACATGGGTCTGCGTCATCCAGCCATCGATCACCGCGCCCAGCTTGGCCATCTTCAGCAGCGCCTCTTCGGGAATCCCCGCCGTACTCACGTAGCTCTTGATCGCCGCAAGTTTCGCCTGCGCTGCGTCGTCGCTGTCCTTCATCTTGTTAATGCGGCCGAACACCTCAGAGAGATCGAGCGTTTCGATGCTGATCCCGCTGGTCTCAAGAATGCGCTCGGAGTAGCGGACCGTGTTGAAGGCTGTGGGCCGCGCGCCAATCGCGCCGATGCGCAGGTTCTTCAGTCCCTTCACAATGCGGCAAACCTGCGAAAACCACTCCAGGTCCGCTTTGAACTCCTCGGAACTGAGCGACTCGGTGTGCAGCGTCGTGAGCGAGTAGTCAATGCCATACTGCATCAGGTTGTTGCACGCGCTCATCTTCCCGCAGAAGCTATCGCGCCGGACGGCAATGGTCATATTGTCTGAGCGGTCCGGCGTCGCTTGCACCAGCACCGGAACCTTCAGGCCGCTCAGCCGGATTGCGTCCACAATGCCGCGCTCTTCGCCAAAGTTGGGCAGCGTGATGATGATGCCGT
>CAYWSR010000003.1:0-62050 GCA_964460385.1 uncultured Occallatibacter sp. | reverse complement strand
TGGCATCGCTCAGCGACATATCCGTGGCCATGTTGAACGACACGGTAACCGATGGGAACGTACTGGTGTGATTGATCTGCAGCGGCGTCGTGCTTGCCTGCGCGGAGGTGACCGCGGAAAGCGGAATGATGCCGCTCCCTGTGGTGTTGAGATAGATATTCTTAAGCCCTTCGGGGCTCTGCCAGTAGGGCGGCGCTACCTCTAACACCACGTAATACTGATTCAATTGCGTATAAATAAGGGATACCTGAGACTGCCCAAATGCGCCGGAAAGTGCACTGTCCAAAGACGACGGTGTAATGCCAAGCCTTGCCGCCGTGGGGCGATCGTAGGTGAGCAGCTCTTCCAGGCCGCTATTCTGCGCGTCGCTGCTGACGTCCTGGAATCCTTGGAGCTTCTGCATACCGGCAAGCAGAATCGGACCCCAGTGAGACAGATCCGCCACGTTGTCCGACTGAATTGTGTATTGGTAGAGCGCATTGCTCTGACGTCCGCCGATGCGCAGGTCCTGTGCTGCCTGAAGGAAGGCTGAAGCGACCGGAAGCTTATTCAACTTCGGCCGCAAACGATTGATAACATCCGCCGCCGAGATTTTGCGCACATTTAGCGGCTTCAGCGCGATATTGATGCTGCCGGTGTTCCCGGTGCCGGTATGGACAATGACATTTGCGACCGCCGGGTCTGCCTGGATAACCTTCTCGATTTGCAGAATCGAGTTGTCCATCACCGGAAAAGATGCATCCTGCGGGCCTCGCGCGTTGCCTGTGATGACCCCGGTATCCTGCTGCGGGAAAAATCCTTTCGGGATGATGTCGATGAGATAGAAATTCAGCCCGATGGTAAGCAGCAAAACCGCCAACATGGGGAGAGGATGCTTCAGAACCCACGTCAGAGAACGGCTGTAAACGGAAACAATCCACGCAAACCCCTTCTCGGTGATGCGAAATGCGCGGCCATGCCGTACCGTTCGCTCATCTTTCAGCAGGTAGGCGCACATCATCGGCGTGGTGGTGAGGGAAATCATCATGGAGACAAGAATCGCTGTCGAGAGCGTGATGGCAAATTCGCGGAACAGCCGGCCTACGATCCCCGCCATGCAAAGGATGGGAATGAACACCGCAATCAGCGACATGCTGATTGACAGGATGGTAAAACCAATCTCCCTGGAGCCCTCAAACGCCGCCTTCATCGGGGACATGCCCTCTTCGCGAAGGCGTGAAATATTCTCCATCACCACAATCGCATCGTCGACGACAAAACCCGTCGAGATTGTTAAGGCCATGAGCGAAAGATTATCGATGCTGAAACCAAACAGATACATCACCGCAAAGGTGCCAATCAGGGAAACAGGAACCGCGACCGTGGGAATGAGTGTTGCTCGCCAGTTACGCAGAAAGATGAAGACGACGAGGATTACCAGGACGACCGAGAGGACGAGTGTTTTCTCCACATCGGAGACGGACGCGCGGATGGTAGTTGTGCGGTCAACGACGATTGTGGTCTTGATGCCTTGCGGAATGGACGCTTCGATCGACGGCAATGCTGCGATGACCCTGTCGACCGTATTGATGATATTCGCGCCCGGCTGGCGAAAGATCAAGACAGTTATGGAAGGTACGCCATTCAGGTATCCCGCATTGCGGATGTTTGACTGCCCTTCCGTAACATCGGCCACGTCCGACAGCCTGATTGCGGCTCCATTGTGGTGGCCGATAATAATGTGCTTGTAGTCGTCAGCATGGTTCAACTGGTCGTTGGTCACGATATCCGCGCTCGTGTTTCCGTCCGAGATTTGACCGAGCGGCTCGTGAACATTCTGCTGCGTCAGCATTGACTGAAGATTCTGGATCGTTAGCCCGTGGCTATTGAGTAACGTAGGATTTACTTCAACGCGCACCGACGGACCGGAGCCTCCGCCAACCGTCACCTGCCCCACACCCGAGATCTGAGAAAGCTTCTGCGCCATGACGGACGACGCCTCGTCGTAGAGTGTCGGCTTGTCGTACTTGTCCGAGGTGAGGCCCAAAATCAGGATCGGCGCATCCGCGGGATTCACCTTGCGATAAGTCGGGTTTGCCGGCAGATTTGCGGGCAGGTATGTGCGCGCCGCGTTGATGGCCGCCTCCACGTCGCGCGCCGCGCCGTCGATGTCGCGGCTCAGGTCGAATTGCAGCGTGATCGAGGTGCTGCCCAGCGAGCTCGATGACGTCATCTCAGTGACGCCGGCGATGTGACTGAACTGCCGCTCCAGCGGCGTTGCAATTGAGGAGGCGGTGATGTCGGGGCTCCCGCCAGGCAAGCCGGCCGAAACCGAGATGGTGGGGAAGTCGACCTGCGGCAAAGGAGAGACAGGCAGGACTTCGAAGGAGATGGCCCCGACAAGCATGATGCCCGCCGTGATCAGAGTGGTAGCGACGGGCCGGCGGATGAATGGCGCAGAAATGTTCATGCGCCCTCCGCCGGTTCCGGCTGACTGCCTGTGCCTGCGGCTTTAGTTGAACTGCTGAAGCGATGGCCGATGCGATCGAAGAAGATGTAAATGACCGGAGTGGTGTAGAGCGTGAGCACCTGGCTTAGCAGCAGTCCACCCACCATGGCAATTCCCAGAGGGCGGCGCAACTCCGAACCCATGCCTTGACCCAGCGCAAGCGGAATGCCCGCCAGCAATGCGGCCATTGTGGTCATCATGATGGGGCGAAATCGCAGCATGCAGGCGTCAAAGATCGCGTCCGTCGCATTCTTTCCGTGATCCCGTTCTCCCTCCATCGCGAAATCGACCATCATGATTCCGTTTTTCTTGACAATGCCGATCAGCAGGATGATGCCGATGATTGCGACGACGCTAAGGTCCTGCCTGAAAAGGATGAGCGCAAGCAATGCGCCCACCCCGGCTGACGGCAGGGTGGAAAGAATCGTGATGGGATGAATGAAACTTTCGTAAAGGACTCCGAGCACGATATAAACCGCGGCCAGCGCAGCGAGAATCAGCAGGCCCTCATTGGCGAGCGAGCCCTCGAATGCAGCCGCGGTCCCCTGAAATCCATACTGGACACTCAGCGGCATGTTCAGGTTCTTCTGAACCTTGTTGATGGCCGTGATTGCGCCTCCCAGCGCTGCGTTCGGGGCGAGATTGAACGACACCGTCACGGCGGGAAACTGTCCCTGGTGATTGATCGAAAGCGCCTCGGGGGTCCTCACAACATGAGTGAACGCGCTGAGCGGCACAGCATTGGCGGGCGCGGTGGTCGTCGCGGCGTTCGCGGTCGATGCAGTGGCGCTCGCTCCGACACTCGATTTGATGGCATTCGTGGGCGCGCTGAGGACCGCTGAGGATGGCGTGTATGCCACCGCCGACGTGGTAGCATTCGAGCCCGCGGACGAAGAACCCGAGGCCGCAAACGACGAAGATGCTCCTGGCCCGGACCCCCCTGCCGACGCGTTGGACTCGATATATAGGTCCTGGAGTTTGCCCGGGCTTTGCTGTGCGCTCGGGGTAGTTTCAAGGATCACGTGATACTGATTCAACTGCGTGTACATTGTGCTGATTTGCCGCTGCCCATACGCGTCATAGAGGGTGCTGTCGATGGTGGTCGGCGCTATGCCGAACCGCGAAGCGGTTACGCGATCGACGACCAGCGATACCGCCAGGCCCCCGGTTTGCTGGTCGGTGGCCACATCGGCAAGTTCAGGCAATTGCTTCATCTCGCCGACGAGCTTTCCTGCCCACAAGTTCAACTCGTTCTGGTCGGGATCCTCCAGCGTGTACTGGTACTGCGTGCGGCTCACGCGGTCGTCCACGGTAATATTCTGCACCGGTTCCATGTAGAGCTCGACGCCGTCGACATCCTTGAGGCTCGTTTGCAGCCTGCGAATCACGTCGGACGCGCTCAGTTTTCTCACGTCAAGCGGCTTCAGGTTGATCGACATTCGTCCGCTGTTCAGTGTCGTATTGGTTCCATCCGCGCCAATGAAGGAGGAGAGGCTCTCAACCGCTGGGTCCTGGAGCACGATGTGAGCCAACTTCTGCTGCTTCTGTGCCATCGCCGCAAAGGAGATGGTTTCCGGCGCCTGGGAAATGCCCTGAATGACACCCGTATCCTGGGTCGGGAAGAGCCCCTTGGGGATGACGATGTAGAGAAAGATAGTCAGCCCAAGCGTGGCCGCGGCAACCAGCAAGGTGATGGTCTGGTAGCGAAGGACAAACTTCAGAGTCCGGCCGTAGAACGCAATTGTTTCTTCAAAGACTCGCTCAGAGGCCTTGAAGAACCGTCCCTGTTTATCCTTGGGAGTGTGGCGCAGAATGCGCGAGCACATCATGGGCGTCAGCGTAAGCGAGACAACGGCCGACAGGATGATGGTGACGGCCAGGGTAACCGCGAATTCGCGGAAGAGGCGGCCGACCACGTCGCCCATGAAGAGCAGCGGGATAAGCACCGCGATGAGCGAGACGGTCAGAGAAATGATGGTAAAGCCGATCTGCTCCGCGCCCTTCAAGGCCGCTTCCATCGGCGAATCCCCGGCCTCGAGATAGCGAGAGATGTTCTCGATCATGACGATCGCGTCATCCACCACAAACCCCGTGGAGATGGTGAGCGCCATCAGCGAGAGGTTGTCCAGGCTATAGCCCAGCGCATACATGGCGCCGAAGGTTCCCACCAGCGAGACAGGCACGGCGATGCTGGGTATGATGGTGGCGTAAACATTGCGCAGGAAGAGAAAGATGACCATTACCACCAGCGCGACGGTCAGCATCAACTCAAATTCGACGTCGGATACGGAGGCGTCGATCGACGTGGTGAGGTCGGTAAGCGGCGTCACCTGAATCGAGGCCGGCAGGTTCACCTCAAGCTGCGGCAGAATCGCCTTGATAGCCTTGACAACGCTGATGGTGTTGGCGCCCGGCTGCCTTTGAATGTTCAGGATCACCGCGGGCGTTTCGTTCATCCACGCGGCCTGCTTGTTGTTTTCAATGCCGTCCACCACTTGCGCGACGTCTCGCAACATGATGGGCGCGCCATTGCGGTAAGCAACCACGACCTTGCGATAGTCGTCGCTCGTCACCAACTGATCGTTGGCATTGATCTGGTAGTCCTGATGCGGTCCGTCGAAGTTCCCCTTGGCCGCGTTTACGCTTTGTTGCGTCAGCGCCGTTCGCACGTCTTCAAGGTTGAGGCCGTACGACGACAGCGCCGTTGGATTCGCTTGAATCCGCACCGCCGGCTTTTGCCCGCCGCTGATGCTTACCAATCCAACCCCGCTCAGCTGGGAGAGCTTCGGCGCAAGCCGCGTATCCACCAAATCCTCAACCTGGGAGAGCGGTATGGAATTGGAGGTGATGGCGAGTGTCAGCACAGGCGCATCCGCCGGATTCGTCTTGCTGTATACCGGTGGCGCAGGGAGGCTCGACGGAAGAAAACTCTGCGCCGCGTTGATTGAGGACTGAACCTCCTCCTCGGCTATATCGATGTCCAGGCTGAGCGCGAATTGCAGCACAATGACAGAAGAACCGCCGGAACTGGTCGACGTCATCTGGCTCAGACCCTGGAGTTGTCCGAACTGCCGCTCCAGCGGGGCGGTCACCGTGGTAGCCATCACATCCGGGCTTGCGCCGGGGTAAAACGTCAGTACCTGGATGGTCGGGTAATCGACCTCCGGCAAGGCAGATACCGGCAACTGCGTGTAGGCAACAACACCCACCAGCAGGATCGCGGCCATCAGCAGGGAAGTCGCAACGGGTCGCTGAATGAAAGGCCCGGACGGACTCACGGGGCATTGCCCTGACTGGTGTTTGCAGGAGGAGCCTGCTTAGTCACAGCGACGCGGCTGCCCGCCTGCAGCTTATCGAAGCTGCTGGTAGCCACCACGTCGCCGGGATTGATTCCCTCCACCGCCGTCATGCCGCTATCCGCGACACCCGTCGTGATGTTGCGCACGCTCGCCACGTTGTTGGCAACCACATAGACGAAGGCCACCTGCCCGTTGTGTTGGATCGCGTTGGTGGGAACCAGCGTAACCCCATTGAGCGTATTCACCAGCAGCCTGGTGTTCACAAACTGGTTCGGATACAAAGCTCCGTCTTTATTGTCAAAGAGGGCGCGCAATTTCACCGTGCCCGTTGTGGTGTCAATTAGATTGTCGATGCTCTGCAACTTGCCCGTTGCGATCTTTGTGGTTTGCGAGCGGTCCCACGCCTCTACGGGTAACGTGTGCATGAGTCGCAGGCGCGACCGCACCTGTCCCAGGCTGTCTTCGGGCATCGTGAAAATCACGGTTGTGGGCTGCACCTGGGTGATGACCACCAGGATGGTGCCTTGGTCTGCCTGAACCACGTTTCCAGGATCAACCAGGCGAAGGCCAACCCGTCCCGCAATCGGCGCCGAAATGTGACAGTAGTCGAGCTGCACTTGGTCGTAGTTGACGGTGCCTTGATCGTTCTTCACCGTGCCCTGATCCTGCAGCACGATCTTTTCCTGGTCGTCGAGCAATTGCTTTTGGATTGCATTGCGTGCCCACGCCGCTCGATACCGGTCCAGATCCATCTGTGCCTGCGCAAGCACATTGGTGTCGCGTTCCAGAGTACCCTCAGCCTGCATCAGTTGCGCCTGGTAGGGCCGCGGATCGATGTCGATCAGCGCATCTCCCTTTTGTACGAATTGCCCCTCGCTGTAATGCACCGCGGTGAGGACTCCGCTCGCCTGCGCGATGATGGAGTCTTGGTACACCGGTGTCACCGTGCCGATTGCATCGAGGTAGATGCCGATGTTCCCCTTTGTGGCAGTCGCGACAGTGGCACTGACTGATGGCTTAACGGCAGTCAGCGCACGCTTGGCAGCCGCTGCCGTGGCGTCATTGCGGTGGATCATCCAAAAGACGATCCCGCACAGCAGCAGCAGGACCAGGATGCCTGTCCAAAGAATCCAGCGCTTGCCATACCAGGGATGGGGTGCGGACAGCTGGTGATCCTTACCAATATGTGGCTGGTCCGATCTGTCTTCGACCCCTGACATGTGCGACCCCGCGCCAACGCTCTGTTGGCAGTGTGCCCGCCGCAGAATCGCAGGATTCCGGGGCGATTGAATGCTCTGTTTTGCACACTCTCAGGAGATCGGCGAGAGCGGCGCGGACGATTCCTACGCTATACAAAGGAGCAGATTCTGATCTCCCGTAGACTGGCAGCCAAGGCGCACTCCCCATCGCATATCAAATTATCAGAAACAGCCATGTCTCGGTCAGTGACGGGTCGGCCACGTTCGAAATTCGGGCAAATTCCTGACGCCGTTCTTCCCCAAAATGGAAAAGCGCCGGACCCTGGAGGGCCCGGCGCTCTAGCTTGATGCGCTATCGCGCATGGCTGTCCTCCGTTATTTCTTTTCCCCGCCGGCATGTCCACCACCACCGCCGGCATGTCCCCCTCCACCGCTGCTATGCGGGGCTGAGGCCCGGGGCGCAGAGTGCGATACGGTGCCATGCGCTGCGACCTGGCGTGGCGCTGCGTGCGCTGCAGTCGGCCGAACCGCCGCAGTATGGACGGCCGGAGACGCGCTGTGCGCCTGGCCTCCCCCGCCGCTGCGAACAGCGGGACTGCCGCCCGCACGAGCTACCTGCCCGCCACCATAGTGACCACGAGCCGCCGCTGCCCCGCCGTTGCCGCGATAGCTCCCTCCTCCGCCATCTACGAAGCGATGGCTGCCCCAGCCGTTGCCGTAGCCCCAGCCGGCCCATGGGCCCATGCCAAGGAAGATGCCGTTGTAGAAATATCCCGGTCCGTAAAAACCGCTGGGCGCGCAGGCGTAAGGCGCGTAATCGTAGTAGCCCCACGAACAGACGGGTTGAACGCCAACGCTGACCATCACCTGTGTCTGGGCCGCTGGCGCCAGGGCCAGGCCCGCGAGCAATGCTGCACTACCGAAAAGAATCTTGAATCTGCGCATATTTGACCCCCCTTAAGGTGTCTGCGGTTCCTTGTATTGCGTGGGATGCTCTGTTGCCGTCAAGAAAAGCGCGGCAGCAGCAGCCACCATAAGGATTCTCAATGCGTTCGCGCATGTCCCTCACTGTGTTGGGGGGGTGCCTGTCTAACTATCCTTACGTCTCTGACTCTAGGCCCAGCCAGGACCCGCGTCTGAGCTATTTGGGTCTACCCGGGAACCGGCGAGCGGAGGCCACGAGCTTCCAACCAATTGAATCGCGCTTACGCGTCGCGGGCGGACCTTCCCCTGCGATGACATTCTCTGTTCGGACTTGATGACCCCATCAAGAAGTCTTCAGGCAAATACGCAATTGTGATCCATTTTGATCAGAATGGTGACCTGCCAATGACCTAGTCTTTGCCCAAAGAGGCATCCTCAATCCACTCCGCGCAGTAACCAGTTTTCTGCTCCGCTCAAGTCCCTGCCCAAATCTGTACCCCGCATTCACGCCCTTCACCAATGCCTCTGGAGCGGGTTCGCCGGAAGGCGGACCCATCTCTCCGTCTCGAATGAAGTGTGGTCTGGTTCACGTGAGAACGGCAGAAAACAACCGCTCATCTGCGAGCTTGGGGATTGAATTAGTCAGCGCTCCCCACAATGCGCTCGGCCCTGACGGCCGCTGGAAACAACTCCTACCACCACTCAATGGACCGGTCAGATGGGCTTTTGACGCCGGCATCGGGCTTAGCTGAGCGAAGAAGTAACAGCGGACATTCTACGAGTTTCACAACTTTTTCAGCGATGGAGCCAAAGACCAGGGGATGCCAGCCTGAAATGCCATGCGTGGAGATTACGACCATGTCGATGTGCTCACGCTCCACGACCTCCATCAGGTTTCCGACGATGTCATTCCCAACCTCAACGCTCGAAGTCGCCTTGACTCCCCTTGTTTCAAGCGCCTTGATGCACTTGGCCAGATGAGTCTCTGCAAAGGCTCTCTGCTCCCCGATAAACGCGCTTTCCGGAATCAGATCGGGAATGGTTGTGGTGGGAAACATCGGGATCACGTTGACCAAATACAGTTCCGCATGAAAGTGCAACGCGAGATCGGCTGCCATTTCCAAAGCCGCCTGAGACGAAGGGCTGAAGTCGATGGGCAGCAAGATTTTCGTAGGGATGGATGCGGGTACATGCCGTTCAGGCATAACGATCTCCTTGCCGAACCGCGAGGCCGGACGAGCCCTCATTCTCCATCCTGGGCAGGAGCATCCGCTGTGCACTTTTGGTCATCTACCGCGTGACATGGAAAAGTATCTTCGATTGTGTCGACGGCCCGAAGTAACTTCGTTCCTCTTACGCCCGCTCGAGCCTCGGAGTCGGCCGTTGAGTCGTTCGTCTCTGCAACCAGAAACAGAACGGTCTAGTCTAGAAGGGAAGCCCTGGGTTCGAAGTAGGAGAATTGCTGAGATGAATCCGCAAACCTTGAACGACACCGCGCAAGCTCTTTTCACAGGCGACAAGGGCCTGCTGGCGATGGACGAAAGCAATCCGACCTGTAACAAACGATTTGCCGCGCTTGGAATTCCGCAGACGGTTGAGGCTCGGCGAGCCTATCGCGAGCTAATCGTGACAACTCCGGGGCTAGGCGACTGCATCGGCGGAGCCATCCTCTTCGACGAGACGATCCGCCAACAGAAGAGGGATGGCACTCCCTTTCTCAAAGTCCTTGTCGATGCAGGGATCGTCCCGGGAATCAAGGTGGATGCGGGCGCCAAAGATTTGGCTGGGCATCTTGGCGAGAAAGTTACCGAAGGGTTGGATGGGCTGCGCGAGCGGCTGGCTGAGTACGCCGCTATGGGCGCGCGCTTTGCGAAATGGCGCGCGGTGATTGCGATTGGCGACGCCATCCCCAGCCGAGGTTGCATTCAGGCCAACGCGCATGCTCTGGCGCGTTATGCCGCGTTGTGTCAGGAGGCCGGTCTGGTTCCCATCGTGGAACCGGAAGTTCTTATGGATGGCGAGCACACGCTGGGCCAATGTTACGAAGTCTCGGACGAACTGCTCCGGACTGTGTTCAGCGAGCTGTTTGCGCAACGAGTCGTGCTGGAAGGAATGATTCTGAAGCCCAACATGGTGCTCCCCGGCGCGGAGTGCTCGGTGCGGGCTGGCGTGGATGAAGTGGCCGATGCAACAGTGAACTGCTTCCTGCGCACCGTCCCTGCTGCTGTTCCTGCGATTGCCTTCTTGTCGGGCGGACAATCCGCGGAGTTGGCCTCGGCTCGGTTGAACGCGATGAATGTCCGATTCAAATCGCGGCTGCCATGGGCGGTGGCGTTCTCCTTCTCTCGCGCCATTCAGCAGCCTGCGTTGGAGGCGTGGCGCGGTGAGGACGCGAATGTTCAGATTGCGCAGAAAGCACTGCTGCACCGGGCGCGCTGTAATCAGGCGGCACGACGCGGCGAATACACAGCGGCGATGGAGGCACAATGACAGAAAACAAGCACAACCGGGAAGGAAACAGCAGCGACAGCGGTGAGCCCGATCCTGGTCCATATTGGCGGCGCATGCATCGTGACTGGCGCTTCTGGATCGGCGCTGTCTTTCTGGCTGCGGCTCTGGCGATCTACGTTCTGAGCGGCGACCTTGCCTGGGTTCCGCGCGGCCATCCATAAGATGCAGTCTCTCCGGGTGGTCCAACCATGGAATTGCCTTCCCCGAATGACCTGTAGATCTGAGCGCTTATGCCGCCCCCGGCCACGCCTGCCCGGATTGAATCGAATCGCTCCACAACTGGAGATGAATGAAAAAGCTGATCGTCTTCGACCTGGACGGAACCCTCGCGCCCAGCAAGTCGTCTCTCGCTCCGCAGACCGCGGCGCTGCTGCGCGACCTCCTGAGCATTATCAAAGTGGCAGTGATCTCTGGAGGCGCCTGGCCGCAGTTTGAAAAGCAGCTTCTCTCCGACCTTCCCCAGGACGCCGACCTCGTGAATCTGTCGCTGCTTCCAACCTGTGGGACAAAGTTCTTTCAATACGACAGGAAGTGGACGGAGCTTTATTCGGAGGATCTTACGGCAGAGCAGAGAAAAAAGATCATCGACTCTCTGGATAAGGCAGCGGGAGAGGCGGGCTACCGCGCCAGCAAGGTTTGGGGCGATGTGATCGAGGACCGGGGAAGCCAGGTCACATTCTCCGCGTTGGGTCAGCAAGCGCCTTTGGCAGAAAAGGAAAAGTGGGATCCCGATTTTGCCAAGCGGAAGAAGATCACATCGATCCTGGAGACTCTCATCCCGGAGTTTTCCATCCGCATGGGCGGAGCAACGTCAATCGATGTGACCAAGCCGGGCATCGACAAAGCCTACGGCATTGGCAAGCTGCGGGATACTCTCTGCATTTCCTTGAATGAGATGGTTTACATCGGCGATGCGCTGTTTCCAGGCGGAAACGATTACCCGGCAAAACAGGCGGGTGTTGTGTCGATCCCTGTCAAAGGGCCTGACGATACCAACCTGGTTATCGAGACGATCCTGGCCTGCCTTGGCGACAAGTGAACTCGGCGGATCCGAAGTCAGGCGACGAGCTTCGATCAGCGGATTCACTTTGACCGCCTTGGGATGATCCTGGAGCCCGAGCCCGGCAATCAAAATGAAATGGAAGGGGTTCTGAATCCACGAGCTGTACGCGGCCCCGACGGCGAGCTCAACCTTTTCCCCGCATCTGGTCGTAAAGGGATACAATTCGCAAATAGGGACAGCTCGTGTGCGCTTCAATGGAGCCGGCGCCAAGCGCACGGCTGTTCTTGGCTTCCCTGGGGCTTGGAAAAGTCGACAGAGATCAACGCTTCCAACTTCTCGCCCCCCCTCTCCCCGGCTACTTCGACGAGGCCTGTCTTTTACCCGTCGCGCTCAACTGAAAAATCTGCTGGTACAAGTGACCATGCAGGGCAGAATCCACCATCCGAACCGCCTCGAGAGGGGTTCTAAGTTCATGGCCGACGACAATAAATCGACATTCGACCTGGCCGCCTTTCTTGCCAGCGCCGGCCTTGGTCGAAGAATTATCAACCTGAAGCCGAAGGAAACCTTCTTCTGCCAGGGAGATCCGGCGGACTCCGTTTTTTATCTTCAGAGAGGCCGGGCACGGCTTACCGTCGTCTCGCAGAACGGCAAAGAAGCAACCATTTCGCTCCTCTCCGCCGGCGACTTCGTTGGAGAGGAATCCCTCGCCACGGTGCCTGGACTGCGCCTGGCCACGGCCACTGCACAAAATACATGCACGGCGCTCATGATTGGAAGAGAAGAGATGATCCGCGTCATGCATGAAGAGCACGCATTGTCCGACCTGTTCCTGAGGTTTCTGCTGGCCCACAGCATGCGCACCCAGGCCGACCTGGTCGATCAGCTCTTCAACTCCAGCGAAAAACGGCTGGCGCGAGTTCTCCTGTTGATGGCGGAATTTGGCAAGCCGGGAGAGCCGGACACTTACATTCCCCCGATTACGCAGGAAACTCTGGCGGAGATGATTGGCACCACGCGGTCCCGTGTCAGCTTCTTCATGAACCGGTTCCGCAAGCTCGGCTTTATCCATTACGACGGCCGCATCCAGGTGCACAAGTCGCTGCTCAATGTAGTGCTGCTCGATCAAGTGCCCGAGCCTACGCCAGAAGCCTGACCTTGTTGCCGTTCCGCGAGCCACCTTCGGTCGAAGTTCCGTGCATCCACAACAAATTGCTACAGTGCGGTGCCCATTCCCGCCCATTGCTCGCGGGATGTTCCATCAACCCCGAGGGGTGCCCCCGTCTCCGGGCCTTCTTCTCCCTTCGCAACCAGACTGAAGCCTCGCATCATCACGAAGCCTCCGACAGCCGACACGAATAGATCCCTGACAGGAGCTCCGAGTCGAAGGATGCGGCCAAGCAAGGGATTCATCATCGCCTGACTCTACTCCCTCCTAATCGGAATGGATGTACAATCTTGCACCCTGAGAAAAGGTGGAGAAGGATGGGGTCATGAAGGGTGATTTAGATGCGGCGGCAGGATAGAAGGGGTGCTGCCTTCCAGGGGAGTCAGCCATAGGATTTGGCATCGCTGCCGCCGCTTTGGTGAGGGCACCTGGAAAAAGGATGCCGCTCGGCGACGTCGACCGCTGTGCAATTTTGCTCACTCAGGCCGTTGGACGGGGAGCAGTCGCCGCATTGGGCCAATTCAACCGGAAGCCAGGCGCCCGGTTTACGCCGGAGCCCCTTGCCTATCGAGAACATTCACAAGCGCCCATGGGCTTCCAGCCAGATCGTAGTGAAACTCTCCCAACCGATCGATAACCAGCTTGCTTGCCGGAAACAGAAATCCGGTGCTCTTGGCTGGGTCTGCATCGTTCAGGTCGAATTGGCCAACCGCCAGGTCGAAGGTCTGGGGCTGCGCAGGCGGGTCGGCTTCTTCCGGTGGATGCGGGCGGCTGGTGATAAAGGTGATCCTCCTCCCGGTTGGCGTCAGAACCATCTGAATGAATGCGACCTCATAGCTGAGAGCCCCGCTGATCGCGCATTGTCCAACTGCCTTGGTTTTTGAAAGCGCAGCGGCCAATCCCCGATCCTGGCCCTCTTGGAATGCCTGTGACAGAATCTGCAGGTCCCCAGGAGTCGAGTAGTTGTAAACGATCAGCGTGACATTTACGGTGTTGCCGGCAAGAGCGTAGGTGGCTTGGATTGTTTCGTATTTCGAGTCGCTGGCAAGCCCTGGACTGGCGGCCAAGGTAAATGTGCCCAGCAGGACCAGGATGCACAATCCCGATCTGCGGGCGGCTCGAATTGCGCTTGTAAATGGTCCCATTTTGCGATCCTCCAAGGCCCGATCGGACCCCTTCGCGCCGCAAGCATCGAGTTATGCGGCGGTTCTGGCCTGGCTGGGCCTTTCTGCCTTGAGAAGCTCATCGAAGATGGTGCGATATTGGATCATCGCGGTGCGCAGCTCTTCTGTGGAAGCTTCGACCTGGCCAAGACGGACTGCAATCGAGTGCGCTTGGCGGTAATCCTGCATGACGCGTGGGTAGTGGACGGAGAGATCGGCGGCGCGCTGCTCGAAGCCGGTCTCTGGATAGCCGCGGGCCTCTAGGAGCGCATTGATCAGATCGTCGGCTTCCGTGACGGCCATCCTGGGGTGGTCGACAAAGCGGGATTGGACGGTGTGCCACTCTGTGACGAAGCGCTCCCGCTCGGTGATGCCGAGTTCTCGAGTTGTCAGCCCCGCCACTCGCGTCTCTCGTTTCGACAGATTGGCTTCGGCCTCGCTTGCAGAGCCGTGCTTGTCCACAGCCCGCGCATACTCTGAGCCAAAACGATTGCGGAAGGCCAAGGTTCTTGTTTTGCGCCTCTCAACATACGCGCCTACCGCGACAAGAATGAGGACGACGAGTACAACCGCCGCGACGATGAGCTGGGTACTTGTGAAGTTGTAACCCATGAACTGATATTCCATTGTGTTCTCCTGCGCGGCGGTTTCCGCGACTGCATGAGGTTGATGGTTGACGATTCCGGGCCGGGGGACGACCCACGCATTCCATCATCAGCGAGGAGGCGCGTGAAAGCTGCCCTGAATTGCTCGCCCCGCGCCTGTCGTTTTGCGGGTTTGACAGCAGGACAGAGCCGCCCGGAGTGCGGACGGCTGCGGATGGGATCGCAAAGCAACGGAGCCTTCACCTCGGCTGTTCGATCAAGCGGGCCCAGGTTCAGTCTGATTAACGATTCCACCGGTTTGCGGAGCTGATTTTGATTCTCCGCTCGTCGACGCCGGGTTCGCGGAAGCGGAAAGGTGTGAAGCGGGATTGCCGATCGGCCCGCCAGTCTTCATTCTCGCTCAATTCGCTGTGTCGGAGGAGTTCGCGCTGGTACCCAGTGCCGAAGTAGTTGCGAAAGGGCGCGGACTTTTCCTTGCGATCTCCAAGGATCGCTCGAACCGCGAGGACGACGGCGAGGAGGAGGGCCAGGACGCCAACCAGCAATTGGGCATTTGTAAAGTGGTACATCGCATTCTCCTTTGCATTGGAGGTTCGCAACAGCCAGAGGGGTATTCCCGCGCTGCCAGCGAACGTACAAGGAGTGTGAAGCGGCAGGGAAGGGATGGCTGGTCAACATTGCTCAGGCGGGGTATTTAGTTGAAAGCCAGAGCGAAGTGTGCGCTTTTGAGCAGCCGTCGTCTCGCAGACCGCGTCAAGCTGGTCTCACTTCGCGGAAGCAGCGATGAGACATAAGAGCGTGTCAGGATCGAGGTCATCAGGATGGAAGAACATCGGTGCAAGATCGCGGCGACCGAGATGGAAGACTCCCGGTGCCAGAGCCTGCTCGTTGGCGTGGTGGTTGATATGGAGGACCAGCGGTGCATGAGCCTCGATCTTAGAACGGTGATCGAAATTGAAGACTGCCGCTGCAACAACGTGATGACTCGAATGGAAGACCCTCGCTGCAGCAGCCTGCGCGCGAGATGGTGATTGAGACTTCAGATGGAAGTTAGATAAGGCGCGATCTGTTTCATGAGGCCGTCGAAGCTGAGACAACCGGCCTCAATCAATCGGTGACCTGAAAACGAAGATGCAACACGTAACGAAGGAGGAGCAAGGATGCTCATACTGCTGATTGTTGTTCTGGTGATCCTGTTCGCCGGAGGCGGCGGATACTACGGCTACAATCGCTGGGGCGCCGGCGGAGGAGCTGGCATCGGGCTTGGTACCGTGCTGGTGATTGTCCTCGTGTGCTACCTGCTTGGGGTCTTCGGATAGAGCCGCTTTGCGGCGGATTGGCTCGCCAAGCGGCAATTGCCAGGGATGTGCTTGAGCGGCACTGATCCACCGTTCGAGTACCTCCGGCAAATCAGTTGGCAGAATCCTTCTGGCGAGTAGCCTTGACTGCAGACAGAATCCCGACTCCTATCATGATGACCGCGCCCACAAAAATCCATTGCGATGGCAACCGCAACAGGTGCGCGGCGTAGACAAGCCCGGCGATCAGGACTGCGAATCCGGCAGCATAGATTCCGAACGACATGTTGTTCCCCTCATCTTTAAAGCCAAAAGGTTCCATCCGGTTTTACCGGCGATTAGGCCCACAGCTCACACTTGCCACGGGCTGTTCGTTGGATCGCTTTGAACGCGAGATACCCTGTTTATTGGCCTCGATGCGGCAATCGCCAAATCTCCTGAGGTACCGATCCACAGCTCCGCCAGTTGAGCTTATAACTGTCATCCGGCGTTCACTGGCTCAAAGGCTGCGCCGGCTTCCTGATATCAAATTGAAGATCAGGACGATAACGGCAATCACGATCAGAATGTGAATCAGACCGCCGCCGATATGCATGGTGAAACCCAGGAGCCACAGAACGACGAGAACTACAAAGATTGTCCAAAGCATGACTGCTCCTTTGCATCGAGGGCGCCCGGAACTCGCATCGGCTTCCGGACGCTCGCGAGCATTCTGAAAGATTTACTAGTTAGAGGCAATAGCCTGAGCCTTCGCGTCCCTGACTGAATCCAGGAATGAATTGGCCGAGTTCGGAACCGCAATCTCTCCGCTCAAGATGCGGCGTGTTGAGATTTCGTGCCCGTAGACGGCCTCGGTGGAATCGCTGTCGCGGCGAATAGCTGCGCCGGTCAAAGTGAGCCCGGCAAAAAGGCCATTGGCGCGCGAGTAGGTGAGGACTTCAGTGTTGAGCTTCCAATCGGTATCGGCTGATGCATGACGTCCAACCGGTCCGGCCGCGGCGGAGGCATCCCCACCCAGCTCAAAGTTGCTGTTGATCAAATGCTTCATTCCATCTTCGTTCTGGATGATCATGACCAGATCGACGCCTTCCATGCCAATCTGCAATCCCCAGCTTCCGCCGGTAATGGTAAAGAATGCAGGGGCGCTCCAGCCATTGGGCGTGCGGCAAGTGGCGACTCCGCGGCCATTCTCCGCGCCAAAGACGAACCCGCCCTTGAGCATATGGGGTACGACGGCAATGCACCTGGCATGTTCCAGAACCTCTTCCGGAATGCCCTTATCCGGTGCGGACATGATCTCGTGTATGACCCGACCTGCATGATCCATGCGGTCGTCGGTTGCTTCGCGATTGGATCCCGCCCAGGCGATGCTGGTAACGCCGAGGATTGCTACGAATGTCATAAGTTTCTTCATGTATTTCACCTTTTCTACCTTTGCGCGGCGTTTGTCGATTCTCGCGCACTGAGGCGCACAAGGTATCTCCAACACTACGTTGAAGGCATCATGCCGTCTGAGCAAGAACGCTCAGGGGGTAATCGGCCCAGCAGCGTGAAGTGTGCGCACTGCAGCTGGTCCGAACTGCTCAGACCATACCGTTTGCGATCCCTAAGCTGAGAGGGATTGAGGTGGGAAATTCAGCCCTCGACGGAAATCAGGAGAGATCATGGATAGCAATCGAGTGAAGGGTACCGTGGATGAAGTGGCGGGAAGCGCCAAGCAGAAGACGGGTAACTTAACGGGAAACACCAAACTGCAGATCGAAGGGGCTGTTCAACAAGTGAAGGGCAAGCTGGAGAACGCCCTCGGCAAGGCGAAGGATGTTGCTCGCGACGCAAACGGGAAGGCCTCCGCTGCCTCAAAACGTGTTGTATGACTTGGCAACAGCCTTTACGGCAGTGCGAAGCCACATTGAAGCGGATAGCATCTATAGATAAGACGCCGAGCCTTGCCTGGTTTGATCTTCAGGTTCTGGCTTTTTCCATGCTGCTTCGATTTGCGCGTTGATTCTTCGGACTCACTAACGGAGACCACGCTTGCCGAAATACCCCGTATCGCGATGGATGCGGTCCCTCTTGAAGTCGCTCGGCCCCGGCATCATCACCGGGGCTGCGGACGACGATCCATCGGGAATTGCCACCTATTCCGTTGCCGGCGCGCAGCTCGGCACCAAACTTCTATGGACAGCACTTGTGACGTGGCCGCTGATGGCCGCGGTGCAAATGATGTGCGCGCGCATTGGCAAGGTGACCGGACAAGGCCTGGCCGCCAACTTCAAGCAGCGGTTTCCAAAATGGATTCTCTTCGCGTTTGTCATCGCGCTGCTGGCTGCCAACACAATCAACATTGGGGCGGATCTGGCCGGCATGGCGGATGCTGCCGCGATGCTGTCGGGCATCAATTCCCATTGGTTCGTGATCACGTTTGCAGTCTTGATTTCATGGGCGACGGTCAAGCTGCAATATAAGCAGATTGCAGACGTGTTGAAGTGGCTGGTGCTGGTGCTTTTCGCATACCCTGTCACCGCGTTTGTGGTGGGAGTCGATTGGGGCCAGGTCCTGCGCGATACCTTCGTTCCGTCCATGCCGCACAGCCAGGCTGAGTGGGCAACTCTTGTGGCCATCCTCGGCACCACCATCAGCCCCTATTTGTTCTTCTGGCAGGCCAGCGAGGAAGTTGAAGAGGAGAAGTCGGCCGGCCAAACCACGCTTGCACTGCGTAGGGGTGCAACGGCCGAAGAACTCAGCCTCAGAAACATCGACGTGGGGGTTGGCGCGTTTTTCTCCAACATGGTGATGTTCTTCATCATTCTGGCCACTGCCGTAACTCTTAACCGGCACGGCATCACGCAAATTGAAACATCCCGCCAGGCCGCCGAGGCGCTCCGCCCATTTGCAGGCAGGTTCGCTACAACCCTTTTCACGCTGGGCATTGTCGGTGTTGGGTTTCTCGCCATCCCCACCCTGGCAGGATCGACCGCATACGCATTCGCCGAAACTCTCGGATGGCGCCAGGGCCTGAACAAGAAGTTGCGCCAGGCACGCTGGTTTTACACGCTCATTCTGGCCTCTACGGGTGTTGGCGTGGCGATGGACTTCATCGGCATCAACCCCGTGAAGGCGCTTTATTGGACAGCCGTAATCAACGGATTGCTGGCGCCCTTCCTTCTGGTTGCAATCCTTGTCGTTGCGGCGGACAGGAAGCTCATGCAAGGCCAGCCCAGTTCGCGCCTGGGATGGATTGTTGTGGCAATCACTACGGCAGCCATGTTTATCGCGGGCGTTGCCATGTTTGTTGTCTAGGGCACGTTACCGAGCTCTTGGCCGCCGATCAAACGGCATGGGCGAGTGGTGAGCAGTTGAATACAGTCTCTGCGGCCGTTGCGTGGAAGTCTTGAAGAAGGCGCGACCTGCACGCCGCCTCCCAGTCTTCGTGGCCCGGATCCACTCAGCACGAATGGCCATCGATTGACTGTTAGCCAAGGAGATTCGTATGCGCACTATCCGGTTCTTGTTAGCGTTCCTGATAATGGCCATCCCGGCCGCCTCGTTCGGCCAGATTGGCATTCGGATCGCGATTGGCCCGCCTGCTCTTCCGTTTTACGACCAGCCGCAGTGCCCCGGCGATGGTTATCTCTGGACTCCGGGCTATTGGGCCTACGACGACAGTGTCTCCGACTACTACTGGGTTCCCGGCACATGGGTGATGGCGCCGGAAGAGGGCTACCTCTGGACCCCGGGCTATTGGGGTTGGGGCGACGGCGGCTATCTCTTCAATGAAGGCTATTGGGGGCCGACCGTTGGTTTCTATGGTGGCATCAACTACGGCTTCGGTTACTGGGGCGGAGGTTACGGAGGCGGCCGCTGGGATGGCGGACACTTCTTCTATAACCAATCCGTAAACAACCTGAATGGCGGTAGTTTCCACAATGTCTATAACGAGAGGGTCGAAGCCAGTACGGAGAGTCGCGTTAGCTTCAACGGCGGAACCGGCGGGATCGATGCGCGTCCCACTTCTGATCAGCAGGCTGCAGCAAGCCAAAGGCATCTCCCCGCGGGAGAAGCTCAAACGGAACACGCACAGGCCGCCCGCGCCAATCCAGAGCAACGCGCAGGTGTGAACCACGGCAACCCGGCGATCGCAGCAACTGCGAAGCCAGGGAATTTCAGCCAGCAGCACGGAGCGGTCAGCGCCAGAGGGGCGACGGAGCCTGTGAAGGCCTCAGCCGGTGGTACGCCAAAAAACGCCCGCACCGCGGTTCATCCGAGCGACCTTCCGGCAATCACACGCCCCGCGCCAGTCAACTCAGGGAATGCAAAGGCTGACCAGGCGTACGAACAAAAGCAGGGCCAGCTGATCGCGAGGCAAACCCAGGAGCGGCAGCAGCTTCAAACGAGGCAGGACGCTGAACATCAGAATGTGAATGCGAATACGCCGAGACTGGAACAGAAGCACCAGCAACAGACCCAGCAGTTGGTTCAGAAACACGCGGCTCAGCAGCAGTCGTTGCAAGCCCGGCAACCCCAGGCTCGTACACCGGGGTCAAGAGGACGGTAACGCATCTGTCATCCCGCCTCGCACTGATCTCATCTCTTGGAGCCAATTCGGCCGGGTCTATCACACCCGGCCGATTGCTTTGCTTCGGCAGTGGCCTGCAGCTCGGTCCAGATCAACTGCAACCGCAAGAGTCGGCAAGCGCAGCATCACGCAGCGGAGGAAGTTTAACCAACCCGCGTCGCCGCGTTCTCCAACTCGCTGCTCCCCGCGCTGTTGGCCTTGCGCATGCTGCGGACCTTCCATACGCCGTAACCAACGCCACACACCATGAGCGTACAAAAGATCCAGAGCAGCGGGGTCGACCAGGCCTGAAGGGTGCCCGACCACATGCGGACCACGCGGCGTCCATAGGCCACGGCGAGCCAGGCGACGAGGGAGTACCGCAGGGCACGTGCCGCGCCGTACACGAGGAGAAAGCGGTTGCGCGAGACGCCCAGCGCACCGGATGCGAGCAGAAACGGTGACAGCGGAATGGGCGGAGGGAGCACGGCGGGTAGAAAAACCGCTAAGACTGGATGATGCTCGACCCATACAACGACTCGATCAAGCAGGCGTGTGGGCACGTAGTGGCGCAGCGCTGCCTCGCCGCCTTTGTGGCCAATGTGCCAGGCGGTGTACCCCCCAAGGAGGCTGCCGCTGACGGCACACAAGACGAGCAGCCAGGGATCGCCGCTGTGCGCCACCAGCCAAAGCAGCAGCAAATCGGTGCTGCCGGGTATAGGCAGAGGAATCGGGGAGGAATCAAACACCGCGACAGCGAAAAGGCCCAACGGTCCCAGGTGCGTGAGCCAATGCGGCAGCAGGGGGTGATGTGGGGGCGTCACTGGGGCTCGGGCTGTCTGACTGATGAACACGTTCATATTGTATTGACCGCGCCGTAGCTCCAGGAGGCTTCCGCCACTAGGCTTTGGACGGTTAACGCAGCACGCGTGGAAGCAAACTCAAAGCTCTTTTCCCTCGTACAGGGGAGAGCTTTTCCGCGATGCGAACCACCGGGAACTCATTGTGCCGGTGCGCCACGCAAGCTGATCCAATAGTACCGCCGCCAGCAAAAAATGCAGCGAACGGGGCGCACTGCAAACATCGCCAGCAGTCCATCGACTGTGCGCAACTCAGCCTGCTTGAACTTAACCGAATTGCAGCGCGGACACTTTCGCCGGAAGCATAGCACGTGCGGTAGCCAATCGGGCCAATCGTGTCTTGAATTGCTCATTTGTCCCGTCCCTTCCGGTCATGTTTCGCGTGAAGCTAAAGTGCAGTTGCATCTGCCGGGCTCGAGTGCTCATCCAGCCAGGAGAGCATACAGCGGATGCTGCCCGTGGCCAAAGCCACGCTGGAATCGGCGGCTCCATAATACAGATGGATCGTGTCTCCGTCCGCGCCGATTGTCTGTCCGCAAGGAAACACAACGTCCTTCACATCTCCACCACGCTCATATGGCTCTTCAGGGCCAAACATCCAGCGGTCTCCGCGCAGAAGGCAAATCTCCGGATGCTCCAGGTCAAAGAGCGCCAGGCCCAGGCGGTAGATGCTTCCCGATGCTGTTTGACGCACGCCATGATAGATCGTCAGCCAACCCTTCTCAGTTTCAATCGGAGGAGAGCATAAGCCGATCTTGTTCGCATCCCACCAGCCGCCGCGCCGCGCCGCCAGCATGATCTTGTGACTTCCCCAATGATGAAGATCGGGCGAGTAGGAGATCCACATATGCGCGCCCAGGCTGGTCACCGGCCGATGAATCAGGGCCCAACGGCCGCCAATCCTTCGGGGCAGCAGTGCCGCATCCTTGTCCTCAGGCTGCATGATGACCCCGTAACGCTCAAAACTCTTGAAGTCCCGGGTCAGCGCCAGGGACACGCCGGGACCTCCTCGCGAGAACGAGGTGTAAACCACCGCGAACTGTTCAAGCTCGGGAACGTAGGTGATGCGCGGATCTTCGATTCCCCATATCTCTTCGGGAAACTCCACAGGGCTCGCCATCAAGGTCGGATGGGGGTCGATCCGCCACCCATCGACGCCGTTCGTGGAACGTGCGACGCAGAGATGCGAGAACCCTGTCCGGTCTTCAACGCGGCACAGCAGCAAGGTATCACCGTCGGTCAGCAGCACAGCGCCGGCGTTGAAGACGCTGTTGATCGGATACGGCCAGTGTTCCCTGCTCAGGATCGGGTTGCCGGAGTAACGCGTGAATAGAGGACGATCGGGGCATGGGCCAGGGGTCGGTGCGTCTTGGACGCCAGTCTCTACTAATTCAGCCGGCACGATGGGTGAATTCAAAAAGTGACGCTCGCTTCCTTTTCCAGTTCGTCTGCGTTTGGTACCTTGGCTGCCTGCATTTCCAGCAGGGCCATGAGAAACGAAAGCGTGGATTCCGCTCCCTGGTTTTCGTTGATGCGATCGGGGTGAAGCCCGTCTCTGCAGCCGCCGGTTCTTGCATCGTAGAGCGGCAACTGCAGATCGTTCCTGCCCAGAAACCAGCCGAAGACCCGCCGGGCTTCGTCCAGCCATTGGCTCTCTTCCGTAAGCCTGTACACCTCGAGGCAGGCAGAAATCGTTGAGCATGCCTCTACCGGCTGCTGATCGAAGCGTGCCCTTTCGGCTCCTTCCACATAGAAGCCGCTCGATCCGATGGGGACGAAGACGTCTTCATCGCCGCAGTGTTGCTCGGCAACAAGCCACTTCAGGGAATCCATGCCAGATTCAATCATTCTCTGGTTGCCGCTTCGCCAGCCCGCGAGGATTAGGGCCTGCGACAGCCTTGCATTGGAGTAGGAAAGGCTCTTCTCAAACCACTTCCACGTCGCGGAGTGGCTCCGTTCATAGATGTCCAGCAGGCGGTTGGCAAGCGTATTGCGAACGACTTGTATGGATCTGTCTCCAGGAAACCAATCCAGATAAGCCTGCATACCCAGGATGCAGAATGCCCAGGCGCGCGGACTGGTAAACGTGAGTGTTGCGGGAACTGCGGCCTCAAACAGCCTTCCAGCCGCCCCTCTCAGTCCTGCATTGCGCGAAGCCCCAAGCACTTTTCCCAGAGACCACAACGCCCGGCCATGGCTGTCATCGGAGCCAACATCTTCCAGCCATTTGCGATCGTAACCGAGAAAGTTTCTGAACCGTCCCGTATCGGCATGAAAGGCAAGCCATAGAAATGACAGATAGCGATGCGAGAGGTTTGAATGCTCCGGTCTCTCCGCAAGGTCCTCGTTTTCATCTAGGAGAATCGACACCATCAGCGCACGCGCGTTGTCGTCGGTCGTATATCCTTCGCGTGTATTGGGAACAGAGAAGATTGCGTGCTGCAACATGCCGGTGTCGTCGGTCATGGTCAAGAGGTGACGGGTATTCAGGACCGGCAAATCATACTTTTGGCCCATGGTCTCTGTAAGGCTCAAGGCATCGAGCGTTTGCGCGGCCCTTGGCTGCAATGAGCGCTCGAAGCGCGCCCGTTGAAAGCTTGCCATGTAGGCTCGTGCCGTCTTCGGCCACGTTGTTCCACGCGAATGCAAATAGGCTCGCTTGCGCATGGCATGGCGCTCTGCATCGTTCTCAAGCAACCCAAGAACTGCCTCCGCAATAGCATCGGGGCTGTCGAATGGAACGATCACGCCTCTCTTCTCAGCGAGCAGCTCCCTGGCATGCCAGTAAGGAGTGGAAACAATCGCCTTGCCCGCGCCAAGCGCAATCGCCAGCGTGCCGGAGACGACCTGCGCCTCCTGCCGGTAGGGCGTGATGTAGATATCGGCGGCTCCGACATGCTCCACAAGCTCTTCCCCGCTTACGAAGCGATTGTTCAGTATCAACTGCGACGAGACGCCAAGTTCCTCAGCCAGCGCCACCAAACCGTTGCGGTAACTTTCGCCTTCGCGCCGCCGGATGTGTGGATGGGTTACCCCGGAGACAAGATAGACCACGTCCGGATGCTTTTCCAGAATTGCGGGCAGCGCCCGGATCACATTTTCAATTCCTTTGTTGGGAGACAGCAGCCCGAAGGTGAGCAAGACCGCCTTGCCTTCCGTGCCGAACTTGTCTTTAAAGTAATTGGGGTCCATAAATGGCAAATCCGGCACACCGTGCGGGATCACATCGATCTTGCCTCTCGGAACTCCGTACACCTCGTGCAACAGTTGCGCCGCCAGGTTGGTCATGACAACCATGCGATCGGAGAGCTGCGCAATTTCTTCAAGCACGATCCGTTGATTTGCGTCGGGCTCGCGCAGAACTGTATGCAGCGTCGTGACCAGCGGCATCTTCAATCTGCGCAGCAAAGCAAGAATGTAGCGGCCGGCGCTGCCGCCATAGATTCCATATTCATGCTGCAGGCAGACAAGATCGTTGCCGTTGAAGTTGAGGAAATCGGCGGCTCGCTCGTACGATGCAAGATCTTCCTGTTCAATCTCCAGGCGCACTTGTTCCGGATAATCGTAGCTCGAATCGAGATCGTTGACGGGGATGGCAAACAGGCGCCCCTCCCCGTATTCGGCCGCAAGCGCGGTGCACAGGTCCGTTGTAAACGTAGCAATGCCGCACTCACGCGGCAGGTAGTTTCCAATAAACGCGATGCGGGTAGGCAAGGGCAGTTTGCAAGCTTTGGTTCCGCCATGCAAGCATGGTCCCGGATGCGGGTCGGTCGCGGGCTTCTCGGAATTCGTCTTTCCAGGGAACGGCATGTCTATCCTCCTTTCAGTGTCAAGTCCTGTCTAAGAACAGAAGAATGACATCAATCAAGAGGATCAGGCCCACTCCTCCGGTCGGATACTAGCCCCAGCTTCGACTGTGCGGCCAGGTTGGCAACGCACCACTGAGCGCCAAGAGGAGAATTACGGCCAGCACAGCGCCAGACATTGTCGCTCGTCTCTATCCTACCTGAAGTCATTCCGTTTAGTTTGCGCTGCGGCCCCTTGCCGGGACCGCAGCGCCTGTACGTATGTGCTACTGCAAGCTTCCGGTGGTTGCATTCACTGGGCTCCCGATTGCTTCGCCGGATACCACAAGTTCCACCCTGCGGTTTTCCTGTCTGCCGGCGGAGTTGTCGTTCGAGGCTACCGGTGAGCTATTGCCGAAGCCTTGTGCGGTCACTGAGTTGGTCGATACGCCCTCTTCCACCAGGTAGCCGCGCACCGACCCCGCTCGGTTCTCAGACAATGTTTGATTCATCGCGTCGCCGCCCACGTTATCCGTGTAGCCGCCGACTGCGATATTCAACCCCGGATAGGCAATCAGGATGCCGGCGACCTTCGCCAGTTTTTCCCGCGCTCCAGGCTTCAGCGAATACTGACCGGTGTCGAACAACACATCGGACATACTGACGATCAATCCTCTTGCGCTGTCGCGCGTCTCGAGGATCTTGTTCAATTGCTCCGACAACTGCGCGCGCATGGCCGCCTTGTCGCTGTTTGCCTGGTGTTCGCCCTCTCGCGCATGCTGAGCGATCAGGCGGGATTGGTCCGCATCGGTCTGTGCTGCGGTCACTGCCGCCGCTGATGCGGACTGGTTTGCTGCCATGTCGGCTCGTGCTTGGCCTGCATCCGCTTGCGCGTTTGCCGAGTCGGCTTGTGCGGCTGATACGGCCGCATTTGCAGCCGATTGATTTGCTGCCATGTCAGCCCTTGCCCTGTTGGCTGCGGCATGTGCGCTTGCCGCATCAGACTGTGCCTGGGCTGTCATGCGGGTTGCATCGTCGGCTTGAACCTGCAATCTCCCTTGCGCGTCGCTCGATGCCTGCCGCTCAGACGCGAGACGATCTTCATCATTCTTCTTGACGGCGATCTCTCGCGCATCTTCAGCGGTCTGCACGGCCTGGCGTGCGACTGATATCAGGGACTCCCTGTCGTGGTGCTTCTCAGTGGCATAATCGTCGGCGTTCTTCATCAGCGATGTGGCGTGCCGATAGCTTTCGGCTGCGTAGGTTTCGGCCCCTTCGGACTGAGCGATGCGCAGCGCATTCCGTGCTTCGTAGAACTCCAGGGGCAGCCTGGCGTTCAGAACGATTGGGTCGAATCTGTAGCCTGTCGGGAGATATCCGCCGCGCTCCATCAACTCGTACTTCGCGTTCACCGCCTCGCTGGTGCCCCTGGTGTCGGACCGAACAACGTTCTCCAGCACGACCACATTGCTCGGCTGGCGCACAGCGAAATACGGTTCAGCGGTCACAATCAGAGCAAAAGCCTGGAGATCCGTGGTTGCGGTCAATCTGCTGCGATCGTTGCCGCCAACCAGCACTTCTCCCAGATTCACCGCCCGGCCTTCAGGTGAAATGGCCCACATCACGTAGGTCAAATACTCACCACCAAACGTCGTAGGCGCCTGCAGGTTTCCAAAATCCGCCTCGACTTCCATCGTGCCGCGCTTGCTGCGCACTTTGGCTTTGCCGTTCGCCGCGGGCAACAAGGTAGTTCCAGCGAAATCGACATCGCTGGGCCCACTGCGGTGCCCGTAGTTGACCGCATCAACCGTGCGGCTGACTTCCACCACGCGGAATGTCGAGGCGGGGCCTGAAGATCCAACGACCAGCGTCGTTTGCTGACTGGCTTGAGCAAACATGCTCAAACCGAATGCGGTTCCAATGGCGAAGAGGAACTTGAGTTTCACTTGCATCTCCTGGCAGGCGGAAACCTGCCGTGGTGCGCTGCGCGTGCGTTTCGTTGGCCGGGTACGGTTCTGTATTGCTCTCGAGCGCGCGTCGTCAATGGCCGACGTGAAACTGCGTGAGATAGTCGAAGAGCCCGAATACCTTCAGAAGCCAAAGGACGACGGCAATGACTACGACGGCATTGAGGATTCCTTTGATCTGTCCCTGCATAGGGATAAAGCGATTGACGAGCCACAACAGGACGCCAACGACGACAAGGGTGAGAACCAGAGTGACAAGGGGCATTTGCTGTTCTCCAATCGGAATACCGAAGCTGATTGGTTCAGCCTCATTCAATGGGATGCGGTTTGCCTGGATCTATGCTGTATCGCCCAGGGGCCATGAGGAAGACGCGAGCGTAAAGTCTTCTGCACCATCATCCTTACAAATCAGGAGGAGTGAAGCTGAGCTATAGTGCTCTTACCGTGCGCCGCCTTGACTGCGTGTTCAAACGGGGCGAGGCCCACAATTGGCCGTGGGCCTCGCTCCGCAACATCGTAGGTCTTGTTTTACTTCTCCTTGGGCTTCGATTCTTCTTTCGGCTCTCCTCTTGGAGCTGGTGCTGCGTGTTGCGCTGGTGCTGCGTGTTGCGCGGGCGCTGCATGTTGCGCAGGTGCCGAGTGTTGCTGAGGCGCCGCTTGCCGCGCCGGGACGACATGCGCCACGGGTGCAACGTGCGCCGCGGGTGCAGCGTGCGCCGCGGGTGCAGCGTGTTGCTGAACCTCAGCCCTTGGCGCGCTCTGCGCAGCCGGACGGGCTTCCGTCCTGGAGACAGCGGGGACAGCTTTTGCTTTAGGTGCAGCGTGTTGCTGAACATCAGCCCTTGGCGCGCTTTGCGCGGCTGGCCGTGCTTCCTGCTTGGCGATTGCTGGAGCGGCATGAGGCGCAGGTGCAGCGTGCTGCTGAACCTGAGCCTTCGGCGCGGTTTGCTCTGCTGGCCGGCCCTCCTGCTTAGCGACTGCTGGAGCGGCATGCGCCGCGGGTGCCGCGTTTTGTTTAACCTGGGCCTTTGGAGCGGTTTGCTCTGCTGGCCGGGCACTCGCCTTCGCGCCGGCTGGTGTGGCGGCCTTTTGCTCGGTCATTGGCTTGGCGACAGCTACGTTCGCCGGATGGCCTCCGTTGGCCTTGGCGAAGGAGCTTTTGTCGGCCTTAGCCGTAGCCGCATATTGTGTCTGGGCCGTCGTCGGACCCGTGTGCTGGTCTTTTGCCGCCACCTGCTCCGCGGGTGTGGCCGTGTGCTGAATTCCGCCCGGACCGCCGTTGTACGCCACATGGTTGGGGTTAGCCACAATGCCGGCCTGCACAATCGTCTGGTTCACATAGGTGGTGTGGACATACGTCTGATTCACTTGCACCACGGCCGTGTTGTAGGCAAAGTTGTTGCCTCTCCATTCACCCCCGGCAAATCCGATGCCGCCGAAGCCGAAGCCATAATCCACGCCGCCGTAGTAGCCCACGTGCCGGCCCCAGTAGCCGTCATGGAATCCATAGCGGCCGCCGTTCCATCCCCAGTAGGGAGGCGTCCAGAGTGCGCCGAGGTAAGGCGCGGGCACCCACATGCCAGGCACCCAGTAGTAGTCCCCGTCATCGTTGGAGTAGGCCCAGTAGCCGGGCGTCCACATCAGGTTTGGCTGCGGGCACATCGGCTGCACATAGATGGGCAGCGCGGGGGGAGCAAACCCGACGTTAATACTGATGCCGAATTGCGCGTGCGAAGAGGCAGCGGTAACCGACACCAACAGCGCAAGTAGGGCGAGACGCATTGTACGAAACATGTGCATGAAAAGATCCTCCTGGTTCATTCAAGCCCTCTCCGCTGAGCGATTTAATTCGCTCGAAGCGGCACATGGGCCTGGCACTACAGCGTCAGACTACCCGGAGCCCCAAATCCAGTCTGATCAAAGAAGCTCTATGGCTTTATGCCAGGGTCCGCGGAAGCGTGCATCGGTTGATCCGGGTTGGCTCCCTTAGAAATCGCGACCGGCAGCTTGCTGGCTGGTGGAATGTCGGTTCCAGCCGGAAAGATGAGAATCTTGATCGAATCCCCATCGGCGTCGATGTTCGCGCCCGTCTGTTTGCCCAACCCAAGTGTCTTGAGTTGACTGTCGTCAAAGCCGAAATTCTCCACGAGGTAATTGCGGACAACCATCGCCCTGGCCTGGGTCAGCAGCAGATCCTTCGCGGAGTCGCCTTCGGTCCCGGCAGAGACAACCACAACCGCAACGCCGAATGGATTCGCCGCCAGAAACGCGCCGCCGGCATCAAGCGCCTTCTGGTTCTTCAGCTTGGCGGATTCGCGACCGTCGAATAGCAGCTTTGCCGCAAACGTGAAGGTCTTGAGCGGCGTGCCCTGGGGAAGCGCGGTAATCCCGTTTGTAGCTAGATCGGCCTCATCCTCGTACCCACGCTTCTTGAAATATCCGCTCAGGATGAAGTTGTGCTTCAAGGCCTCCATGTTTTCCTGGAAGTCCGTGACACCGGTCTGGGCCTGAACCATGGTGGCCTGCAATGTCGATGTGGTCTGTTCGAGGTTTGTATAGAGCTGCTTGTCATTTATCAGCGCGCCGACGGTTCCATCCCCTTGATCGATCTTGGTGGTTACCGAAGCGATATGCGCCGAAGCAACAGTTACGTTCTGGACGGCTTGTTGGCTGTTGTTCAGGATGTCGTTCGCCTTGTTGAGCATGTCTGCCATCAACAGCGGCGGTTGGCTGTTGATGGTCTGTCCATTCTTCACTTCGCCTTGACCTGCTGAACCAAATGAGATGGCCACGTACTGATTGCCCAGCATCCCCTCGGTTTCTATTGATGCAACAGAATCCTGCTTGATGATCTCGTGCGTCGACTTGTCAAGTTCCATCTGCACGGTCACCTTGTCGCCGGGCCTGTGAGGCAAATCGATGCTCTTCACCATTCCGCTGTGAACACCTCCGACCTGGACGTCGGCTCCCTCTGACAGTCCTGCAACATTGTCGAATTGAGCCTTCAATTCGTAGGTGGAGCTAAACAGGTACTCCTTGCTCCCGATGATGAAGACCCCGACGGCAAGAATTGCCAGTGTCCCGAAGATGAATGCGCCCAGCCTTGCCACTCGTGTCATACTGCCTCCTACGACTGCTTCAAGAATTGCTTCACAAACTCGATATCGCTTTGTTCCAGATCCTCAAACCGGCCTTCAATCACCACGTCACCCTCATTCAGAAGCGCCAACCGGTTCGCAATTGTCTTGGCGCTATGCATGTCGTGCGTCACAACGATCGATGCCATCTGATGCTCCCTCTGGAGTTTGAGGATTAGCTCGTTGATCTCGCCCGAGCTGATGGGATCAAGACCGGCCGTAGGCTCGTCCAGAAGCATAATCTCCGGTTCCAGGGCAAGCGCGCGCGCCAGTCCAACGCGCTTCTGCATTCCGCCGGAGATATCGGATGGCATCTTATCCAAGGCGCCTTCCATGCCCACTTCGGCCAGCAAGTGCCTTACCCGTTCACCGCGTTCGGCTCTGGACAAGTCTCTCCGATGGTGTTCAAGAGGGAAGGCCACGTTCTGGCCTACCGTGAGCGAGTCGTAGAGAGCGCAGTGTTGAAAGAGGAAGCCCATCTTCATGCGAATTAGGTTGATTCCGTCGAGCGAGAGAGCGGCGATGTTTTGGTCTTGAATGCTGACGGAACCGGAATCGGGAGCTTCAAGACCGACAATCAGCCTGAGCAATACGCTCTTGCCTGTTCCGCTCCGGCCCAGCACCGCCAGGGTTTCGCCTCGCCTGACTGTCAGGCTGATTCCATTCAGGACGACATGCCCATCGAATGACTTGCGCAGGTTCTCAACGGCGACAAAGGATGCACTGAAGTGTTCCTCCGGTTCCTGTAGGCTCATCGGGATTTCATAGGCTGCTGCCATATTCTTTTTCCTTGCTGCTTGGTGGACTATTGAAAGATGACAAGGATGAGTTTGACCAGCACAACGTCGGCCAGGATCACGAACAGAGATGCAAGAACCACTGAGTTGGTGGCTGCACGCCCCACGCCCGCTGCGCCGCCGCGTGTGCGCATCCCCTGAAAGCATGCGATCAGGCCGATGATCAGGCCAAAAACCGCCGTCTTGAACGTAGGCGGCAAAAAGTCTCTCAGTGTTGAGCCGCGGAAGCCTGTATCGATGAACTGATGGAACGAGATTGGCTGAACCAAAGTCTGAGCGACCCAGCCCATCAACACGCCGCTTGCGTCCGCTGCAATCGTCAGGAGCGGCAGCATCAGAATGCAGGCCAGAATCCGCGTTGACGCCAGCAGTCTGTAAGGGTTAATTGCCGACGCCTCGATTGCGTCGACCTGCTCTGTCACCTTCATCGAGGCGAGCTCCGCGCCAATCCCAGCGCCCACGCGCCCACTCACCACGAGCCCGGTAATGGTAGGGCCCATCTCCTGGATGACTGAGTAGACAACCGCCGAAGGAAGCAGGGATGTCGCTCCAAAGCGAGTCATGCTTGAGCGAACTTCCATGGAAAGCACAGCGCCGACGGCGGCGCCGGCCAGCGCAACCAGCGGCAGCGACTGCGACCCGACTTCATCAAGTTGACGGATAAGTTCGCGCCACTCATAGGGTGGCGTAATCGCAGCCCGCAGAACCTTCCAGGAGAAGATGCCAAGGCTGCCGAACCACTCGAAGAAGCCAATCACTAATCCGGCTCTCGGGACTGTGGTGCGCTGAGGATGAGCGCTTGAGTGGCCCGGAACCGCCTGGCTTGTGTCCGCGACCGCAGTGATTGCTTGAACGTTCAATGGCTTTGTCCTTCCGCAAGGGCGCCGGGTGTGTCATTCGCGGGGGCGGCGTGTGTGTTATTCAAATGCAGACGTGAAAGCAGGGAGTGAGGTCCGCTATAGATAAACTCAAGGCCGATGTTTCCTCCCATTTGAGCCAGCATTGTGTAATTGCCAATGCGGAATGCGTCCTTGGCGCCGAAGCGGTTTGGGTACCACCCGTAGACAGCGGTAAAGGAGCCGGCATAGGGGGCCAGCAGCGAGGGAACCGAGAATACGCTGTGGCCGTCCTCTCCGCGGCGCGCCGTCAAGGTTGAGAGCACGGCGTGCCTCAGTCTTGGCAATACGCCTCTGCATGAGCAGCGGTAGTAGAGCGTATCTTCCTTCAAGGCCTCTGCCAACCCATAGCGGACTGTGGTTCCAGTCGCGGCAATGGCGAAGTCGGAGCCCATTCGCTTGCCGAAGCCTTGGGCACCCTGGCCCCACTCTGGCGGAGAATTGCTCGACTGGCTGATGCCGGCCGCGAGCGCAGCCCCGAAGATCGGGTAAGGACCGTACGCGTCGAAAACGTAGTTGATGACCTTTGTCCTCTCTGTGGGGCGAACATACGTCAGATCAAGTTGCGTTCCCTCCGAGGGGCGAGCATACGTTAGATCGAGTTGCCCCAGAGTCGCATTTGTCTCTGCGCCGGACGAATCCCCTGATGGTGCGAGAGATTGCGATCTCATGGTCATGGGCAGTGTTGCAAAGGACGCCGCAATCGATGCAAGGACCATCGCCAGGCGAATTGGTCTGATTGAAGGCCCGACGACCCATTGGACGCTCCGCATCAACGCTGTGTCAGCGCGGCGGTCGGCAATCGGTCTCGTGTCCTCTTTCAGCATTGAATGAGCCACTGCTTCCTCTCCAATCCCCATCTTCCCTTCGAGATAGTTGCTGGAGGTATTGTGCCAATGCCTGCACTGGGCGGCATCTTCGTCGATGTTGCCAGAGTTGCCCCATCCAGAGATGGTCATATTAGCTCGCCATATTTGCTCGCAACGATCGGATGCCCATGATTGCTGTCTTCCAGGCCGGACACGCACAAGTGATCAATACAGACCAGACTCAAGGCCGGACTCGCCCCGCATAATGGAGAGTGCTTGAGTGTGACTGTTCTCAGGTGCGGGGCAATCTGCCCATTATGTGACGCCCAATCCCTTCCTGAACGACGGGACCGCGTCGCCGATGTCAGAATGCGCGCAGCGATTGGAGACTCGCAACTCAGCCGTGCCTCCTGCAGTTCTTGAGGGATTCGCCGCAATCACCTGTCATTTTCACTCCAATTGGCGCCTCCTGGGCATTCACCCGTCGCACCGGCAAAGCCGTTTTCAACCGGGGATACATCTTGAAGAACAACAACGCCCAAAGTGGTTTCGATTCCGTTGCATTTCTTGCCAACGCAGGCCTCGGCCGCAGGATCGTGGAGTTGCAACCTAAAGACACCTTCTTCTCCCAGGGAGACCCTGCCGACACCGTCTTCTATCTGCAGAAGGGACGCGCAAAGCTGACGGTGGTTTCCCAGGTTGGCAAGGAAGCAACGATCACGCTTCTTTCCGCCGGGGATTTTGTCGGAGAGGAATCGCTTGCGTCCATTCCTGGGCTAAGACTGGCTACAGCCTCGGCCGTCAACTCCTGCTCGGCGCTGAAAATCACCAGAGATGAAATGACCCGCGTGATGCATGACGAGCCCGAATTCGCCGACCTCTTTCTGAAGTTCATGCTGGCCCGCAGCATGCGAACACAAGCCGATCTTGTCGACCAGCTCTTCAACTCCAGCGAAAAACGTCTGGCTCGGATTCTGCTGCTCATGGCCGAGTTCTCTAAACCAGGAGATCGGCAGACATTTATTCCCCCAATATCCCAGGAGACTCTGGCAGAGATGATTGGGACTACGCGCTCTCGCGTCAGCTTCTTCATGAATCGTTTTCGCGCTCTTGGCTATATCAATTACAACGGCCGCATTCAGGTGAACAAATCCCTGCTCAATGTCGTTCTTCTCGACCAGTTACCGGACCACAACTCTCGTGGGCCGGCCGTTTCCACAATCGGAACCATTCTGAAGCCGGTCCTCCCCATCGTGAAGAAGATCCTGAAGCCAGTGATTCCGATGGTCGGAGCGATTAAACGCAAATTGGCGGTCGATCAGGAAGGTGCGTGAGAACAACGGCATTGACCGTTTGGCTTGCACGCATCATTCCCCTCACCAAGCCCCACGGCACCGCCTCATCTCCCAGCGGAGGTGCCCATGTCCAAGTTGCGAAGCCCATAGTCAGTTCGTGCTCTTCAATGCAACAATCTCATCCATGAGACTGGCCGCGCGACTCCGGGCGCAGAGCATTGTGGCGGCATCGGCCGTGTTGCTCTGCTGTTCGGCCGCCGCCCAGCAATCCCCTGACTCTGCCGGCAAATCCGCCTCGGCCCAGCAGGCCGTCGACGCGGCCAAGTCCGTCGCCGCCACCGCCATTCCCGACCAGGACGTGCTCCAACCTTCGCAGGTTCGCTCCGTGGACGATGCCCGCTCGGCCCTCCGCGAAGCCGAGGCAAAGCACCCAGGCAACACAATGCAAGTTGTCCAGGCATTGGTCTGGCTTGCGCACTTCCTGTCCTTTCAGTCCAACAGCGCGGCCGAAGCCCTCGAAACAGCCCAACGCGCGGCCCAGATTGCCGAGGCCGGCTTTGGCAAACAGTCCCTGGGCTACTCAGGGGCACTCACTGAGGAGGCGCGCGTCTACGTCGCCATCGACCGGCCCGATCTGGCCCGTCCGCTCGCCGAACAAGCTCTCCGGATTCAGGGCCTGCTCCAGAGCGATCACGGCGAGTGGGCCGAAGCGGCGGACGCCCTCAGCAGTATCTGCCGCTCGCTTGGCGACACCCCTTGCGCCGTACGATCTTCAGAACTTGCCGTCACCGAGATGCGCAAAACCGGAAACCTCAGCCCGGTTTATCTCGCCTCCATGCTCGTCGACCTCTCTGACAATCGTCGCCGTGCGGGCGATATGGCCGGGGCGCGCGCGGCCGTCGAGGAGGCCCTTGCGATCGCCGCGAAGCGCACCACCACAGAGCCGCAATGGGCTCTCATCGAGGACTATGCCGGTGGGTTTTTCGTCGTAGCCGGCGACTACCCGCGGGCCTATGAGCACATGACCCGCGCACTCCCGATGATTGCCTCCATCTACGGGCCCGACAGCATCCAGATGGCCTCGGCACTCTCTGACATGGCCGCCGTCGAGGTGCGCATCGGCAAGTCGGAACAGGGCCTCGCCGATCTGGCTCGCATGCGCGCCCTCTACCTCCGCTGGTACGGGCCCCATCATTCTCAGACCGCCTATGTCGATGGCGGCTACGTATCGGCCCTCGTCTCGTTGGGCAAATACGCCCAGGCCTGGGATCTTGCCCTCGAAGCTCGCCGCGCTACGCGCGACTACGTGCGGCTTGCGCTTCGCCTGCTGCCCGAACGCCAGGCGCTCGCGATGACCACCGATACATCGCGCTCTCTCGACAATCTGCTGGCCGTCGCCCTCAAGCTCCGGGGCGATGCTGTGCCGGTCGCCTACCAGGAAGTCGTGCGTTCCCGCGCGCTCGTCGCGGAAGAGATGGCGCAGCGCGAGGCAAGCCTCAATCGCCAGCACGATCCGGCCGCTCGTGTCCTTGAAGACACTCTTGAATCCCAGAGAAAGCAGGTACTCGCGCTGCAGCGCTCCGGCGCAAGCGGATCAACCGCAGGCGCTCTCGCCGAAGCCTCCGCGAAGATGGAAGCCACCGAGCGCCAGTTGGCCGAGCAGAGCGCCGCCTTCCGCACTGGCGAGCGCATCCGATCGAGCGACCTTGCCGATCTGCGCCGTAACCTGCCGCCCCATTCCGTCCTCATCTCCTACGCGGCCTACGCTCGCTACGATCCGCATTCTCTCGACTACTTCAGCCGAATTCCCGCGTACATGGCTTTCGTCATCCATCCGGATTCCGCCCAGGTTGCGGTCTACGATCTGGGCGAAGCCCACCCCATCGAAGAACTGGTCAGGCGCATGCGCAACTCCGCCGACGCCGAGGCCCATGGCGGCGGCCTTGGCTCCGTTCGCAATGAGCGGGAGTATCGCGCCGCGGCCGAGTCCCTCCGCAAAACAATCTGGGACCCGCTGAAGGTCGAGTTCGCTCACGCGAAGCTCGCGCTGGTCGTGCCCGATGGCGTCCTGAATCTCGTCCCGTTCAGCGCGCTGCCCGAAGGCGCCAGCTACATGGTCGAGCACGGCCCCGTCGTCCATCTGCTCACCAGCGAGCGCGACCTCGTGCCCGACGATGCTGCGCAGAAGAAGACCGGTCTGCTCGCCGTCGGCAGTCCATCCTTTCAGCTGGCCCATCTCGATACCCCTCCCGCTGCTCTCCGCGGCGAGCCCGTAACCTGCGACGCTTTCGGCAAACTCGAGTTCAATCCCTTGCCCGGATCGCTTCGCGAAGTTCAAGACATCTCTTCTTCATGGCAGCGCTGGAATGCCGGCGAGCCGGCGCGGCTTCTTACCGGCGAACAGGCCACGCGCACCGGGTTCGTCCAGGCAGCGACCGAGGCCAGAATCCTTCACGTCGCCACCCACGCTTTTGTCCTTCAGCAGAGCTGCGGCAACGGCAATCCGCTGCTTCACTCCGGCCTGGTCTTTGCCGGCGCCAACACCAACCGCGACGCTGCCATCCTCACCGCGCAGCAGATCGCCTCGCTCGACCTTCGAGGAGTCGACTGGGCTGTGCTCTCCGCCTGCAATACCGGCAACGGCGAGCTGCGCGACGGCGAAGGTGTTCTGGGCCTCCAGCGCTCGTTTCGCGTCGCCGGTGCCCGCAGCGTGGTCATGACGCTCTGGCCGGTCGACGACCAAGTTACGCGCCACTTCATGCACGTCCTCTATGCCGAGCGCTTCGGCGCCCGCGCCACCACGGCCGACGCGGTCTGGAACTCAGCGCGCAGGCTCTTGCTTGAGCGGCGCGCCGCAGGCAAGAGCACCCACCCCTGGTACTGGGCCGGCTTTGTAGGCGCTGGCGGTTGGAACTAGGGCGCTGCGTCTAAGCCTCGCATCAAGAATCAGTGCCATGTTGAAGTAGGGCGCTTTCGCTTTACTTGAAGCAATACATGCCCTGTTCACATTACCGCGGCGAGAGATGGGAACAATCCCAGACCTGCATGCTGGTGTAAACTGGTTCAGACCCCAAAAGCCGGCTCGCCATGAGCCGGCTGCCTTGTGTCGGGACGTGGCTCAGCCTGGTAGAGCACTCGCTTGGGGTGCGAGGGGTCGGCAGTTCAAATCTGCCCGTCCCGACCATTTCTCCTCCGTAGTCATCCCCCTTTCGCACCACTTCCGCCTCGCCAGTTTGACAGCGTCTCCTGCCGACCCCCGTCGGTCGAGTCCGGCCGCGCCCCACCCCGCGGAGCCGTTCTCGGCCGCAATTCGCTCGCCGGGCAGACAGAGGCGCGGCGGCTCTATAAAATTGGTGACCAACACATGATTCTTTGTCCTAGGGGTAGCCAAAAATGGAAATGACGCGTCGGCAATTCGCCCTGTCAATTGCAGCTGCCAGCAGCATGCGTTCGTCTCTGTTTGAACCCACGCTGTCCCCACTGGGCGTTCCCCGAGGTATCAGTCCTGGCCGCGTTACCTGGGCGCACGAACCGGCAGCTGTGACCTGGGATGGAACTGGTTCCTGGTGGGCGGACGCCAACAACAACCAGGCGGTGATTGACCGCATGGTCTCCTGCTCCATCCTCGGTCTTACAAATCAAAAAATCGATGCTCAGGCGTGGAGCGCGATGTTTCACCATTTCAATCAGACTCATGGTCGCGGCAACGCGGGGTACAAGGCCGGCGAGAAGATCGCAATCAAAGCGAACCTCAACAACACGACGGACCATGGGACCATCGACCGGCTGAACTCGTCTCCCCACTTGCTTCTTTCGCTCGTCCGGCAGTTGACCGGTCCGGGAAAGGTACCGCAATCATCGATCACGATCTTCGATTCCAGCCGATTTATTCCGGGCAATCTCTACGACAAGATTCACCACGAATTTCCCGGCGTTGTGTTCGTGGATCATATCGGTGGCGACGGGCGCGTGAAGGCCGAGTTCGAGCCCAATGCCATCCCCTACTCGATCACCAGCCGCAATGCGACGGGACTTGATACTACCGTCACCGAGGCTGCCTACCTGATCGATGCGGCCTTATTGAAAGGACATGTTGGTTCAGGTGTGACGCTCTGCGCGAAGAATCTGTTCGGGGCCACGAGCATCAATCCCGACTGGCACAAGAATGCGCACGATGGTTTTCCCCACAACCGTGATGGCTCGGCAAGTTACGCCGCAATCGTAGACTTTTTGGGTCATAAGGATCTCGGCGAGAAAACCATGCTATTTCTCATCGACGGGCTCTATGGAAACGAGAATGCAGACCCTCCGCCTAGTCACAAGTGGAAGATGGCGCCGTTCAACGACGCGTGGCCGAGCAGCATCTTCATGTCGCTTGACGGAGTGGCCATCGATTCAGTCGGCTTCGATTTTCTAACTTCGGAATGGCCCGATCTTGTGGACATTGCGAATGCCGATAACTATTTGCGCGAAGCTGCTTTGGCAAACGACCCACCTTCCAAGACGATCTACGATCCCGGACGGGACGGCATCCGATGCCGCAGCCTCGGTGTATTTGAACATTGGAATAATGGGACCGAAAAGAAGTATTCGGGCAATCTCGGAAGAGCACACGGGATCGAGCTATTCCAAGTCAGCTGAAAATAGGCCCTGCGCGAGTCGCTCGGAAGCTCCGGCTTAAGGAGAACAATGCACCGCATCCTGACCATCATCGTCGCATCCGGCCTGTTGGTGCCGGCTGCAGTGACCTCGGCACCGGACACGTCCGCGCAACATTGGAAACTGAGTTGGAGCGACGAGTTCAATGGGCCTGATGGCGCCCCGCCCGACCTGGCAAAGTGGGACATCGTGACCGGAGGAGGCGGCTTTGGCAACAAGGAGCTCGAACAATACACGGCGCGCCCTGAAAATGTTCGCCAGGAGCACGGCAATCTCGTGATCACTGCGCGTCACGAATCATTCACCGGCGCAGACGGCATCCAGCGCGACTACACCTCCGCCCGTCTAAATTCGAAGGGCAAATTCGAACAGAAATACGGACGTTTCGAAGCTCGCATCAAGATCCCGCAGGGCCAGGGGATGTGGCCGGCCTTCTGGTTGTTGGGGAATGACAGCAAGACCGCGGGCTGGCCGATGTGTGGCGAAATAGACATCATGGAGAATGTCGGCTACGAACCCGGAAAAATCCACGGCTCGATGCATGGCCCAGGTTACTCCGGCGGCAGCCCGTTGACCGGCGCATATAGCCTGCCAGCCGGCTCGAAATTCGCCGACGACTTCCACGTGTTCGCAGTTGAGTGGGACGCCTCGGCGGTCCGCTTCTATGTGGATGATCAGCTTTACGAGACGCAGACGCCGGACAGCATCCCCAGCTCCAAGCGCTGGGTTTTTGATCATCCGTTCTTCATTCTGCTCAACCTGGCGGTGGGCGGCGGGTGGCCCAGGGATCCCGATGCGACCACTCAATTCCCGCAACAGATGCTGGTGGATTATGTGCGCGTTTACACCCATACATAGTACGCACAGAATCTGCGGCTCAATTGAATTTCACTGACGCGAATAACACTCACTCGGGGTTGATGGAGATATTGGGCAACGCACGCCGAATCTCCTCATACGTTCCGCAACAATCAGCAAAACTGCCTATAGGGTTCTCCCTCGTTTCTATCCACCGACGCACCCTTGACAATGCCTCCTGCCGACACTGATCCTTGTTCGTTACAGTTAACGATATAGATAAGGCCCAGATGCCCGATTCATCCAACCTCATGTTTCCCGCTGCCGATGCCATCAACCCCGCCAGCGTTCCGCAGCGCCGCCTTCGCTCCGGCGCATTCATGCCCGCCATTGGCCTCGGTACCTTCGGCTCCGACCACGTTCCGCATGCCGCGGTTGCCGCCGCAGTTACGGACGCCGCCTCGCTCGGCTATCGCCACTTCGACTGCGCCGCCGTCTACGGCAACGAAGACCTGATCGGTGAGTCGCTTCAATTCATCATGCGTTCCGGCATCAAGCGTGAAGAGCTCTGGATCACGTCCAAGCTCTGGAACGACAAGCACGCTGAAGAGGACGTAATCCCCACCTGCGAGAAGTCTCTTCGTGACCTCAAGCTCGACTATCTCGACCTCTATCTCATTCACTGGCCGTTTCCCAACCATCATCCGCCGCATTGCGATGTCGGCGCCCGCAACCCCAACGCCGTCCCCTACATTCACGAGCGCTACATGCGCACCTGGCGCAAGCTTGAAGAGCTTGTCCACCGCGGACTCGTCCGCCACATCGGCACTTCCAACATGACCATGCCCAAGATGGATCTGCTCCTCCACGATGCGCGCATCCTGCCCGCGGCAAACGAAATGGAACTCCATCCACACTTCCAACAACCCGAATTCTTCGCTTACCTGGTCGCCCAGGGCATTGTCCCCATTGGCTACTCGCCTCTCGGCTCACCTGGTCGCCCCGAGCGCGACCGCACCCCTGAAGACACCTCGCCCACCGAGGATCCAGTTATCCTGCGCATCGCCAATCGCCTCGGTGTTCATCCCGCCGTCGTCTGCATCAAGTGGGCCGTACAGCGCGGTCAGATTCCCATTCCCTTCTCCAGCCGCCGCTCCAACTACCTTGCCAACCTGCGCGGCGTTGTCAGCGAACCACTCACCGATGACGACATGCGCGCCATCGCCGCAATCGATCGCAACTGCCGCTTGATCAAAGGCCAGGTCTTCCTCTGGAGAGACAATCAGTCCTGGGAAGACCTATGGGACGTGGACGGCGTTATCACTCCTCCCTGAACCCAGCCTTGTTTTAAGATCGCGCTTCTCAACTGTTCATTCAACAACCAGCGGCGAGTCTTCAACAATCCGTGAAAGGTTCGAAGCATGAGCAACACCATGAAGGCTGCCTATCTGCCCGGCAACAGCACGGTTGAAATGCGCACCGTCCCGGTACCCGCCCCCGGGCACGGAGAAGTCCTGATTGCCGTCAAGGCCTCGACCATCTGCGGGTCCGACATCCGCGCCATCTACCGAGAGCACTTGGGCAAGGGTCCGGAGGGCTATCAAGGCGTCATCGCCGGGCACGAGCCAGCGGGACTTGTTATCGAGGCCGGCCCCGGATGCCGACGCTTCAAGGCAGGGGATCGCGTCCTCGTCTATCACATCTCCGGATGCGGGCTATGCCCCGACTGCCGTCGCGGCTTCATGATCTCCTGCACCAGCGTCGAGTATCGCCGCGCCTACGGATGGCAGCGCGATGGCGGCATGGCGGAGTTCATGATCGCCGAAGAGAAGGACCTCATCCTTCTGCCCGACTCGCTCACTTATCTCGACGGCGCGCAGGTTGCGTGCGGATTCGGCACCGTCTACGAGGGCCTTGAGAAGATCGGCATCAGCGGCAACGACGCAGTTCTCATCACCGGTCTTGGCCCCGTCGGTCTGGCTGCCGGCGCATTGTGCCGCAAGCTCGGCGCGGAAAAGATCATCGGCATCGATGTGCTCGACGAGCGCCTTGAGCTGGCCCGCACTCTCGGGTTGTGCGATCACGTCCTGCGCTCAGGACCCAATAATGTTCAAGAGGTCCGTGACCTTACCGGCGGCCACGGCGTTGAGCGCGCAGTCGATTGCTCCGCCAACGCTGAAGCCCGCGCCACTGCCATCCGCGCCACTCGCCAATGGGGCCGCATGGTCATGATTGGAGAAGGCGGCACCGTCACCTTCAACCCCTCGCCCGACATCATCCATGACCAGAAGACGATCTACGGTTCATGGGTCAGCTCCATCTGGCGCATGGAAGAGCTGGTTGAAAAGCTCGTCCGCTGGAACCTCCATCCGGAAGAGATCGTTACCCATCGCTTTTCGCTCGACCAGGCCAGCGAAGCCTACGCCCTCATGGCGACGGGGAAATGCGGCAAGGTGGCCGTCTGTCCCGGCGGCGACCAGTAACCAGCACAGACTTGAGCGTTTTCAGATTTGCTGTGGGCTTGCGTGCCCCATCTTTTCCGCGGCCTTTCGAAGAGAAAATGCGGAAAGGGTGGGATCTCAACGAAGTCAAGTCTATACAATCTCAGAATCTTCAACAGGATCGGAATTAGATCGGAAAGAGCGTATCCGACGAGTGCGGCAGCGTGGTAACACGCCCCCGCCGGCGCAACGCCCCTGTCGCAACCGGCGCTGCGAGTTGCGCCGCAATCTCGCGGAGCTCCGCGCGAACCTGGCCGATCGTCGCCGTCACGCGATCGGGCCGTGTATTGTTCCCTCCCATGGGCAGTGGCAGGGCTACGGGCACTGCCAATCCTGCCTGCGGCTCCCGCTTCTGATCCATGCGCCGCCCGTGCTGAATCTGGCTCAATGCCTGCCGTGCCCCGGCCAGCGTGTAGCCCTCGGCATGAACAAGCCGCTTGATCTCAAGCACCAGTTCAACATCCCGCCGCCGATATAGCCGCTGGCCCGTCCCGCTCTTGTTCGGCTTCAGCTGAGGAAACTGCGACTCCCAGAACCGCAAAACATAAGTCTCGAGGTCGCAGATTTTGGCCACATCGCCAATCTTGAAGTAGAGACGGTCGGGGATGATCGTTTGGTCAGTGGCGCGTTTCTGGGCGAGTGGTGAGGCCATGAGGAAGTCGAGCGAGTTCACCGTTCTTCCGGGAACCCCGCTCTACCCACGAGTATAGGCCACATTCTGCACCATTTGTGAAGCAAAATCGCCGCCGAACCCAGTTCTGCACCTACAGGCCAACCGCCTCCCGCGCCACCGACTTTTGAGGTGCCGCACGTAGGTACTGTTTCGGCCACGACGCCGCTTCGCCCAGCGAATTCGCAGCGTGCACCGCCCAATAGGGATCGCGAAGCATCTCCCGCGCCAGCAGCACCAGGTCCGCTTTTCCTTCTGCAACAATCTCGTTGGCCTGCGCAGGCTCGGTAATCAGCCCTACCGCCGCCGTGGCAACTCCCGCTTCCCGCCGAATTCGCTCCGCAAACTGCACCTGGTACCCCGGCCCCAATGGAATCTGCGCATTTGGCGCCATCCCTCCGGACGAGCAATCTACCAGGTCGACCCCCCGCTCCCGCAACTGCCGCGCCAGCTCAACCGACTCATCCGCGTTCCAGCCGCCCTCAACCCAGTCCGTCGCAGAGATCCGCACAAACAGCGGCAAATGCTCTGGCCACGCCGCCCGTACCCGACCCGCAACCTCAAGCGTCAACCGCATCCGGTTCTCCAGGCTGCCGCCGTATGCGTCCGTCCGCCGGTTCGCTAACGGAGACAGGAATTGATGCAGCAGGTAGCCGTGCGCGGCGTGAATCTCCACCACGTCAAAACCGGCCTCAACCACGCGCTTCGCCGCTGCTCCAAATGCCTCAACCGTCGCATCGACGCCTGCCTGGTCAAGCGCCTGTGGCACCGAGTACGTCGGCGAAAACGCAATCGCGCTTGGTCCAACCGTCTCCCAGCCGCCCTCCTCCGGCTTCAGCAGTCTCTCGCCGCCGAATGGCACAGCCATGCTCGCTTTCCGGCCTGCGTGGGCCAGCTGAATCCCTGCGCGCGCACCCTGCCCGTGAATGAACCCCACAATCCGTTGCAACTGCGCGACGTGTTCGTCCTTCCAGATCCCCAGGTCGCCGTCGGAAATCCGCCCCTCCGGCGTCACCGCAGAAGCCTCTACCATCACCAACCCCGCCCCGCCCTGCGCCCGCGCTCCCAGGTGCACGAGGTGCCAATCCGTTGCAAACCCGTCCTCCGACGAATACTGGCACATCGACGACACGCCGATGCGATTGGAGAACTCAATAGAACGGATCTTCAACGGAGAAAGCAAAGCAGCACTCATGCATTCTTTGATGAATGCCGCTCACTGAGGATTCACCGGCCCAAACATTGAGGCCTCGTGCCCCATCCTTTCGCGCCCTTTGCGAATGGGTGGGAGACCAGACAGCTCTACTGCTTCTTCAGCACGGCCGTCCCCTTCTCATCGGCCAGAATCGCGCTCTCAATCCTGCGATACACCCCCGCCTCATTTGCGCCGAGTTCCACTTTGCGTACCACGTAATCCCGCTCGTAGTGAAGCTGATTGTCCTTCGCCGTGATCGCTGAGTGATAAGTGGCAAAGCCAACGTCAAGGTCCACTGGGTCCGGCGTCTCGTCCACCACATATCCCGGCGGCAGCGCGATGTCGAAGCTGTCGTGCCAGTGCCCGCTCGCTCCGAGATCGATCGGAAACTTCCTCGGCTTGTCGTCAAACGGACGAACCAGCGTACCCACAACCCGTGGCCGCACCAGCAGCAGCGGCCCCGCCTGGTGAGCATATTGCGCCGCCGTCAGCTTGTAGTGAATCTCGATCGGCTTGTCCAGCGCCGACGGCTGGACATACTCGAACGAGTTCAGCACCACCCCCGGAACATCGCGCGCTACGGCCGTCTCCAGCGCCTCGCGCCGTTCCTTCTCGTCCGAGTCCTTCAGCACGTTGCGCAAATAGCCGCCGCCCGCACCGTTCCTTATCGTATCCACCGAGCCGGTCAGAGTCCCGTCTGCCGCCAGCGTGAACTTGCCCGTGTGCTCATTTGAGTTCGCATCCGGCGCCAGCACCGGCAGCCCGATCACCTGGCTCGCGTCCCCCGCTGCCAGCGTGCCGTAGCTCCCCTGCTCATATTCCGGTAGAATCCCCACCGGCACGCGCTGGTTCGTCGGATCGAAAATCAGGTAGCGCTTGCCGTCGTTCCCCTTCACAATCGCCTTAAGCCGCGGGTCCTGCACATCCGGCGGAATCTCGATTGCCGTAATCATGTGGTTTCCCGCCAGCGACGGCGCCTCCGGATCTACCACTCCTCTTCGGTCATCCACCATCACGTAATACCCGCGAATCCCCGCCACCTGCAGCATTGAGATCAGCAGCGTCGTCTTGTCTTTGCAGTCGCCGTAGCGGTTGCGATAGATATCGGCCGCGTGGTTTGCCTGATAGCCGCCAATTCCGCGCATCACTACAAAGTAACGGATGTTCTTCTGGATCGATTCCGTGATCCGGCTCAGCTTGGTATAGAAATCCGGCGCGCCCACAATCAGCGATTGTGCATCGGCGGTAATCTCCGGAGAAGGCGTCGGCCGATCCTCCTCCAGTTGTGTCATCCACGCCCCGATCGCTTTCCACTGGTTGTCGACGCTCTCCGCTGCCGCATCGCTCCAACCCACAGTCATCCGAGCCGCCAGCGCCTCCCACTCCGGATGCGAGGGCACATCCCTCAGATCCAGCGCCGGTACATCCTTGATCTCCCACCTGAAATGATTCGGCGCCACCTCTACCGCATCGACCGGCTTATAGTTGTGCCACGATTGCCAGTGCTTCTCTCCGGCCGGAAGATCAAGCTCCACACCCAGGAACACGACCGGGATTTCATCCTGGACCCCCCAGAATTCCTGTCGCATATAAGGTCTGACCTGCTCTTCCGACTCGCACACGATCGTCGCCCCTACATCGATCGCTGGCGGATGAGCTACCTTGAGCTTCTCGGTCGATAGCATCACCGCATCGCGCGTGTCCCCCACCTCAAGAAACTCCGTATCCGCTGCCATGTATTGTTTCTGGTCCGCGGCAATCGTCCACGCGCGAAAATAGTTCACCTTCTCATCCACGTCGTAACTCAGGAAGCAACTGTTATCCCGTCCCTGCGGCTTTAGAATGCGGACCACCTTTCGTTCCCGCTCTACCGCCCGCCCCTTGTCGTCGATCGTAACGAGATATTCGTGATAGAGAATCACCGCGGCGGAATTCTTCGCGTACTCCGGCGTAGCCGTCTGGTTTGCTTGCATCCCCCAGTCCGGCACCGGAGCCTTGCCAAACATTCCGGCAAATCCCGGTTGGCAGGCTATCAGAACTGCCGCAAAGACCACGAAATGATGAAGGCGAATCCGAAACGCATTCGCTTGTCCCATACTCAGTTTCCTTTCGCAGACGCTGCGCGGCTCAGCACAATCTGCTGCTGATCCGCGGTCGCCACCTTCTGGTAGAAGTCATGGAGGTCCGGATAATCCTTCGGGGCAAGCAGAGCAAAGTTATACACCAGTGTCCGCACTACCTCGATGGCGTTCCCTGTCGTTTGGGATCCCATCTTCAACTCCGCATGCCCACCCCAGGTAGCATCTGACTTCTGGGGCACGCTCTCGATCGTGTAGCCGTCGGGCAGACGATATGTTGCATCGTCCTGCTCCATCTTGGGATAGCGCACGTCGACCGGCGTCGCCCTTTTATCCTGCGCAACAAAGGGATGCTTGGCCTGCGACTCAAAGAACAATCCGGGAAGAAAAACGTGTTTGCCTGTCGCCGTCGCTACATTCCCTTCCAGCTTTACCACCGCGATCAGGTTCACGTTGTAGTCTTCGAGCGCGAGAAAATGGTCGAAGTCCGCTCGTACCCCGTCGGGAAACTCGCCCTGAATCGACTCGTTGAACTGCTTCTTCACCTCCTCCTCGTCGTTCTCCAGTGAAACCTGCCGCCAGTACAGCGCATCCTGCCCCGACATCACAAACCGCGCAATCCCTTTCACCTCTCCGTCAGGCCCCATCGTCAGATCCGCCACGCGATGGAGAAACGTCTCCTTGTAAGTGAGGGCGGGAGTCATGACCCGCTCCGCCCCTTTATCGGTCAACTGAAATCCCGAAGCCAGGGAGTGTTGCCAGCTCAGCGTGCCAAATGGGCACATCTTCTGCCCCGGATCGAGGTAGATGTCTTTGCCGTCAATCGTCAACTTGGCCACGTAGTCGTCAAGTTGCTGCATGGTGAAGTACTGGCTGTCAAAAATCGCCCGGTTCCGGTCCACCACCTTCGCCGGCCAGGCCTTCACGCCCGCCGCCCGCGCCAGCGCTACATAAAGGAGCGCGATGTCATCGTCTGAACCGCTCTTTTGTTTCCACACATCCTCAAGCGTTTTAAGGTCCTTCAACTTCTCTTTCTTCCGCTCTGCTTGTGTTTTCTCGCGGCTGAACCGCGTATTGTCCAGCTTCTCCACCGCTTCGTAAATTTTCTGCGCCTTCTGGATTTCAGTATCCCCCGGCGCCACAAGATCCGACGCAATCTTCCTCAGGCCGCCGGTCGACTTGATCGTCTCTTCCATATCCTTGGCCCAGCGTTTTGCCGCGTCCGCCCAAAACTCCGTAGACGACTTCGCCGTCGTGAAGTAAAACTTCACCCTGTATCTCAACGTATTCAGCGGTGGCATCCAGTCCTCGTCCGGAAGCGGCGGGACATTCGTCAAATCCAGGCTGTACAGTTCCTTCTTTGGGTCGTTGTCCACCTTGTCCCCGTCCGGCAACTGCCAGCTCAACATAAGCCGGTCCAGGTTCTCGCCGCTGCTGTCCGTCACGCCGTTCACAATATGCGTATGGAAGCTGAAATGCTCCTTGTGAATGAAGTTCGGCAGTTGCACATCCCACTCCGGCTCGGAAATCTTGTATTCCGGGTAGTGAATCTTCAGCCGATACTCCAGAATGCTCCCCACCTCCACATCCGGCAGAGTGAAAACCACAGTATTCATCTGAAAGTACTTGGCCTTCATATCCATCAAGTCCGCGGGCTTGGCTGCCAACGGCACAACCTTCCCATCTGCATGGATCGTCCGCCCTTGAACGTCTGAAACCGTATCCACGCCGTACAAGTACGGCGTCTGTACTGTCGCGAGCTCTTTGCCCATCTCTGAGAGCACCTTGATCCGGCAATAGAACGTCTCGGCGTGTTGCTGGTCGTCGACCGTCACCTCCCGATACAGATAGACCGCCGACGCTCCCGGCGCCAGTGCGTCCGCTGTCATCTTCAACTCGTCCGCCGTCGGCTCCTGAAACTGCGCCCGCAACACCCCCGGCACGGTGAGCGCACCAAGCCCGACAACCACCCATGCTGCCCTCAACGCTCGCCTATGTACCATCCAGCCCGCCCATCTCCTGCCGGCACAATCCATCAATTCCCCTTCGGTGCTTCCGTTGCGTGCAGCACCAGTTGCTGTTGATCGGCCGCGGCCACCCTCTGATAGAAGTCGCGCAGGGCAGGGTAGTCAGTTGAGCTTGCGAATGTAAAGGCGCGTGCAAGAGTACGGTTCACGGTGAGCTTGCCGGGGTCAGCTTTGGACTTGATGATCAGCACGGCGTGGCCTTGCCAGGGCACCTTCACAGGTTCGGAGGTACCTTCGGCCTCCAGGCCGGGCGGAAGTCTGTACGTCACGTCATCGGAGATGGTTTCGCCGTAGTGCATATCCACGGGGGTGAGGCGCTTCTCCTGTTCCGCAAAAGGATGGCTGCCGCGTGTCTCAAAAAAGAGAGCGGGGAGAAGCAGTCGCTTTGCGGTGGCTGTGCCTACGGTTCCATGAGCTTTGACGACCGCCGCGAGGTTGCTATCCGGATCGTCGAGCCCATTGAAGTGGTCGATATGGGCTTCGACTCCCTCGGGAACCGTGCCTGCGATCCAAGAGTCGAATTGCTTCTTGACCTCGGCTTCGTCATTCTTGAGGGCCTTCTGGCGCCAATAGAGTGCCTCCTGCCCCGTCAAATTGATCCGGATATCTGCATCGAAGGCGCCGTGGGGGTCAAGAGTGATTTCAGCAACGCGTTGGATTGCATTCGCGGTGTAGGCCTGCGCTGGAGATGTCGCTACGGCGCTGCCTCCTGCGACCTGGCGAACCCCTGAGGCCGATGAGTGCCGCCAGCTGACCGTTTGAAACGGGCACATGCGTTCGCCCGGATCGAGAAGAACCTCTTGGCCGCCAGTACTGAGAATGACAAAGGTGTCGTCAAGCTGGCTGAAGTTCATATAGTTGAGCGTAAACATGCCGCGGTCACGATCGACAACGCGCATCGCATAGGCGCTGAGCCCCGCGGCGCGCAGCATGGAAAGATAGAGCAGCGCGATCTCGGTGCTTGTGCCGCTCTTCTGCGTCCAGACGTCTTCGGCGCGCTTGACTTCCTTGAGCTTCAGACTCTTGCGTTCAGCGTCGCTTTTTTCCCGCGAGTAGTCGCTGTTGTCAAGCTGTTGCACCGCTTTATAGAGCTTGCGGGCTTTGTCGAGTTCGGTGTCGGAGGGAGCGAGTAATCCGTTCACCGTTTCGCGAAGAGACTTTGAGGGATCGCAGAACTGGTCTACAAGATGCGACCAGTTGTTACCGGCTGTCCGCCAAAAAGCATCCGCATCGCTCGAGTCGCGGAAATAGAACTCAACGCGATAAAGAGAATTCGCGATAGGCGGCATCCATTCCTCGTCGGGCGCGGGAGGAATGTCGTTCATGTCGAGGCTAAATCGGCCGAGCGCGTCCTTGTTGACTGTGGTGCCGACCGGAAGGATCGACCACAGGCTGAGCGAATCGTTGCCTTGAAAGGGCGTGAACATGTAGTGCGCCTTGCGTACCGGATAGTCACGCTGGACTTGCCAGGTTGGGGAGAGGTACCACTCATCGCCGTAGCGAAGCTGATAGTAGTACTCGATAATGCTGCCGACCTGAATGCTTGGCAGGTTGAAGACCTTGCGCCCGAGTTTCGCATCGCCCTGCTTGGCAACGAGAAGGTCCGAGGGTTTTCCCACCAGCGGGACAATCGTTCCGTCGGGATGGATGGTGCGGCCCTGAATGCCGGCTACCTCGCGCTGGGCCTCATCCTTCACATAGGGGAGCTCGACGGTGCCCAGGCTTGCTCCCTTCTCGCTGAGGATCTTGATGCGGGCGTAGAAGCTTTCAAAGTGATGGGGGTTGTCAGCCAAATGCACGACGTTGAGATAAATGGCCGAGGCGCCCGGATATTTCGGGTCGGCCGTCATCTTCAGCTCTTCATCGGTCGGCTTCTGAAACTGTCCAAGCATCGACGCCGGAAGTGCAAACACGGCTACCAGCGCCAAAATCCCCAAAGACGTGCGGATTCGCATGACTTCTCCTCTGCCGGAAAATTGCAGAAAGTCTAGCCCGGCAGTGACTAATCAGTTGTGTTTTGCAACACCACAGTTTGTTCCCATTCCGCATCCTTGGCAAGCGCGGACTTTGAAAGGGCTCTCTCAAGCGTGAAAAATCAGCGAATCGAACGCATCTGTATCACCAATCTGTTGATTCCTGAGTAAACAACATAGCGCCTTCGCCCCATCCTCCTTTGAGTCTGCCTGCATGGCCTTTGCCGCTCAGCATTCCAGCACCCCCATTCCCCGCGCCAGCCTCTTTCCCGGCCTTGGCCCCAGCGTATACACTCCCCGCAAATGACTCGCTCCCGCCAAACACGCCTTTCCCACTTCGCCTTCGCTGCAATCTGCGCCCTCGCAACGTTCCTCAGCCTCTCTGCCTTCGCCCAGCGCGCCCACCCCCTGCTCATCTACGCCATCGATGTTGAGGGCGGCCAGTCCACGCTCCTCGTCACGCCTTCAGGCGCATCTCTCCTCGTCGACACCGGCTGGCCCACTCCCGATGCCCGCGACGCCAAGCGCATCCAGGCTGCCATGCGCGATGCCGGCATCACCCGCCTCGATCACGTCCTCATCACCCATTTCCACGTCGATCACGTCGGCGGCGTCCCCAGCCTCGTCGCCGCTGGCGTCCTGGTCGGCGAATTCCTTGACCACGGCCCCAACCGCGAAGACTCCGACATCACGCGCCACGACTTCGCCGCCTACCTCAAGGCCATGGGGAACACTCTCCGCCGCATCGTCCACCCCGGCGACACCCTCGACCTGCCGGACGTCAAGACCGTCGTCCTCACTGCCGACGGCGAGCACATCGCCTCCGTCCCGGGCATCAAGCCTAAGCCTAACCCCCTCTGCGCCACCGAGCCCCACTGGGACCTCGACGATACCGAGAATCCTCGCTCTGCCGGCTTCCTGCTTACCTACGGCAAGTTCCGTTTCCTCGATCTCGGCGACCTCACCAAGGCCAAAGAGATCCCCCTCGTCTGTCCCGCCAACCTCATCGGCACAGTCGATCTCTATCTCGTCAACCACCACGGAATGAACCTCTCCAACTCCCGCGCCTTCGTCCACGCCATCCACCCCCGCGTCGCCATCATGGACAACGGCGCACATAAGGCCGGAAGCCCTGAGGCCTGGCAGACCATCCACGAGAGCCCCGGCCTCGAAGATCTCTGGATGCTCCACACCGCCGAGGGCTCCGATGCCGCCCACAACAGCGCTGACCCACTCATCGCCAATCTCAAGGGCACTCCCGACGGCGCTTACCTCAAGGTTGCCGCCTACCCCGACGGCAGCTTCTCCGTCTTCAACTCCCGCACCGGACAAACAAAGCAATACCCCCGCAAATAGACCGCCGCGGAATCGCCCAATTGATGGGGTGCCCCATCCTTGGCACGATTCTGTTTTTGTGCCAAGGGTGGGATTCAACCATCTCCGTCCGACCCCCTTGTTGATCCAAAAGACCGCAAATTGCTCTTGCCGCTCGGCCTCTGCCATCTGCTAAATTCTGAACAGCTTTCCCCTGACCCCCGACAACTGACAACTGTGAACTGCGAACTATGAACTGTGAACTTTGAAAGGCCCGTCCAATGCCCCTCGCTCCCAACGCCCGCCTTGGTAACTATGAAATCAAGTCCACCCTGGGCGTCGGTGGCATGGGCGAGGTCTATCGTGCCCGCGATGCGCGCCTAAACCGCGATGTCGCAATCAAGGTGCTCCGCACAGAAAGCGCCGCCAACCCTGAGCTGCGCAGCCGCTTCGAGCGTGAAGCCCGTGCCGTTGCCGCGCTCAACCACCCCAACATCGTCGCCGTCTACGATATTGGCGTCGAGGCTGGCCAGCAATACATCGTCAGCGAACTTATCGAGGGGGAATCGCTCCGCTCCCTGCTCACCGGCACGCCCGTTGCGCCCCGCAAGCTTCTCGACATCGCCACCCAGGTCGCCGACGGCCTCGCCGCCGCCCACGCTGCCGGAATCGTTCACCGCGACCTCAAGCCCGAAAACATCATGCTGGCCAAAGATGGCCGGGTCAAGATCCTCGACTTTGGCCTAGCCCGCCAAACGCCCGCCGTGGCCACCGCCTCCGGCAACTCCGATCAAACCTCCTTCCCTGACCCAAACGCCACCAGCGAAATGACCCGCGAAGGCGTCCTCATGGGCACCGCCAGTTACATGAGCCCCGAGCAGGCCACCGGCAAGCCCGTCGACTTCCGCACCGACCAGTTTTCCTTCGGCCTCATCGTCTACGAGTTGGCCGCCGGCAAAAAGGCCTTCGACCGCCCCAGCGCCGTCGAAACCATGGCCGCCATCGTCCGCGAAGATACCCCGCACATCGAAGAGAAGCTTCCCGCCCCGCTCAAGTGGACCATCGACCGCTGCCTCGCCAAGGAGCCTGAGCAGCGCTACGAGTCCACCCGCGATCTCTTCCGTGACCTGCGTAATCTTCGCGACCACTTCTCTGAGGCCTACTCCACCACCACGCTGTCTCCCGTTGCCGCGCCTAAAAAACGCAGCCCCTGGCTCATCCCCGCGACTGTCGGCGCTGCCTGCCTGCTCTTCGGCGCACTCCTCGCCTTCCTTCTCAAGCCCGCCGGCCAGGACATCGCCAAATATCGCTACACGCCCTTCGCGACAAGCGCGGATCACGCCGTTTGGTCTCCCGATGGCAAGGCCGTCGCCTACTATTCGAAGGTAGATGGCGTCTATCAGGTCTTCCTGCGCTATCTCAACTCCGCGGTTCCGGTCCAGTTGACCCGTGAGACCCACAGCGTCGAGCCCCTGGGCTGGTCCAGCGACAGAAACCACCTCGTTGTGGTTGAAGACACAGACAGCCAGCAGACGCCCCGCGACAAGCTTTACTCTGTGCCTATAGTAGGTGGCGATCTCGAATTCATCATGGACATCGACTGCTTCACCTGCGATCTCTCCCCGGATGGCAAGGCGCTTGCAATTCTGTCCGAGCCAAGCAAACCAGGCGAAATGTACGGCGTCGCCATCTCTGATCCTCTTGGTTCGCCTCTGCGCGCCTATTCGCCCGCGCCATTCGCCAGCAAAGACCTGTATAACGGCCCTCAGCTCACCTTCTCTCCCGACGGCAAACAAATTCTCTTCTTTCGCGCTGGAGATAAGAACAGCGAAGGGGCCTGGCTCCTCCCCTATCCCGCTGGCAGCAACCCTCCACGGCCCATCCTCGAGAAACTGCCATCTTTTCAGGGTACCCCGAGCTTCTCGTGGATGCCCGACAGCCGGCATATCGTCGTCAGCATTGCCACCGGCCAGGATTCTCCAAATCACCTCTGGTTTGCGGATACTCAATCCGATGCCCTCACGCCGATCACCGCTGGCAGCACAGCGGAAGTCATCCCGGCGGTTGCACCCGACGGCAAGAGCCTCCTGTACGCGCAGCCAACACGAAACCTCGATATTGTCTCCGTTTCGCTGCAGGACGGTTCCGCGAAGACTCTCATCTCCACCGGACGAGAGGACAGCATGGCTGCCTGGGCTGAAAAAGCCGACAAGTTTGCCTTTGTCACCGATCGAAGTGGTCCCTGGGAAATCTGGGTTCACTCCTCAGATGGTTCTGAGCGCCCGGTCGTCACCGCTGCTGAGTTTCCCGATGGACTCAATCACTGGTTTATGAACCCTTCTCTCTCTCCGGATGGCAACAGGTTGATCTTCACCCGGATCGACTCCAAAGGAACCGCCCGCATGTGGATGATCGCCCTCTCCGGAGGCTCGCCTGTCCAGGTCACAAATGGCGAACCCGAGACGGAATGGGCCAGCAGCTGGTCGCCAGATGGCACCCGGCTCGTCTATTTCCGCCTTAGTTCGGGCAAAGCTTCGCTCATGACAGTAAAAACAAGCGGCAACGCTGCGCCCGTTGAGCTCAAAAACGACCTCTCGGACGACCTTCCCGCTTGGTCGCCAGTCGGCGATTGGATCACCTTTGAAAACGACAAAGGCTGGAATCTGGTCTCCCCAGACGGTAAGACAACCCGCTTCCTCGGCAAGATCAATACCTCGTACCTCGCCTTCTCCGCGGATGGCAAACTCCTCTATGGAATCGAGACCGGCCAGACCGCGGCGGACCGCGACAAGGTCACACTCATTTCCCTCGACCCCGTCACTTTCCAGAAAAAGGTCATCAAGGAACTGGACAAGGACCTGCGCCCGTCCTCAAACTTCGGCCCCGGCGTTCGCTTCAGCCTCGCACCCGACGGCAAGAGCATCCTCTACTGCACTTCGAAGAGCAGATCGGACCTATGGATGCTCCAGGGCTACCGCCAGCCCGGCTGGCTGAGTATTTTCTAGCCTCAATCTCAACTGGACGCATCCAACCCACAGGATTCTAGTGGCGTTACATCACAAAGCCTCGACCGCACTCGGCCTCCGCGTCTCCTGTCTGGTGGCTTTGCTTCTGCTCGTCCTCTCCGCATCCAGGCTCAGCGCACAGGCCGGTCCACCGTTTCAAACCGACGACCCCACCCCGGTCGATCTTGGCCACTACGAGTTCTATGTCTTCAGCACCTTCGACGGCACGCCCGCCGAGTCAGACCCCACCGGTCCCGCATTCGAATTCAACTGGGGCGCCATCCCCAACATTCAGCTGCACGCCATCCTGCCCTTCGGCGCAGTGGTTCCGTCCAACAACCCCGTCTACGCTCCCGGCGGAACTGGCTCCAGCGCCTTCGGCCTCACGGATATGGAACTGGGCGTCAAATACGGCTTCATCAAGCAGACCAACCACCGCCCATCAATCGGCAGCTTCACCATGTTCGAAATGCCCACCGGCAGTTACACCAAGGGCCTCGGCGTCGGAAAGGTCTGGTACAAGCTGCCCCTCTGGGCTGAGAAGGAGTTCGGTTCCTGGAGTCTCGTCGGCGGAATGGGCTACACAGTCGTCCCGCAAACCGGCTATCGCAACTATCTATACGGCGGCTATCTGATGAAGAAAACCGTCAATGAGAGGCTTGAGCTTTCGGCCGAGGTGTTCTCGCACGCCCGTGAAGGCTTCGCCACCGCGCAAACCCAGGCCTCAACTCTCATCGACGCCGGCGGCTACTACCACTTCAAGTCTCCCGGCCTCCAGTTGCTGTTTGCTTACGGCCATTCGATCGCCGGCCAGACTGAGAACTACGCCTATCTCGGCCTGTACAAAACCTGGGGCAAAGACAAAGACGCTGACAAGAAGTCCGCGACCGATGCGATGCTGTCGGCACGCTCTCCGGCCATGAACAGGACGAAGGGAAGTCAATAGCAAATCGGAATGTCCTACCGCGCCACGCTGCGCGGCATCTCATCCTGTTGTAACGCGGTCTGCAACGGAGGCCCACCATGGAAATCACGACCCACGGCCTTTGGACTCTGATTCATGGCATGGGATTCGGCGCGCTCTACTTGCTCGCCTGCTCCGGCGCGCTGGTGGAGCTTTACCGCCTCACCTCCGCGTCCATTTCGTCTTCACCCGCGCCGAGCCAGACGCGATTCCTGAATCTCTACCTCGCCGTGATGGTGGTACTGGCCTGGGCCGCTGTGTTCATTGGAGCCTATGTGATCTATCCGTGGTATCGCGCCACGCCACCGGCCGGTCCTGTCGACCTATCCCTGTTTCCCCAACATCTCCTCATGTCCAGCCCCACCGCCGTCGGCTGGCACTCCCTGGGCATGGAATGGAAGGAACACGTCGCCTGGCTCGCTCCCATCTCCATCACCATGGTCGCGTTTGTCTTCAAGCGCTACGGCCGCGAACTCGGCAATCACAAGCAACTCCGTACCGCCGTGCTCGGATTTGCTGCTGCCTCGTTCATCGCGGCTGGTATCGCCGGCTTCTTCGGGGCCATGATCAACAAGAGTGCTCCCGTTCAGGGTGGCAGCGTCATCAAGCTTTCTCAAGGAGGCGAGCAATGACCCCCCTGCCGACCCCGGCCTCGCCCGGTCAATCGGCGCTCACCAACGGCTCCGGCGCAGCCGCCATCCTGGCCGCCGGCATTGGCGCCTTTGCACTGTCCATCTTGGCCATCGCTGCCGACAAATTGCCGTCTGTCACAGCCGCTCTCGTCTTCTTCAAGCCCACGGGGCCGCTCTCGGGCGTAACCACCCTCGCCATCCTTCTCTGGTTCATCACATGGGGTGTTTTGGAGGCTCGCTGGCGCAAAAGGACTGTAGCCCTCGGCTTGACGTGCGGCATCGCCTTCACGCTACTGGCTTTAAGCTTTCTGCTGACCTTTCCCCCGATCGCAGACCTCTTTTAAGCGCGTGTCTTTCGGCAAAGTTCTTCCAGCGCATCGCAGGCCACACGCCATCTTCGCTCGCCCGCAGGTTCGAAAACTGCGTCGCGCCCGCACTGCGCGAATAGCCGCTCACGCCCTTGGGCATTAGAGACGTGTGAGCTCTGTCTCTACCCGGCATCCTTTCTCCGAACTGAACTCCAAACTCCCCCCCAGCTGCCGCGCCAGGCTCGCAGCCAGCTTCAGCCCCATCGATGTGCACTTGGCAGCGTCAAAGTCCGTCGGTAATCCAACACCGTCATCCTGGCATGCTACGCATACAGAGCCATCCTTTCGGCGAACGGAAAGAGTGACAGCTCCCCTGCGCCCATCAGGAAAGCCATGCTTCAAGCTGTTGGAGAGCAGTTCGTTCGCCAGCAGTCCAAAGGGAATCGCCTGATGCAGAGTCAACAGAATCTCATCGCAATCCAGTACCACCTCAACTCTTTCCAGCGGCAACTCACTTGAGCCCGAGATTCCCGCAACCAGGTCGCGCAGGTAAACGCATGCCGGAACTCCCGCCAGGTCTTTCGTCTGGTAAAGACGCTCGTGGACCATCGCCATGGCAAACACGCGCTGCGCCGTGGCCATCGTCACTGTGCGCGCCTCCCCGGGCGGCAGCGATCGCACACTCATCTTCAACAGGCTCTGCACCACCTGCAGATTGTTTTTCACTCGATGGTGGATCTCGTTCAGCATCACCCGCTTCTCCTCAAGATCGCGAGTTACCGCTTTGGCCAGCGCCTCGACCTCCTCATTCGTCCTGCGCAGTTCGTCGACCGTCGACTCCAGTTGCTGCGTCCGCTCAGCCACCCGAGCCTCAAGGTCTTCTGCTACCCGCGAAAGTGACTCCTCCAGTTCCTTTTGCCGTGTCATGTCCCGTGCCACACGAACAAAGGCCGTCAGGTCTCCGTTCTCAGCGTGAACCGCGTGGATCACCCCGCTGCTCCACACGGGCTTCCCGCCCGGAAATGTTCGCCAGTCGTCCGACACATGGCGCCCGTAACGCGCTGCCTCATGCAACTGCTGATCCGGCAACCCTGAAGCCAGATCCTCCGCGGAAAACCCTGCGGCGGAATAGTGCTTCCCGACCATCTGCTCCGCATTCCTGCCGCTGATCTTTTCCGCTCCCACACCCCAACTCGTGATCAGCCCATTCGGATCCATCGTGTAGATGGCATATTCATCGATTGTCTGGACCATCATCTGAAAGCGGCTGAGTTCGGCATTGAGGGCTCGAATTGCTATCTCTGCCTCCTTCTGCGCAGTCATGTCTCGCGTCACTTTGGCAAAGCCGCGCAAGGTGCCATCCGGCCCGCAGATGGCGGTCAGGGTCACCTGTGCCCAGAATCGACTGCCATCCTTGCGCAGGCGCCATCCGTCCACTGCATAGCGGCCCTCTCTGTCAGCTATCGCCAGTTCCTGCGCCGGCAGCCCCGCCGCCACGTCCTCGGGCAAAAAGAACATGGAGAAGCTCCGCCCCAGCACCTCGTCTGCCCTGTACCCTTTGCTCCGTTCCGCGCCCGAGTTCCAGGTGAGCACCCGGCCCTCCGGATCAAGCATGTAAATTGCATAGTCGGTTACCGCTTCCACAAGCAGGCGAAAACTCCGCTCGCTCTGTGAGAGCAGTTGGGGCTGATTCTCCAGAGATGCCGCCACATGCTGGGGCATTGGTGTGTCGTCGGCTACCTTGACATTCCCTCCGCGCCTTGCATCTTCGCTTGGCCCCGTCGCGGATTCGACCGATTCCGCCTGGTGGAGCGGCAACACATCCCGCCTTCCAACCGCGCCTCGTTTCTTCTCAAACCATGACATTGCACTCAACCCCTTTCGGATCGCCCCGCGCCATCTCCTCACTGTCTGTCGACAATCGATCTGCCAACATGGCCCACGTCTCCGAACAGGATTGCCCCCAACCCGCAATCGCTCCAGTCGATTCCGGTCAACTCGGCGGGGTAAGCCGCGGCTTCTCAATCGCTTCTATAGGCACGAACACATGCCATCGGAGCCTTAGTTGAAGACCTTGGAGCGCGCCGAGGCCACCACCGTGCCCTCCCGCAGCAGTTTGCTCATAAGGTCAACAGAGATTCGGGGGTCAGGGTCCAGCTTCAAACCGGTCAAAGAGCGGCCCAGAATCGCATCGGCGCCAATGCCGGACTGCTCCAGCAGCGCCTTGTTCACCCGCGTGATCTTTCCATAGGGATCCAAATGCACCATCCCTGTAAGCGCACGGTCGAAGCCCGCCAGGTCTGCCTCTGCCTCTACAATCGCCTCGCACCGCAGCCGCTCGGTCGCGTTCCTCACCGTCAACACAATTCCCGTCCGCTTTCCGTCACAGTCCTCCACCGGAGCAATGTTCAGGTCGATCGGAATTGTCTTGCCATCCGGCTGTTTCAGGCTCCAGCCAAAGGCTTCCACGCGTGCCATCGCGCTACCGCTTAACCCCGGCAGCAGCTCTCCCCCTTCATGGACAACCAGCAGCAGATCGCTTAGATGAAATCCCCGCGCTTCTTTCATAGTCCTGCCCGTCAAAACCTCTGCTTCGCGGTTCATAAAGCGCACTAGCCCATCGGTGCCCGCCAGCACCACTCCCTCCTGCATCCAATCCACTGCCGTTACAAGTTCCTCGCGATCTGCCCGCTCCTTTGCTTCAACCCGCACCTTGTGCAGAGCCATCCGCAGCGTTGCTTTCAACTCCTCGCTCTGAAAGGGCTTGGTCAGATATCCATAAGGGAGCTCCAGCATTGCCCGGGAAAGCGTCGTCTCGTCGCTGTGCGAGGTCAGGAAGATTCCCGCCACGTCAAACCACTTCCGCAGCATCTTCGCCGTCTGGATCCCATCCACGGCGCCCACAATGCGGATGTCCAGCAGCGCCAGGTCAGGTTGGCACACTTCGGCAGCGGCCAATGCCTCCTCGGCGCTCTCCGCCACGCCCACAACCTCATAATCCAGTTGCTCTATCTCCTGCTTCAGGTCAAGAGCCACAATGGGTTCATCTTCGACAATCAGAATCCTGCCGTCCATGGCGTTCCCTCCTCTGTTGAGCTTCTTGCCGCATCGACGCACCAGCCGATTGGGTGCCGACAAGGGGCTATCTCTCCCGTATCGAAAGGGACAAGCAAAAACCGCAGTCGGAATTGAGTGCACCCCGCGAAAAGTTTAGAAGGCTTTCCATTTTGAAATTGGCGAACGCCGCCCGGACCAATAAGGAATTAGGTGTTAAACGTCTTCGTTCCAACGTTCCGCGCGTTCACCGGCTCCGGTGCAGCGCCTCCAGCGCATCGCAGGCCGCGCCCACGCCATCCTCGCTCTCCAGCATGTGCGCCACCTGGGCCGTGCGCCGCGCGATCGTCGGCTCCTCCAGCATCGCCAGCAGCTTCCGCGCCACCCGTACCGGTGTGTAGTTCTTCCTCTGGATCACCCGTGCCACCTTCAGCCGCCCCATCCTGCGTCCATTGTCCGGCTGGTCGTGCGAGTAGGGCATAATCAGCATCGGCTTACCCGCCCGCAGGCACTGTGCCGTCGTCCCCACTCCGCCCTGGTGCACCACCATCGCCGCCCGCTTGAACAGCGCCGAATACGGTGCATACTCCGCCACGCAAATTGAATCCGGCAGTTCTTGCTTCATTTTGTTGCGCGGGTCCGTTCCGATCAGCAGCACCGCTCTGATCCCCAGCTTGATCGCAGCCTTCGCTGAGAACTCGTAGAACCGCCCCGCCGCCAGCACCGCCGCCGAACCCAGTGTAAAAACCACTGGCGCCGGCCCAGCCTGCATGAACTTCTCCAGGTGCTCCGGCAGCGCTGCGTTTCCCGCATCCGCATCGTAGTAGCAGAAGCCCGTAATCCGCGTATTCTCCGGCCAGTCCTTCTGCTCCTTGCCCAGCAGACGCGAAAACAGCGCCAGCACCAGGTACGGCGAGTGCTTCGCGTCAAACAGCGGATTCCTTCCTCGCGGCAAACCAAGTTCCGCGCGCAGATCGTAGATCGGCTGCGGCCACTTCCGGCTCACAAATCGCGCCAGCCGCCTGATCACGCGCCCAAAACCCGGCACCGTTTTGTCCGCCCGCGCCAGCCGCGGATACATCGGCAGCACCGGCGGATCGAACGCCGAAAAAAAGCTCAGCGGCGCAAGCACATAGCTCGCCCACGCGATTCTCGTCACCTCCGCCACAATCGGGCCCGCGTAGTTCAGCTCGCCCAGCAGCAGCAGGTCTGCCCGTTCCGGCTTGGTCGCCGCATCCAGCAGGTCGTCGTACGTCTGCCGCAGAACGGGAAACAAAAACTCTCGCAGCCCTCGCTCCGTCCCCTTTTTCACGTCGTACACCATCTCCGCCAAAATGGTGTTTTCCGGGTCGATATCCGGCCGCACCGCGTGGAAGTCCAACCCCAGAGGCACAATCTTCGCCCTGAAGACCTCTGGAACCGCCATCACAGGCACATGCCCCCGCCGCTTCAGCTCCAGCGCAATCGCAATCAGTGGGTGTATGTCCCCGAGTGTCCCGATATTCGACAAAACAATGCGCAAAAGACCGTCCCCAAGAGTCCATTTTCCGAGTTCTGGCAGTTGTGGATACCTTGCGGGTGCCCCAGGTCTCGCATTTGAGACCTGGGAATCCACAAACCTCAACCCGGGGCCAAAAACAACCCAATCTGCCGGGTGCTCCATCCTTTCGTCCGCCGCAGCCGACGAAAGGGTGGGAAACCACAATCCTCACACCTTCGAAAAACTATCTACGAGACTAATCCATGGCTCCCGGCCATTACCTCAATTCCCCTTGAATCTGCGCTCCTTGTGCCCGGTCTCTGGCGGGTTCTATCATCGCCTGTCTTTATCAAGCAAAGGAACCCCGCCATGAAAACTCCGCTCTGCATCGCCCTCGCATTCCTTCTCATCGTCGCCGGTTCCGCCGCCGCCGCCCAGTCCGCCCTCTCGCCTCAATGGGAAGAGCTGACTGGCCCCGACTTCGTTCAGGCCATCCACCAGTCGCAGGGCGTTTGTGTCCTCCCCTTCGGCATCCTCGAGAAGCACGGCGCACATTTGCCTCTCGGCACCGATCTCCTCGACGTTCGCTTCGCCGTCCTCAATGCCGTCAAGCAGGAGTACGCCGTCGTCTTCCCTCAGTATTACTTCGGCCAGATCTTTGAGGCCCGCCAGCAGCCCGGCACCGTCGCCTACAGCCTCTCCACACAGCTCACTCTTATGCAGGAAACAGTCGCCGAGATGGCCCGCAACGGCTGCAAGAAGGTCGTCATCGTCAACGGTCATGGCGGCAACAACAGCCTCCTGCCGCTCTTTGCCCAGGCCCAGCTCGCCAGCCAGCGCGACTACGTTGTCTATGTCTTCGGCCTTCCCAACCTCGACGTTCCCGGCCGCCCCGCCCTCAAGACCCCCATGGACATGCACGGCGGCGAGCGCGAAACCTCGCTCATGCTCATCGCCCGCCCCGATCTCGTCCACCTCGACCGCGCAGAACAAGCCCGCGCCACCCCCGAGCAATCTGGCGCTGACCAGAACCGCCTCTCTGGTTTACCCGGCTCGGTCTACACCGGCATTTGGTGGTACGCCCGTTTTCCCAACCACTACGCCGGCCAAGGCGATGCCGCCACCAAGGAACTCGGCGCATTCGATCAGAAAGAGTGGTCCCGCCAGATCGCCGCCGCCCTCAAGGCCATCAAAGCCGACACCGAAAGCCTCAAGCTCCAGAACCAGTTCTTCAACGACGCCCAACACCCTCTCGACACAAAACAATAATCCCGGAGGGGGTGGTGGATTCGTTCCCCTGCATGAACGCTTGCAATCGCGGCCAGGTGCGGGGCGTCCCACCCTCGCCACGTCTTTGTTCTTGCGCCTGGAGCAGGTTTCAAGGAACTCCGCCGCTAACCTGCTAACTCGCTGACAAAATGGGCTCCGCTATTTGGAGCCCATTCGCTAACTCGCTGTCCTTGTCGTGCCACCAGCCTCTTCGCCCAGTCACTGCTTGAGCTGGAAGCTAGTAGCTAGAAGCTGGCAGCCACCTTCGCTCCCCCATAATCAACCGCCTTGTCAGCGTCCTGCGTCTCCCCAATACCCACGCCGTGCCCGCTCTTCACCACAATCACCTTGAAGGTCCGCCCCT
>CAYWSR010000002.1:52466-62785 GCA_964460385.1 uncultured Occallatibacter sp. | reverse complement strand
TCGAACACCGCCAAACAACGGGGCTAAGGGCGTTCTCACGCAGACACTGAAGCCCATTCATTTTATTTTGCCTTCCCGGCACGACTGAAGTCGTGCCCTGACACTCCTTGCCGGTGCTGCTGAGCTTTTCCGCGGGCTGCTGCTAGAAGACCTGGACTTTTTCAACTTTGCCGTTGAGGAAGCGGACCACCCAGCGGCGCCCGTCGCGCATGTAGTACCAGATTTCGTGCAGGCTATCGTCGGTCGAATCCTCGACCTTTTTCTGATCCGGCTCGCCTGCGCTGAGCAGCACCAGCTTGTAGGGCATGCCCTTGACGATGTCTTTGGCACTTACGGCATCCTGAAACTCGGGATCGATATCCTGAAGCGCGAGGGCTGCGCCGATTTTGCCGGTATCGAGGACGCGGTTGAGCAGAGGCAGAATTGCCGGTAATTGGAGATCGGCGTCGGTGACATCTCTGCCGTAGCGGAAGTTGATGCGCGAGCCACCAGCGCGCTTGAAGCCCGCGCCCTTCTTCTCAGCGTTATTGCTTGCGCCTTTTCCCTCCCCACCTCCGCCAAGCTGGACCTCGATCCGGTCGCTGTCGACCTTGATATCGGTGACGGTGACCCATTCATCGCGCTCGACGCCGACACCTTTGTCCTTGAGGTATTTGCCAAGGTCCTTCAAGTCGATGCCGCGCTCGTCGAGCCGCTTGTCGGACTTGGGATTGAGGTAGAGATCGAGGCCTTCTTTGTAGGCGGGGAGATCGAGAAGAGCTTTTACGTCCTTGCCGAGAAAGAGCTTGCTGAACGCGACCTTCGCCTTCTCACTGGTTGCGGCGTGGAGCGACATAAGGTTGGCCGAGGCAAGCGCAAGAAGCACGGTGGCGGCGAGCAGTGTGGATCGGCGAATTTGCGGGATAATGTACATTATGGTCGCTCCCGGGCTTTCGGATGAGGGCTCAAAGACGACGACTTCCAGATTAGTTCTTTCCGACGTCGATAGGGCAGAGCTCGGACATCGTCCGCGGAGTTCTTTGTCGAAAAGAATGTTGGGGCGATTATTGAAAGCCAGCTACGGCGTTGTCAATCTCACAGAAGTGCAATCGAGGCCGGCGGCCCGACTCCGGAATTCGAAGAACCACGGATTCCGCGACCCCAGCACCGTGCTCAGGCTGGTTCCCGGGCCGGATCGAGGGTGTGAAAACCCTCGGTTTTTGCGGATTCGAGCAACGCCGTCGAAGATGAAACAAAGACGACTTCGGTGCCGTGGAACATATCGCGGGCGACCATGGCGGCGGCGAGTTGAAGAGCCTCAGGCCAGCGAAGCGTAGTTCGATCGAGAATCTGGCGCGCCGCCTCGAGGACGGCAGGATTGAGCGGCTCCTGGACCATACGGGCGGCTTCAATGCGGAGGGTCTCGAGGGCGGCAGCGCCGTCTTCAGCAGAGATGTCTCCGGCGCGCTCGCTGCGGCGGATGGCGGAGTAGACCTCGAGAGGCGTGGAAGCCGCAATGAGCTTGCGATTGTCTTCAACGGCCTCCATGAGGCGGATGAGTGCATCGGTTCCCTGCCCTCGCACAAAAAGCCGAGCGAAGGCCGTGGACTCGAGGAAATAGCAGGTCACACGCTGCCCCGTTCCACCTGGAACCGTTCCTCCCGAATCCGTTCTTCCTGGATCGCCTCGGCTATGGAGTCTCCATGAATCTGGACCGGGTGGAACCGCTGCGCCTCCTCGGGAATGCCGGCCTCGGCGCGGTTGAGGCGAATGGTAGTGGTGGGGTATGCGGGAGTCTTGGGGTTCGCGATCTTGCTTGTGACCACGACTCCGCGTTGAATGGCCTCGGCCAGGACAGCCTGGCGGGACTCGGGGTGCTGATTCCAGCGGAAGGCCTTGCGCGGCAGGAAGGAGTCGCGGAACCATTTGAGGGCGATGAAGGCGTGGCCGCCCCGTTCGGCCTCGGCGAGGGCGGCGCAGAGTTCCTTGACGCGGGCGTCCAGGTCGGCGGGGATCACGGCTTCCTGGCCATCGTCGCCCTCGTCGTCGTAGCCGGAGTCCCCGTTGTGGTTGGCAGTCCGGTTCGCGGTGTGGTTAGCCAGCGCGCGGGGAGCACGCTCCTGGCGCGGGAGGGCCTCGCCGTCGCCGACCGGCTCAAAGTAGATGCGAACCTCGTCCTCTTCAGGAGACCAAGAGTCCGCAGCATCGTTTCGGCGCTTGCTGCGGCCGTTTTCTCCGCATAGCTCGACAATGGCCTGATACCCGGGAGGAGCCAGAAAGCGGAGCGCGCGGGCAAGGCCGGGGTCGGATGAAAAGGCCAGCTCGTTCAGCGCCTCTTCAACAATCTCTTCGGCTTCCGGGATGCTCAGTTGGCTCAGGTCAATGCCGCCGTCTTGAGTTCTTGTCGATTTCATCTTGCCCACTCCGTATCTACGAAATCCAGCAAGCCCCGACCGCATCCGCACCCCAGGTGACCTGGCACCATCGGGGGCAGAGAGCGACTCACAGGAACAGCCGAAAAATGCGTCCTTGGGACGAGAAGCGTCCGTGGCACGACAACCGCACGATCAATGGAGGATAAGGTACTGAAGCTCTTGCCGGTGCCCCAGAGCAGCCAGCAATCGCATTAGAAAAGCAAACTAACTTGGGTCTGGCTGGTTGAGATTCTCTATGAGTTCGAAAGGCTTGGCCAATACCGCGGGGCCCTGCTTGAATTGAAAGCTAACGTTCGTGCTTCGTTTCTACCTAACAGAAGACTCGAGAAACCCTCTAGCTATCCCCTTTTGTCCTAAAGCTAATCAGGCAACAGTGTACCCGATAAAGAGGAAATGCGCGTCGTAATTGAGAAAAGTGTTGCGAAACGAGCAATGGCATGCGGCAGCGGGGGCGGCGGTCGGGGCCGGGGTGGGATGACGTTCGTACAATGGGAGGTATGCGCCGTTTCCTGGCATTACTGCTCTTTTGCTGTGTTTCGACCGGAATGCCGGCACAGAACAATCCAGCTTTCGATCTGACCGGACCCAGGATCGACGTGCACGTGAAGCGCGGCGAGGTAACCCTGCCGATTGGACAGGTGCCTTCGCTGCTGCCGGGAGACCGAATCTGGGTGCATCCGGACCTTCCGGAAAGCCAGTCCGAGCGCTACGTGCTGATTGTGGCTTTTCTGCGCGGGGCCACCAATCCGCCACCACCGGAGTGGTTTACGCGGGTGGAGACATGGACACCGAGCGTGCGCAGCGAGGGCGTTTTTGTGGTGGTGCCCGCCGAGGCGCAGCAGGCCCTGTTGTTTCTGGCTCCGGAGACAGGCGGCGACTTCAGCACGCTGCGCAGAGCGGTGCATGACCGGCCAGGCGCCTTTGTGCGCGCAGGGCAGGACCTGCAAGCGGCCAGTTGGGACCGGATGCGGCTCGAGGCCTATCTTGCCGAGGTAAACACCACCTCGCAGACCGATCCGGCGCTCTTGAAGCAGCGAACGGAGCGTGCCGCGCGCAGCCTGGGTATCCGGATGGATCAGCAGTGCTTTGACAAGCCGACGGACCAGCAGGCGCCCTGCCTCGTGCAGCATACCGAGGGCCTGGTGCTGGACGACACGAATGCGCAGTCGCTTGTCACTCAGTTGATGAACGGGTCGACGGCCGACCTGATGAACCAGATCAGCTATTCCACCCTGGGGGGTGCGGGGGCCTATAGCCCGTACATTGGCGCAATCGTGGACACGGCCAGGATTCTTGCTTCATTGCATACGGCGCACTTCCAGTACATCCCGGCACTGGCGCTGCCAACGAAAGACACACTGAATCTGCGCCTGAACGTGCCGCCCTCGTTCCGCGATCCGAAGTCTGTGGTGGTGGTGGCGCTGCCACCCGTGGGTCCGGCGAAGCCGCCGCAGTTGCACCCCATGAGTGTGAGCGCTGAGTACTGTGCGCAGCAGCCGGAGCTGGTATTGCCGGCGGAAGGCGCGCCGCTGGTTTTTGCTACGCAGATGGGCTCGGGGCTTGTGCTTCATGTGGAGATGCACGTCGACGGTAAGTCCTCGACAGTCGATATACCCGTGAAAGCGGACACTTCGGCGGGCGGGCTGGTGCTGGCGGGGACGGCGCCCTTGCTGGCTGAAGCCGACGTAACGGCGGAGCTGCGTGGCAAGTGGGGATTTGACGAGTGGAAGGGACCGCGGTTCCACCTGCATTCGGCGCAACCGGGCAAGTGGTCGCTGGGAGCGGGCGAGCAGTTGGCCCTGGTAGTGGGCCGCGAGGACAAGCTCCATCTCGAAGGCGATAACTTGCTCTGCGTTGATCGCGTGGAGATGCAGAGTGGGGACGGGAGGCCGGTGAAGCTGGCGTGGACCGCTGTGAAGGCGGAGACGTTGGAAGTGTCGGTTCCAATGAAGGAAGCGGCCCCGGGGGTTGCAAGACTGGCGATTTATCAGTATGGGCTGGAGAAGCCACAGGCTCTCACGCTCAAGTCGTATGCAGAGGCCGCGTCTCTCGAACGGCTGAGGTTGAGTGCGGGCGATCAGAAAGCAACGATGCTGGGAACCCGGCTGGATGAAGTGGCAAAGGCTAGCCTGGAGGGAATCGAGCTGAGGCCGACAGCGCTGAGCCGGGTCGAGGACAAGGATGAGCTCGAAATGAGCGCCAATGGTCCCACGGCGAGCCTTGTACCCGGGAAGCACTATGCCGCGAAGGTTGAACTGGAGGATGGGCGCGAGGTGAGCGTGGCGGCAACGGTGATTCCGCCGCGGCCGGCGGTGACGCTGCTGAGCAAAGGAACGCAGGAGGAGGCGACGGCGACGCCTTCGCCGGTCCATCTGGGGAGCGCGGACGATCTGCCTATCGACCAGCGGCTTGTGTTCTTTCTCAAGGCGCGGGTGCCGGCCAATTTCCCGCGCAACGAGAAGGTAGAAGTGGCCGCGGTGGATGGGAGCTTTAAGACAGTGCTCACGCTGGAAGACGGGGGACTGATGCTGGAGGATGCGAAGACAGCGATCGGCATGATTGAGCCGCTGGCGCGCTTCGGGTCGTCGGCGTTTGGGCCGCTGCAGGCGCGCGTAACCGCCGCCGATGGGGAGGTCGGCGACTGGCTGCCGCTGGGTACACTGGTGCGGCTGCCGGGCTTCAAGGAACTGCACTGCCCACGGAATCCGAACAGGGCTTGCACGCTGACGGGGTCCAATCTGTTCCTGGCTGAGTCGATCGGCGCTTCCCCGGAGTTTGAGAATGCAATCGAGGTCCCAGCCGACTTCACGGGGACTCAGTTGATCGTGCCCCACCCGGCGAACAACCTGCTTTACCTGAAGCTGCGCGACGATCCGGCAGCGGTGCAGACATTAACGCTCCCGGTGTTGCCGGCGAACGCAGCAGGAAACGCGACCCCAACGGCACCTGCCTCAACGATGACCGGCGCAGGCGTGAGCCCGGAAAAGGCTGAGCCTTAACGCAAGACCCCGGAATTGGTCTCCCATCCAGCGGCATGCGCGGGTCTAGGCAAAGAAGACGCAGGCTGGACCCTAGTTGAAGTAGACCCTGTTCAACTCGGCAAAGTGCTCTTTTCCTGCCGGCAGGTCCTCGACTATGTAGATGGCATTCTGCGCGCAGAGATCGGCGCAGTTGCCGCAATCGATGCAGTCATCGGGATTGATGAAGAGCTGGCTGACGGATCCGGCTTTCGGATCGTCGACCGCAGGGGCGATGGACGCGGTGGCACACTCGGCCACGCAGACAAAATCCTTGGTACAAGCATCAGTAATGACGTAGGCCATGCGGATAAATCCTCTCTGAGTTCATCGCCCGTTTCGCAAAGAATATGAAAGCTGTCTCCGGGCTCGCCGCTGAGCGATGAGCCCACAACTTTGAAGCTAGCGAGCAACCCGGAAAACCACCGTGACTCGAGTCACAAGGTGGATGGGAACCTCCCTGATTACGGTGCGCGCGGCATGGGCGAAGCGGCGTATTGAAACATTCTCTTCACCACCGCGAGACGGCTGGTGATTTAATCTGCTCCCATGTCGCAGATCGCTGGTTTCAGTTCCCTTCCCTTCCCTGTGCGTGCCTCGGCCCTGGCAACTCTGGCCGCACTCGCACTTTCGTCCCAAACAGGCCGCGCACAACAGACAGCCACAGCACAACGAGCAGCCGATTCCTGGACGTTTGCCGTCAGCGGAGACAGCCGCAACTGCGGCGATTTCGTGATGCCTGCGATTGCCGCGAAGGTAAAGGCAGAGAAGGACGCTTTCTATTGGCATCTTGGGGACTTCCGCGCGATGTACGATCCTGACGAAGATCTGCAATCGATGCAGCCGGCGGGCATGCTGCTCACAAAGGAGGAGTACATCCCGATCGCGTGGGATGACTTTCTGGCGCACCAGATGGCGTCGTTTGGCGACTTTCCGGTGTTTCTGGGGCGAGGAAATCACGATGCTGTAAAGCCAATGACCCGCGAGGGGTACATTCAGAAGTTTTCATCGTTCTTGAACCGGCCGGAGATCGTCGCACAACGCAAAGCGGACGGTAAAGAGACTGTAGAGAGCTGGTACCACTGGACGCAGGGCGGCGTGGACTTTGTGACACTCGACAACGCGAGTAAAGACCAGTTTTCCGATGCGCAGTTGAGCTGGCTGCGCGGTGTCATCGATCAGGATCTGGCAGCGGACTCTGGAATCCGGACGATTGTCGTAGGCATGCACGAGTCGCTGCCGCATTCGAATGCGTCAGACCATGCGATGGACGACTGGGACCTGGGGATCCACACGGGCGAGATGGTTTACGGCTGGTTGTACGATGCACAGGCAGCAGGAAAGCATGTGTACGTCATCACCAGCCATTCGCACTATTACTCGCCGAATGTTTATAGCACGCCGTATTGGAAGCAATATACAAAGACAGTTCTGACGGGCATCATCATCGGAAGCGCGGGCGCGCGTCGCTACGCGCTGCCAAGAGAGGCCGACAAGGAGTCAAAGTCGAAGATCTATGGGTACTTGCAGGCAACCGTTCACGGGGACGGCGCGATCGACTTCAAGCTGCACGAACTCAGCGAGGAAGATTTGGTGCAGGCCAAGTGGCCGGAAGCGCCGCTGGACGAGATTCACTGGTGCTATGCGCACAACAGCGACGAGGACGAAGCGCCGAAGCCGAAGGGCAGTGTGATGAGACCCTAGAAGATCTTGACGCGGAAGCCGGCGCTGACGCCGAAGGAAGACATGGGCCCGTAATGGAATTCGGGCCAGTATTGGTACTCGAAATCGGCAAGGCGGATATGGACGCGCGGGGAGATGTGGTAATCGACGCCTGCGCCGGGCGCGACGACGAAGTCGTTGTCTGTACCGTAGCCGTAGGGATAATGGAATTGACCGAAACCGACCAGGCCCTTGGCATACAGCTGGAACTTTCCCAGATAGATCTTGTAGCGAGGCCCGGCGAGATAGGTTTCGGCATGGATGTTTTTCGGCTGATTGAACTCGAGGAAGCGGGCTTCCCCTTCAATGCCGTAGTGGCGCCAGGCGTCGAAGTCGGAGAATGCGGTGACGCCGAGCAGCCGGGTCTGGCCGTACTGGAGGAAATACTCCGAGGCTGTTCCGCCAACAGAGAGTTTGATGCGGTCCTGATATCCGGCGGGCACCGTCTGGGCTGAAGCAACGGCCGAACCTGCGAGAAAAAGTGCCCCGACAAAGGCCGAGAGGACTGCGCGGCGCAGAAGCCGAGTCGTCGCGCAGAGTTCACTCGAAGAATGATGAAAGCTCTTCATGCATGTCCTATCGGCGGACAATGGGGCCCGCGTTACTTGGCAATCGTGATGGTGACATTTTGATAGTGCACAATGTCGCTGCTGTTCCCAGTACCGGTCACCTGGATCACATAGGTTCCAGGCGTTGCGCTGACCTGGGTGAATCCATTGCAGGCGGTCACGGCCATGGAAGCAAAGCCAAATAGCACAACGGCCAGGGTGGTAAAGATGGCGCGGTGGCGCTTGCGCAGCGAGAAGAAGAGGCAACCGAAAAACAGGCTCAGGGGCAGGGTCAGGCCGGCAAAGAGGGCCTTTGCTGCGCCCGGACGCTGGGCGCTGGCAGTGGAGGCGCCTCCGCCGAGCGGGTTGTTTGTGTCGATCGTCAGCTGCACGGTCTGGGTTCCGTTGGCGACGAGCGGTTCAGTGTAGGTGGAGAAGTGGCAGTTCACCGCAGCGGGCAGCGATGCGCAGCCAAGGCCGATTGTGTCGGTAAACCCGCTAAAGGACGTAAGCGCCACATTGAGAGTCGCGTTCTGTGAAGTCGGAATTGTGACGTTTGGCGGGGTGACGGTGATGCTGAAGCCGACCGGGACGTTGGAGATGGAGACCGGTGGAGACTGAGACCCAGCGTGGAGGCTGTCGCCGCCGTAAGTGGCAACCACAGTCTCAGCCCCCGTCAGGTTGGGTGTCAGAATCGCAACGCCGCTCGAGTTGAGTACGGCGCTTCCGAGATCAACACTTCCTGCCTGGAAGGTGACAGTTCCGGTGGGAGTGGGCCCGGTGGCTCCCACAACCGTCGCAACGAGAATGACTTGCGGATTGGCGCCACCGGTGGTGGAGGCTCCAAGGGCGGTCGCGGTGGAGATGGTGTTGACCACCTCGGTGAGCGCCGAGGAGGTGCTCGCAGCGTCGTTGGCGTCTCCGGCATAGGTAACGGTGATGGCGTGAGAGCCGACTGCGAGATTGGCGTCGGAGACGGTGGCCTTGCCGGTGGCGTCAAGTGTAGCCGTACCAATTGCCGTGCCATCGGCGCTGAAAGTGACCATACCAGTGGGGATGCCGCCGTTGCCGGAAACCTGGACCGTGAAGGTGACCGACGAAAGGACCACGGAGGGATTCGCGCTGGAGGCTAGAGTGCTCGTCGTGGTTGCAGTCTGCACTGTCAACAGAAGAGGCGCAGAGGCGCTGCCCAGATCGTTTGTGTCGCCCGCGTAGGTGGCGACGATGGATTGACTGCCCGGCGGGAATGTGACGGTGATGGCCGCCGTTCCGTTTGCGCCAACCGGCGCGGATCCGAGGGTGGTGGCGCCGCTGGTAAATGTGACGGTTCCCGTGGGAGTTGAGACGCCCTGCGTCACGGTGACGGTGGCCGTGAGAACAATGGGACCGCCGGCGATTGCGGGCGTGGGCGTTGCGCTGAGGGCCGTGGCCGTTGTTGCCGCCTTGACGACCTGCGAAACAGCCGGCGAGGTACCGGGACTGTTGTCGGTGTCTCCCACGTAGGCGGCGGTGATGGAGTACGTTCCAGGCGCCAGAGAGGACGTGGTGAAGACTGCCTGGCCGGCGGCCGTCAGGTTGGCGGTACCGATCTCCTGCGCTCCATTAAGGAAGTTGACTGCGCCTGTAGCTGGCTGGGTCGATTGAGAGGTGACTGTGGCCGTGAACGTGACAGAGGCGCCGAAGCTGGATGGGTTGAGCGAAGAGATGAGAACAACGGTGGAGGGAACAAGCACCTCCTGATTAACGGGAAGGGAGGTACTCGGCTGGATCCCTGCTTGCGCATCGCCGTTGTAGGTGGCAGTGATGACATGGAGCCCGTTGGTGAGGATCGCGGTCATGTAAGTTGCCGTGCCGTTCGCGAAGAGCGTCACAGTTTGCAGAATGGTGGACCCATCCATGAACGTAACGGTTCCGTTGGAGATGGAGGCGCTGCCAGCGGTAACGGTGGCGGTGAAGGTGACGCTCTGGCCGACCGCCGAGGGATTCAGGCTGGAGACGAGGACGACGCTGGTACCTTGAATCACCGTCTGGACGAGTACGGGGCTCATCGGACTATTCAGGTGGGCGGGGTTGGCGCCAGGGGCATCCGTATACTGGGCCGTGATGTCGTGGGCTCCCACAGTCAGCGCGCCAGTTTCGTATTGGGCAGTGCCCTGGGGGCTGACGGGAACGGCCCCGGAGACGGCAACGCCGTCCACGTAAAAGGTGATTGTCCCGTCAAGCGGACCGGTGCTCGCGCCGGTGGTGACAGTGGCGGTGAATGTAACGGGGTTTCCGAAGAGGGACGGATCGAGGTTGGAGTTGACGACCACGGTTGTGGAGTTAGCAGGCGTGGCATCGCCAACCACGACGATGTCGAGCGGGGTGTTCACGGCGACGCTGGCGACATCGACATTCCCGATTTCAAAGTTGACGGGCGGGACAGAAACGGAAGGCGAAAACTCGGCGCTGACGACGCATTGCGCGTCGACGGCGAGCAGCGTGTCAACAATGCAGGTGGTTCCGGCGGCGTTGACGGCAGCGTTCAGATCGGGGGTGATGGCGGTTGGATCCCAGGACGCGTTTCCGTCGTTTTCGACCGTCTGGTTTTGCGGAGCCGACACCTCACCCTGGCGGAC
>CAYWSR010000002.1:0-52366 GCA_964460385.1 uncultured Occallatibacter sp. | reverse complement strand
TGGTGTTGATGATGTTGATTTGCTGAGGCGAGCAAGAAGTTCCGCTGATGGTGGGTCCGATGCCTCCGCAGACCATACGGATGCGGTTGTGAGCGCTGTCGGCGATGTACATGTTGCCTGCGCCATCGAGAGTGACACTGGCAGGGAGGTCGAGTTCCGCGTCGAGCGCGGCGTTGCCGTCGAGGAACTGCTGCCAGGTGAGCAGGATCCCGGCCACGCGGACAACATCGCCAGGAACCAGCAATCCCAATCCTCCCTGGCCGGTGCCGGAGATCAGCGTAGTAGCGAGAATGCTGCCGTTGCCGCTGAGCAGGACGACCGCGCCGAGCCTGAGGCCAGGAGCACTGGGCGTGAATGTGACGGACTGGACGCAGGAGGAGCCGATGCTGAGGTTCGCAGAAGCGCAAGTGGATGCGCCGCTGCCGGCGGTAAAGTCGAGGCCCGGCGCGCCGTTAGTGAGGACTTCGACTTTGGCCACGGTTCCTGCTGCCGAGGCAGTCACGGTGACATTCTGAGGTCCCGCAGCGACACCGACAGGCTGAAGGCCGAAGGTGATTTGCGCTTGCGCACCGGCAGCCAGCAAGACGAGAAGCAGAGGAAGGAGGAAAGCCGATTGGCGCGCCTTCAGCGCACTGCACGGGTCGCCGGAGGATTTCATTGGCTTGCTGTTTAATAGTTTGAATATACGCGCAACTCGAACGCGAGGGACGGACGAAACTCGGCTCATGTACTGCTCCAAAGACACTAGTTACGTGCTTGGCGTCGTTCGCCATCCGGACAATATGCCGAGACGGGGTCGGGCGAAGGCGACACCATAACGGCGAAAGATCAGCAGCATAATGGGAGCAACTCAGAAGAGTATACGTCTCGAACAGACGACTTTGGGTGACATAGGTCACCTTGCAGGAGAAAAATCGGCATGGTAAATGGGGGGGCCGGCAAGAGGGTGAGAAAGGCCAGAGCGAAGGAACGATCAGGACCCGGAGCGCGATGAAGGATGGTCCAAATCCAGATTTTAGAAGGGTTTAGGACCCCACTTAACCAATTTACCCGTTGGTAGTGACTGGTTATTGGGTCACGGTCAACGTTACGTTCTGGTAATGAACGATGTTGCTATTCACGCCAGTCCCGGTTACCTGAATGGTATAGGCGCCTAATGCGGCACTGATCTGCGAGAACCCGCCGCATCCGTTGAGAAGCAGTGCGCCAGCGGCGAGGAGCAGAAGTGGCACGAAGCGCGAGAAGGCGCGGGTCCGGCGACGGAGACGCCAGAAGACCAATCCAAAGAATGCAGCGATGGGCAGGGAAAGGCCGGCGAGCCATGTGCTTCCGGCGTAGGGCGCAGAGTTGCGCGAGGTGGAGCCTCCGCCGCCCAGGGGATTGTCAGTATCGAAGGTCAGTTGAACGGTCTGTGTGGCATTGGCCGCGAGGGAAACACTGTTCGCCGAGAAGTGGCAGTTGACGACCGCCGGGAGGGTGGCGCAGCCAAGGCCAATGGTGTCGGTAAATCCGCTGATCGAGGTAAGCGCAACGCTGACGGTAGCGTTCTGGCCGGTTGGGATGGACAGGGTGGCGGGGGTGACGGCGATCAGGAAGCCGATGGGAACCCCGGTGATCTGAATGGGCTGAGAAACAGAGGCCCCGTGGACGGTGTCGCCTCCATAGGACGCGGTGACGGTCTGAGTGCCGGAGAAGGGATTCGGCGTAAAAGTCGCGACGCCGCTGGAGTTAAGGGACGACGAGCCGAGGACAGTGGTACCGATAAGGAAAGTGACAGTGCCTGTAGGAGCAGGGCCAGCGGCGCCCACAACCGTAGCGACCAGCAGGACACCGGGGGTTGATCCACCGGTGCTCGACTCACCCAGCGCCGTGGCAGTGGAGATGGTGCCGACTACCTGGGTGATCGCGGCAGAGGTTGCGGGAGCGTCGTTCCCGTCGCCGGAGTAGGAGACGGCGATCGAGTGGCTGCCAACGGCGAGACTGGCGCTGCTCAGGCTGGCGCTTCCGGTGGCGTCGAGCGTCGCATTCCCCAAGGCAGCCCCGTCTGCGCTGAAGGTGACAGTCCCAGTCGGAATGCCTCCGTTGCCCGCGACCTTTGCGGAGAAGGTGACCGGCGAAAGCACGATGGCGGGGTTGGCACTGGAGGTAACTGTGGCAGTAGTGGTTGCGATGAGCACCTGCAGGGAGAGCGGAGCGGAAACGGCGCCGCTTGAGTTCGCATCGCCCGAGTAGGTGGCTACGATGGATTGGACACCGGGAGCAAAGATGGGGCTGACGGTGGCTGAACCCGAAGTGACTGGCTGGGAACCGATCGCAACGCCGCCGCTGGTGAAGGCGATGGTGCCGGTGGGCGTGGCGACTCCCTGAGTGACGGCGATGGCGGCGATGAGGGCGACGGGCGCTCCGGCGATAGCGGTGGCCGGCAGTGCGGAGACAGTGATCGAGGTCTGCGCCTGGCTGACGGTCACTGTGATGGGAGCCGAGACGCTGGGCTTGTAGTTGGAATCACCCTGATAAGAGGCCGTGATGGCATGGGAGCCGACAGCGAGCGACCTTGTGGTGAATGAGGCCTGCGCCTGGGCGCCGGCGAGCGTGGCCGAGCCGATCTGCTGCGTGCCGTCGAAGAAGGCGACTGTGCCGGTGGCAGGAGCTGTGCCCGACCCGGTGCCGGCGCTGCTTGCGCTGCTGCCGCCTGCTGTGACGGTTGCTACGATGGTCACCGGGTTGCCGTAGAAGACGTTGGAATTGGACTGTGCCTGGATTCCGCCGATGGAGACCTGAATGGTGGAGGGGGCCTGAACGTCGAAACTCAGCATGCCGATGCTGGGCTGAATGTCGGCGGTGGAGGCGGGAGTGTAGGTAGCGGTGATCTGATTGATGCCTTGGGTAAGGGCGGATGTGGAGCAGGTGGCCACGCCTGCTGCGTTAATGTCTTGGCTGCAAAGGATGGTTGCGCCATCGGTGAAGGTGACCGAACCGTCGAGCGGGTAGCCGCCGCCGTTGGCCGTGGCGACGGTGGCGGTAAACAGAACCGTGTCGCCGACGTTCGCGGTCTTCTCACTCGCTGTGAGCGTGGTAACAGTTCCCTCAAGGACCGACTGGGTGAGCGTTCCCGTGCTGGTGAAGTGATCCGGGTCTTTGGTGACGTCGTAGACGGCGATGATGGTGTGCGTTCCGACAGCAAGGGACGAGGTTGTGAATGTGGCAACAGCCTCGCTGGCCGTGCTCGTCTCTACCGGAACGCTGGGGCCAAGAAGCTTAGCTCCGTCGTAGAAAGCGACCGCGCCGGTGAGGTCGCCGGTTCCTGCGCCCGTGGTGACGGTTGCGGTGAAGGAGACGGACTGGCCAAATCCGGAAGGATTGGGATTCGAGACCAGCGCCGTAGTGGTTGAGTTGACTGGAGTGGCGATGCCGACGACTTCCACCTGCAGCGGGGAGTTTGTGGCAATGAGGCTGGGCGTGGAGTTGGCCGCGATATTGATGTTGCCAATCTCGGTTTGATCGCTGGTAAGCGGCGGAAAAGCCGCGGGAGCAAAGACCGGCTCGATCCAACAATCGGCGCCTGGCTCAAGAACCTGGCCTGTGGCCGCACAGGGCGAGAGGCTCGGGTCGAGGGCAGATTGCTGAAGCACGGCATTTGCGCCGGCGGCGATGGAGATGACGTCGAGCGGCGCATTGCCGTCATTCTCGAGCTCAACCGGGGTTTTGGCGGGTTTGGACTGGTAGCCCTGGCGGATGGGGTTCTGGGTGAAGTCAACCGGAGAGACATTGCCCTGGATTTCGCGGACGCGCAGGTTAAGGAAGTCGGCAAAATAGAGATTGCCCTGACCATCGAGAGTCATGCCCCAGGGCCAGTAGATGCTGACCGGATACGGACCGCCTCCGTTATAGAGATAGACACCGACGTCGTTCTGAGCAATGGTGGTGATAATGCCGGAAGAGGAGACCTCGCGAATCGCCGAGTTCTGTGTGTCGGCAATGTAGACGTTGCCGCCGGCATCGACGACTACGCCCGAAGGGGACCAAAGCTCTGCCGCTGTCGCAGGGGCGCCATCGCCGGAGAAGCCAATAGCGCCGACTCCGGCAATGGTGCTGATTATTCCTGACGGGTTGACTACGCGGACGCGGTTATTGGCCGAGTCGGGGATGTACATGTTGTGGGCCGCATCGAAGGCCACGGCAAAGGGGACGTTGAGCTCGGCGGCGGTTGCCTGGAGGCCGTCGCCGTTGTAGCCGGGGATGCCGGTGCCAACGGCCGTTTCGATGATGCCCCCTTCAATTTTGACTCTGCGGATGCGATGGTTGAAGGTGTCGGCGATATAAATGTATCCGAATTCATCGACGGTGACGCCCCACGGGGTGTTGAGGAGCGCCGACGTGGCGGGGCCCCCATCGCCGCCATAGCCAGACGCGCCGATCCCTTGAGCGTTCATGAACCCGACTACCGTCGTGATGGTGCCTGTTGCAGCGGTGATCTTGCGAATTACGTTGTTGACGCTGTCTGCGATGTAGAGGTTTCCGGCGCCGTCCAAGGCGATGCCGGCTGGAGTGTTAAGCGTTGCACTGGCTGCGAGGCCGCCATCGCCCGTGTAGGCCGGGTTGCCGTTGCCGGCGATGGTGGTGATGATGCCGACTTGCGACGCCGAGCAGACGGTTCCGCCGATGGTGGCGCCGATGCCACCGCAGACCATGCGAATGCGGTGATGATAAACGTCGGCGATGTAGAGGTTGCCGAGACCATCGAGGGCGACACTGGCGGGCTGATCGAGTTCGGCCATCAAAGCCGGGATGCCATCGAGAACGGGAATGGATTTGCCTTCGCCGTCGCCGGCCATTTGCAGGATGTTGCCAGGAATCAGGACTCCGAGGCCTCCCGAGCCGATGCCCTGAATCCAGGCGGTGCCGATGACGGTCTGCTGGTCGGCGTCCATGAGAACGACCGCGCCCACACGCAGCCCTGGAGCCGAGGGAGTGAAGGTGACGGAGACGGTGCAGTTGCCGGGGAAGGATGCGGCGACGCAGGTGCCTGCGCCTGCAGGGGCAAAGTCGAGCCCGGGTGCTCCCGAGGTGAGGACCTGAACGCCGGCCACGATGCCCTGCGCACTGAGGGCTACAGTGACGTTCTGAGGGTTGGACGTGACGCCGAGCGTCTGCGTTCCGAAGCCGGACTGGGGGAATGCAGTTGCTGGCAGGAACAGCAAGGCTGCAGCCGCCAGGATTGACGCGGCGAAGGTCGATGAGCCGGAGACTGGCCCGCGGCAAGACCCAAAGCCATAAGTATGGGTGGCTGCACGGCAAATCCAGGCGCGAAATCGGGGAAGCAATGAGAGGAGCTGCCGAGGGGAGATGTTCGCAGGGGCTTGACGGCGGTAGACAGCAGCGGCGGGACAAATCATGGCATCTCCCTCGATAACAAACGAAGCAGTTGCCCCTTTGCCGGCGTCGGCCCGCGGGGTTTGCACGGGCTGGCAATGATGGGAGGATTCCGCAGAATTCCCACTCGGCGAAGGGGCTCACTGGAGTCATCGGTCGATGCGTGCGGGTTCAATCGTTGCGAGCGCGGCGAAAAAACTGTGCCGTTCAGGAACAGTCAGAGTGTGCAGATTTGGGAAGGAGTGACTGGACGCGAGACAGTTTCAGGGACAACTTCTTCGAGCGGGCGTGCATGGACTGGGATGAGAAAACTCTCAGGCCGCTCGAGGGCGCAACGTGGTGTGGACATGCGGCGTTAAGAGTTCGGAATCCGGACTGATTCAGGAGGGGGTCTTTGGCGGTTTAGTACGGGGTCTTGTTGGGCGATTCGAGCCAGGCGGCGAAGCTGGACCACGCTTCATCGGCAAGAACTTGTACGGCGGGAAGCGCACGCTCGGGCTGGTCTTTGCGAAACTCCGCGTAGAGGAAGGCATCATCGAAGCCGGCGCGCGCGGCATCGGTGTCGCTGGCTCCGTAGTAGATGACGTCGAGGCGAGCCCAGTAGCATGCCGCAAGACACATGGGACAGGGCTGGCAACTGGTGTAGAGTTCGCAGCCTTCGAGCGTGAATTTGCCCAGGGCTTCGCATGCGGCACGAATCGCATTGACTTCGCCGTGCGCAGTGGGGTCGTTGCCGGAGGTGACGGTGTTGACGCCTTCGCCGACGATGCGGCCGTCGCGGACGACTAGCGCTGCGAACGGGCCGCCGGAGCCGGAGCGCGCGTTTTCGGTGGCGAGCGCGATGGCGCGGCGCAGGAACTCGTAATTGGGCTCTGTGCTCTTGGGCAACTTGCTCACACCCTCCCTCAGGGGCGAAAGTAATCACAGTATGGCACAGGTGTTTCGCTCAACTCGCGTTCTGACAACGGCGGGGCTCGCGGCCGCAACGCTGGTGGTGGAGGGCGAGCGGATTGTACGGGTTGCGGGATGGAATGAGGCCGCATCGGGGCCTGGCCTGACTGATTTTGGCGACGCGGTTATGCTGCCCGGCCTGGTGGACTCGCATGTGCACATCAACGAGCCGGGGCGCACGGAGTGGGAGGGATTTGAAACGGCAACGCGCGCAGCCGCAGCGGGCGGCGTGACCACGCTGGTGGATATGCCGCTCAATTGCGTGCCGGAGACAATTGACGTGGAGGCGCTCGATGCCAAGCGGGCTGCGGCGCAGGGGAAGACCTGGGTGGACTGGGCGGCGTGGGGCGGAGTAGTGCGCGGGAATGCGAAGGCGCTGAAGCCGCTCGCGAGCGCGGGGATTCCGGGGTTCAAGTGTTTTCTGATTCACTCGGGGATCGATGGATTTGCGTGGGTGGATGAAGCGGATCTGCGACTGGCACTGGCGGAGTTACGCGGCACGGGATTGCCCCTACTGGCGCACGCCGAGGTTGCGGGGCCGGTAGAAGTTGCGACGGCAGAGCTCGATCGGACAGGTGCGGACTGGCGAGGCTATGCGACTTATCTTCGTTCGCGGCCTGACGCAGCGGAGTTGGAGGCGATTGCTCAGCTCGTGCGACTTGCGGAGGAGATTCAAACGCCGATTCACATCGTGCATCTTTCCAGCGCAGAGGCGTTGCCGATGCTGGCACAGGCCAAGGACCGCGGAGTGCCGATCACGGTGGAGACCTGTGTGCAGTACTTGTGGTTTGCGGCGGAAGAGATTCCCGATGGCGCGACGGAATTCAAGTGCGCTCCGCCGATTCGCAGCCGCGCCAATCGTGAGCGGCTGTGGGGTGCGCTGGAGTCGGGGCTGATCGACCTGGTGGCTACGGACCACTCGCCCTGCCCGCCGGAGATGAAGCGGCGGAATGAGGGACGGTTCGATCAGGCGTGGGGAGGGATTGCGAGCCTGGGCCTGGCGCTGCCGGTGATGAACACGGCATTGTCTCAGCGTGGCGTCGCGGTGGACGCAGCGATGGCGCGACTGGGCGCATGGATGGCCGCGGGATCAGCAAAGCTGGCTGGGTTTACGGGACGAAAAGGAACGCTCACGGCGGGCGCCGACGCCGACTTTGTAGTCTTCGATCTGGAGGCTGCGTGGACGGTGAAGGAGTCGGATCTGCATTTCCGTCACAAGCTGTCTCCGTATCTGGGGGCTGAGTTGCGTGGGCGTGTGAAAGAGGCTTGGCTGCGCGGCGAAAAGATATTCGGAGCGGGAGAGTGGTCGAAGACCCCGCGCGGCAGAGAGCTGGTGCGGCGATGAAAGAGCGGGCCGAAAGAGCGATCGCCGATTGCAGACGGATTGCGCTGATGACCGAGGAGCCGGGCCGGACGACGCGGCGATTCCTTACAGAGCCGACGCATGCGGTGCACGCTCTGTTGCGCGAGCGAATGGAAGCACTCGGTATGAAGGTTTCCGTCGACTCGGCAGGCAATTTGCGCGGGCTGTGGCGGCCGAAGGGCGCGAGTGCGGAAAGGCTGAATCAAAACAGGCTGATACTGGGCTCGCACATCGACACAGTGCCCGATGCGGGCGCGTTTGACGGCGTGCTGGGCGTGATGCTGGCCATCGAGTGGGTGGGCATTGCACGGGAACTTCGCCTGCCGCTCGCGATCGAGGTGATCGCGTTTTCTGAAGAAGAGGGGATGCGCTACGGGGTACCTTTCCTTGGCAGCCGCGCCGTAACGGGAACATTCGATGCCGCGATGCTGAAGTGGCGGGATGCGAACGGCGTGACGATGGGCACCGCGATGCGCGCATTTGGGCTGAATCCGGCGAAGATCAAGGATGCTGCGATTGAGGACGATGTTATCGGCTTTGTGGAACTGCACATCGAGCAGGGGCCGGTGTTGGAGGCTGAGGGGATTCCCGTTGCTGTTGTGGAGGGAATCACGGGGCAAACACGGCTCAACCTGCGCTTCACAGGACAGGCCAATCATGCGGGGACGACGCCGATGGACCTGAGGCGCGATGCGCTGGCGGCGGCGGCGGAGTGGATCACGACGGTGGAAAAGCAGATTCGGAAGGCTGCATCTTCGACTGACCCCGGAATTGTGGCGACAGTGGGACGCATCGTTATAGAGCCCAATGCGGGCAATGTGATCGCGGGCTCAGCGGAGTTAAGCTTTGAAATTCGTTACAGCAGCAGCGCGACCAGGCACCGATGGACAGATAAGCTGATTGCCGATGCGGAAGCGATCGCCAAGAGGCGAGGCATCGGATTCGAGTGGAACGAGAAGCTCGACCAGCGGACGGTGCGCATGGATCGCCGGCTCTCTACGAGGCTGAAGTCCGCCGTGAAGGCGTGCGGTTTCCCCGTCAGGACGATCCCGAGCGGCGCGGGCCACGATGCAATGGTGATGGCCGCACGCGTGCCGACGGCGATGCTTTTTTTGCGCAGCCCCAGAGGGATCAGCCATCATCCGACCGAGAGCGTGCTGGAGGAGGACGTTGAGGCAAGCCTCAACATAGGGCGCGAGTTTCTGATGCGATTGGCTGAAGAAGTTGGATAGAATCGAACAACGCATCCGACGAAGAATCGCCGGGAACGAGGTCAATTGTGCAGCATCCTCAACTGAGTCATCTGGGCTCGACACGCAGCAGCCTGAAGGTGGATCACCTGCTGCAGACGCCGGACACGTTTGTGCGCACGCCGCTGCCGGGTGCGGGGGGCGTGGAGTTCATTGTGCACATCGCTCCGCAGCGCGGCGCGGCATTTGCACAGATGACAGCGGAGTTTGCCACGGGCGGCATGCTTGGGCCTGCGCCGGGACAGCGGTTCATTTATGTGCTTGAAGGAAAACTGGACTTGATCGCGGCCGGCAAGAAGTACGTTCTCGCTCCGGGCGGCTTTGCGTATCTGCCTCAAGGCACGAAACACACGGTGCGCGCCAGGACCGACGCGGCAGCGGCAATCATCGAGAAGCTCTATGAGCCGGAGTCGGACGAAGTTCAGGACAGACCCCGGGTAGTGGTGGGAAAAGAGGCCGATGTACCGGCGATGCCGCTGATGGGCGACGAAGCTCTGCGCGTCCGCGTGCTCATGCCCGATGGCCCGGAATACGATTTTGCTGTGAACACGATGACGTACGATCCGGGCGCGGCGCTGAGCATGGTAGAGATTCACGTAATGGAACACGGTCTGCTGATGCTTGAAGGCGGAGGCATCTACAGGCTGGGCGACTCGTGGTATCCGGTGGAGGCCGGCGATTTTATCTGGATGGCGCCGTATTGCCCGCAGTGGTTTGGCGCGCTGGGCAAGAAGCCGGCGAAGTACCTGATCTTCAAAGACTGGCGCAGGCATCCGCTGGGAGCGTGAAGGGCATGGCAACCGATGGTTCCCAATTGAGCATCGACGGTTTGATCGCGGAGCTGATGAAGCTGGCGAAGATTTCAGCTGCGGAGCCGCCGGTGGTGACGCGCGTGGTCTTCAGCGAGGCGGACCTGCGCGCACGCACTTATGTGAAGGGACTGTGCGCCGAGGCGGGTTTGACAATCCGCGAGGATGCAATCGGAAACACGTTTGCGCGCTGGGAAGGAACTGAGCCGGAGCTTGCGCCGGTCGGCACGGGTTCGCACATCGATGCGATTCCAAACGCAGGGCTCTATGACGGGTGCGTCGGCGTGCTGGGAGGCCTCGAGGCGATTCGCGTGTTGCAGAAGCTTGGATTCAAGCCGCGACGCTCGATTGAGCTGGTGATCTTCACTGCCGAGGAGCCGACGCGGTTCGGCATTGGCTGCCTTGGCAGCCGGATGATGGGCAGCGTGCTCTCGCCTGCTGACGCCAAGAAGCTCCGCGACAAGGAAGGCCGCGGGCTTGAGGAACTGCGCACACAGGCTGGATTTACCGGGCCGCTGGAGTCGGTGGCGCCGTCTGAAGGGCGGTTTCATCGGTTTGTCGAGCTGCATATTGAACAAGGACCGACGCTCGAAGCCGAGGGAATCGATCTAGGTCTGGTGACGCACATTGCCGCGCCTGCGAGCCTACGGGTTCAAGTGGAGGGTGAGGGCGGACACGCAGGCGCAAAGCTGATGCCTGGTCGAAAAGACGCGCTGGCGGCGGCGGCTGAATTGATTCTCGCGCTCGAGGCGGCAGCCAAGGGGTCTGGCGCGATCGACACCGTGGCGACTGTAGGGATTTGCGAGGTCTTTCCAGGCGCGGTGAACAGCATTCCATCACGCGTGCGGCTGGAGACGGATATTCGCGATACAGACGAGGCGCGGCGCGATCGCGTGATCGACGAGCTGATCAAGGCATGTGCGGAGGTCTCACAGCGGCGCGGCGTTTCCATCACGACCGAGCTAGTGAATGCCGATCCGCCGGCAACGTGCGATGCGGCAATCCTCAATGCGCTTGAAGATTCGGCCAAGGCGGCGGGTAAAAGCTACAAGAAGATGGTAAGCCGCGCGTATCACGACTCGCTTTTTATGGCGCAGATTGCGCCGGTGGCGATGCTTTTCATTCCCTGCCGCGGCGGCGTGAGCCACAGGCCCGATGAGTATGCATCGCCCGAGTGGATTGGAGCGGGCGTTCATGTGCTGGCGCGGACGCTGTCGGTTCTCGCAAGCTGAGGGCATTTCTTGGCAATCGGGGCAAGCCGATGTATGCTATGCCTCAACCCGTTCGAAGACCCTACGCAGCCAAACCTATGAGCACGAGCGAGAAAACCCGCATCGTTGGAACCGCCGTCCCCAGAAAGGAGGGCGTGGACAAGCTGCTGGGGCGCGCATGCTATCTGGACGACATTGAGCGGGAGGGCATGTGGTTTGGCGCGACGGTGCGAAGTTCGATTCCGCGCGGGCTGATCCGGTCGATCGGTTTCGATCGACGCATCGACTGGACTGAATTCACGGTTGTGACCGCGGCCGACATTCCCGGCAAAAACCATATTCACTTGATCAACACCGACCAGCCCGTCCTGGCCGACGGCATGGTGAACCACTGCGAAGAGGCGATTGTGCTGCTGGCGCACGCTGACAAGCACAAGCTGCGCGAAGCGGTAGATGCGGTGAAGATCGTCTATGAGCCGTTGCAGCCGGTGCTGTCGATTGAAGAGAGCGAGCGACAGGACCCGATCGTTTGGGGCGCGGACAATATTCTGAAGAGCTTTCTACTGGAAAAGGGCGAAGTAGATGCGGCGTGGGCGCAGGCGGCTCACATCGTAGAGGGCGAGTATCGCACCGGCGCACAGGAGCACCTCTACATCGAGAATAACGGCGTGATCGCGGAGTGGAGCGAGGAAAGCGGCATCACCGTATGGGGTTCGCTGCAGTGTCCTTATTACGTGCACAAGTCGCTGCTTGCAGTGCTCGATCTCGAGGAAGACAAAGTACGCGTGATTCAGACCGAGACGGGCGGCGCGTTTGGCGGGAAGGAAGATTACCCTTCGACGCTTGCGTCACACGCGGCACTGTTGGCGCTGAAGAGCGGCCATGTGGTAAAGATGGCCTACGACCGCATGGAGGACCTGGCCGCGACCACCAAGCGCCATCCTTCGCGCGTGCGGCATCGGACGGCGCTCGATGCTAACGGCAAGCTGCTGGCGATGGACATCGAAGTTGCAACGGACGGCGGCGCGTATTCGACGCTGTCTTCGACCGTGCTTTCGCGAGCGACGCTGCACGCGCCGGGATCCTATGTTTGTCCGAATGTGCGTGTGACGTCGCGGTCCTGGGCAACGAACACGGTTCCTTATGGGGCGTTTCGCGGTTTTGGCGCGCCACAGGCTATCTTCGCCGTCGAGCGGCATATGGATGAGATTGCCGCGGTGATTGGCATGGATCCAGTTGAACTGCGGCGCCGGAACTTTCTTCACGATGGCGACACAACGGCGACCGAGCAGGTAATGCGCGAACCGGTAATTCTGGATAAGTTGCTTGACCGTGCGCTCAGGGAAAGCGACTACTACGAGCGACGCAAGCAGTTCGCGCGAGAGAATCCCACGAGCGCTGTGAAGCGCGGATTGGGAATTGCGGCGTTCTATCACGGTGCGGGATTCACGGGGTCGGGCGAGCGCAATTTGAATTCGCTGGCAGGCATCGACGTGACGCCCGAAGGCAAAGTGCGCGTGCTGGTGGCGAACACCGAGTTCGGCCAGGGGACCAACACGATTCTCAGCCAGATTGCCGCTGAAGCCATCGGGATTGACTACGACGATGTGGAGATGGCGCCGGTGGACACGAACATTGTTCCGAACAGCGGCCCCACAGTTGCTTCGCGGACGTCGATGGTGGTGGGGAAGCTGATTGAGCGTGCGGGGCTGCAGCTTGTTGGGACGCTGCGTGAGCGTGCGGGGCTCACGGAAGAGTTCACGCGCGAGGAGTTCTTTGCAGCTTGCGAGCGACTGCGCAAGGATGACGGCGAGGTGGTCTCGCTGTGCAGGTATGAGGCGCCGCAGGGGATTTTCTGGGATGACCAGAAGTACCGCGGCGAGGCGTATCCCGCTTTCGCGTGGTCGGTGCAGGTGGCGCAGGTCGCGGTGGACACAGCTACCTATTCGGCGGAAGTGGAGGAGTTTTGGTCGGCGCAGGAAGTCGGTCGCGTGCTTCATCCCGTACTCGCGGGCGGGCAGATTGAAGGGGGCATCGCGCAGGGCATCGGTTACGCGCTCTACGAAAAGGTGGTCTTGAAGGATGGCCGCATGGCCAACAACCAGATGACGAACTACATTATGCCCACTGCTGAAGATGTTCCGCCGATTCATATTTACTTTGAGGAGATTCCATGTCGCTTTGGCGGGTGCGGAGCGAAGGGGATTGGCGAGTTGCCGCATGATGGGCCTGCGCCGGCGATTTTGAATGGGATCCGCGATGCGATTGGAGTTGGCTTCAACACGATTCCGCTTTTGCCGGAAGACTTGTTTGAGCAGTTGTCTGCACAGGAATCGAAGGCGGAGGCAGCAACGGTATGAGTGAGCGCCGGACCAGACACGATCTCAGGATCAGCTTCATCGTGAACGGAGAAGAACGCAGGGTCGAAGCGCCGCCGATGAAGCGGCTGCTGGACGTTCTGCGCGAGGATCTGCACCTGACCGGCACAAAGGAAGGCTGCGGTGAAGGAGAATGCGGGTCCTGTTCGGTGAGGATGAACGGCGAGCTCGTGAACAGCTGCCTTGTGCCTGTGTTGCAGGCGGAAGGCGCTGCGATTGAAACGGTGGAAGGCCTTGGCAAGGCCGGGAAGCTGCACCCGATTCAAGAGGCGTTCCTGGCCTGCGGAGGCGCGCAATGCGGGATCTGCACGCCGGGGATGCTGATGGCCACAGCACAATTGCTGGCGATAAATCCGCATCCTACAATCGGCGAGATTCGCGAAGGTCTGGCTGGAAACCTCTGCCGCTGCACCGGGTTCAAGCGAATCTTCGACTCTGTGGCCGCGGCAGTGTGCGAAATGGACTCAAGGACTGGCGGAGCCCATGCGGGGTAACGCTGAGGCGCATGAGTTGATCGCCCCCGGCAGCCTCGATGGGGTTCTTGAGCTGCTGGCAAGCGCGCCGGGCGAGTGGACACCGATTGCAGGCGGCACCGAAATCATGGTGGCGTACGCAGCGGGGCGGCTGCGCGAGAAGAAGCTGGTGAGCCTGTGGGGCCTCAGCGAGCTGCGCTTCATTGAGTGCTCCGGAGATTCGATTGCAATCGGCGCGGGTGTGACGTTTCGCGATCTGCGCGCGCATGCCGGAGTCGAGAGCGGTGCGCCTTTACTGGCGAACGCAGCGACGTGGATTGGTTCGATTGCCAATCAGAGCCGGGCAACGATTGGCGGAAACCTGGTGAACGGATCGCCGGCGGCGGATTCGTCGCCGGCGCTGCTGGTCTACGATGCGGAGGTGGAACTGATCTCGGTGCGCGGGAGGCGACGGATCCCATACAGCAGTTTTCATACCGGATACAAGCGCAATGCGATGGCGCCGGATGAATTGCTGTTTGCTGTGCACGTGCCTCTGCGGTTTGCGCAGCACAAGCAGTACCTGAGGAAGGTGGGAACGCGGCGGGCCATGGCGATTTCGAAGGTGGCGCTGGCAGGAACTGCGCTGCTGAAGGCCGGCGTTGTGAGCGAGATTCGGCTTGCGGCGGCGAGCCTGGCGGCGTTTCCCACCCGACTCTATCGAGCTGAAGCCGCGTTGCAGGGTCGCCCACTGATCGCGGCAACAATTCGCGAAGCGCAGGAAAAACTGACTGCGGAAGTAGTACCGATTGACGACATTCGGTCGACGGCTGCCTATCGGAGCCGCGTCGCGGCGAATTTGCTCGACGAATTCTTGCGGGAGTTGCTCCCGGCGGAGGCTCGCCGATGAACGCCGTGCTCGACCGTTGGGACAAAGCGGAGGATAGCGAGGCACTGAGCGCAATGATTGCGTGCTGCGGCGCCAAGCGGTGGGCGAGGGCGATGGTTGCGTTGCGGCCCATCGCAAGCGTTGTGGAACTGAGCCTGGCAGCCGATCGCGTGTGGAGCACAATGGAAGAGGCCGACTGGATGGAAGCTTTTGCCTGCCATCCGAGGATCGGAGAACGCAAGGCTGCTCACGTGTCGGCGAAGTCACAGGCGTGGTCGCGTCAAGAGCAATCCTCTGCAGCAGATGCGGAGGAGGCAGTGCTGGCCGAGCTGGCCGCGGGCAATGCGCTCTACGATGAGCGATTCGGGTTCACTTACATTGTGTGCGCTACTGGAAAGAGTGCGGAAGAGATGCTCAGCATCCTCAATCGGCGACTCGCCAGTGAGCGCGCGACAGAGCTGCTCGAGGCAGCAGAGCAGCAGCGACAGATTACACAGATTCGTCTGGGAAAGTGGCTTGTGGAATGAGCGCGATTACAACACACGTGCTGGACACGGCGCTGGGCAGACCGGCGGCAGGAATGGCCGTTCGGCTGGAGAAAATGGAAGGCGAAGTCTGGGTCGCGCTCAACGCGAGCAAGACCGACGCGGACGGCCGCTGCCGCGACCTTGCGCAAGAGGCCGCTGCGGGAGTGTATCGACTGATCTTTCTAACCGGGGAGTATTTCAGGGCGATGGGCCGGAAGAGCATCTATCCGGAGATTGCAGTCACGTTCATCACGAGCGGGGAGGCGCACTATCACCTTCCGCTGTTGCTGACGGATAACAGCTACACAACCTATAGAGGAAGCTGACGATGGCAAAACTCAGTGAGAATAGCTACGGAAAATCGCGCGTGCGCTTGTCGCGAATCACGCGTCTCGGGAACAAACATCTATTTAACGAGTGGACCGTGCGGGTGCTGCTGGAAGGCGACTTTGAGACCAGCTTCACGGAAGCCGACAACAGCAAGATTCTGCCCACGGACACGATGAAGAATACGGTGTATTCGATTGCGCGCGATTCGAAAGCTACGACGCTTGAGGAGTTTGCCATCGACCTCGGCGACTACCTGCTCGCGAACAATCCCCAGGTGAGCGGAGTGCTGGTGGAAGTGGAGGAAAAGGCCTGGGAAAGGTTGACGACCGAGGCCGGCCCAGAGCCGACCACTTTCAAGCTGGCGGGGCCTGAACTGCATACGGTGCGCGCGGTGCGCGATCAAGGTCGAGAGTGGTCGATCCGGTCGGGCGTGGATGGCCTGGTGATTCTGAAGACCACGAAGTCTGAGTTCACGGGCTATATCAAGGACAAGCTGACCACGCTGAAGCCGGCAACGGACCGCATCTTTGGCACGCGGGCGACGGTAGCTTGGGATTATGCGACCAAGGCTCCGGCCTTTGCCGACGCGCGGGCGCGGATCATGGCGGCGCTGCTGAAGGTGTTTGCCAAGCACCATAGCATGAGCGTGCAGCACACGATCTTCGATATGGGCAAGGCGGCATTGGATGCGGCACCCGAGATTTCGAAGATCAAGCTGACGATGCCCAACCTGCACCACATGCTGGCCGACCTGAGCCCGTTCGGGCAGGACAATCCCAACCACATCTTTGTGGCGACGGACGAGCCGCATGGATACATCGAAGCGACAATTGAGCGTTGAGGCTAGCTGAGGAGATCGAGGTCCGCGGGCTCGTCGATATCGATCTCGCCCCCGGCGAACGGAACTTTGATGACCGGGCAGGGCGGATTGAGGAGCAGCGCGCGAGCGCCTTTGTCGCCTTGAAGAGCGAGCAGCTGCGGGAATGCCGCGCGGGGAAATACCGCGGGAATGCCAAGAGTACCGGCGTAGGATGAGGCGGCGATGGAAGGCTCGGGCTGCATTGCGAAGGCCGAGCGCAACGCGCGCAAGTGATCGGGGCTGAGACGAAGCTGATCGCAGGGAAGGATCAGTGCACCGCTTGAAGCAGGCGCGAGCCGTTCGACCGCTTTCAGGCCCGCGTGAATCGATGTCGCAATTCCCTGCTCCCAGTGCGGATTGACGATCGCGGTTGCGTCTTTGAAATTGATGGAGGTGCTGATCTGCTCGTGATGAGCGCCAAGCACGACGATCACGGGCGCTGCGCCTGATTCCAGGGCGAAGTGGATGGCGCGCTCGAGGAGTGTTTCACCGTTGCGGAGAACGAGCTGCTTCGGCTGACCGAGACGAAGGCTCGCGCCCGCAGCAAGAATAATGGCCGGAACAGAAGGGTTCACGGCTGGCCTTCGGTCTCCGGCTGCAAGAGGATCAGCAGCACAATCCCCACGACGGCAAACATGCGGAATGCGGCCTCCTGGCCGTTCCAGATGTGCGACTGCCACATCAGGAACCACTCTCCGCCAACATCAAGAAACGCCACGAGCCACATGAGAAGAGAAATCGTGAGCGCGAGGATGGGGATGCGCTTGGCCGCATTGAAATCGGCGGCGGGCTTGCGCAAGGCCTGGACAAGTTTGGCCACGCCCCACCAGAGTAGGATGCAGGTGACGAACTCCCAGACAATGATGGAGAGATAGAAGACGAGCTGAAGCCAGGGTTCGGGGAGAGCGCGCCAGAGGCCGTGGTTGCCGGGGAAGGTGGTGTCCATTATGAACACATGGCGCACGAACTGATAGTTGGAATCAAAGTCCGTGGTGTTGTTGAAGACAACCAACGTATAGAAGAGAGCGACTCCCGCAAGAAGCAGGATTTTTGCAGCGCGCGTAATCATCGATTCCTCCCGGCGGTGGCAAAGGTTTTGAAGTAAGAAGTGAGGGCATCGAGGGTTCCGACGTCGTAGTGCGGATGGGGCGGCATCTTTGCGCCCGGGTTCACAGATGCGGGATTGTGAATGATATCGCGGAAGGTGGGGCCGTCGTCCCACGCGCTGTTGGCCAGATCTTCCCAGGAACGGCCGGCCATGGCGCCCCCTTCCGCGCCCATGTTATGGCAGCGAAAGCAGTCCTGGCGGGCGATAAGGTATCCCTGCGTGACCTGCGCCTTCGTGTGCCAGTAACCTCGCGGACGAATCACCGCAAACACTTCAGACTCCTGTCGGAATTCGAGACGGGTGACGCCATAGGGGATCTGCGCCTCATCCCAGTGAGAGAGGATTTTGAAGGCGGGCTTGAAGACGGGATGCGAGATGAGATAGGGGCCGAGCGCGTCGCAGGAGGGCGATTTTGGCCACTCATCGCGGAGCTTGCCATTGATGCGGAGGACCAGCAGGGGGTGGTGCTGGATGAGATAGCCGCCGGGATAGTTGGTGCGGTAGCGGTCGTAGCAGATGGCCACGATGAGGGGATCATGGGAAGATTTGCCAAAGAGCTTCTCCAATGATTCGAGAGGCACTCCACTGATCTCGGTGTTGGGCGGCAGATCAGCGTCGTCGCTGACGGTGTAGGTTTCCTGGGGCAGAGCCAGGAGATCTTCATAGCGGATAAAGCGCGTGGAACCGCCGGGCAGGTGCGCGAGTTCGCCGCCGACCTGCAGGTCGCCGGGGGAAGAGCGCTCGGTGCGGAGCATGCTTCTGCCATCGGTCGCGGGCAATGCCGCTGCCACAGCAGCAAGAACCAACAGCAATGCTCGGGTCATGCCTCATGCTATCTTGGCCGGTCGTGAGAGACCAATGAAAATCTCCCATTTGCCGTGCTACATTCAAGAGCAAATGGCACAGAGTTTGACAGCGGAAGAAAGTCTGGCGTCGCTTGGATTGGTGCTGCCGCAGTTGCCGGCACCGGGAGGGAACTACGTCTCGGCGAAGCGGGTGGGAGAGATGGTTTATCTGGCGGGTGTGATCTCCACTGGGCCGGATGGGGTGATCGCCGGGACCGTGGGCGCAGACCGGTCGATCGAAGACGGCTACGCCGGGGCTCGTGCCTGCGCGTTGACGCAGCTGGCCGTGCTCAAGCGCGAATTGGGCTCGCTCGATCGCGTGGCCGAAGTGGTTTCGGTGAATGGATATGTGAATGCGGTTGCGGGCTTTGCGGACTCGCCGGCGGCGATTAACGGCGCGTCGGACCTGCTGGTGGCGGTGTTCGGAGAGGGGGGCAGGCATGTGCGCGCAGCGGTGGGCGTGAGCGCGTTGCCCAAGAACGCATTGGTGGAGATTCAGATGGCAGTCCGAGTGAAAGAGCCATGAGCGAACACACACTGGCAGCTGAGCCGACGCACTCGGTATGGGACAGGTCGCTTGAGCCTCGTCTGCGGATCGAATCGGGCGACGAAGTGCAGATTGAATGCGTGGACGCAAGCGGCGGCCAGGTGCATCCGGGAATGACGACAGCAGAGTATCTCGGGATCGACCGCACCAGGATTCACGCGCTGAGCGGACCGATCTGGATTGAAGGAGCGGAACCGGGCGATGTGCTGGAGATCGACGTGCTGGCCACACGCCATGGGGGTTGGGGTTGGTCAAGCGTGGTGGAGGGCCTGGGTTTCTTGAAGGAGCGGTTTCGCGAGCCATATCTGTTTCATTGGCAGCTTGATGGGGAGTCGACGAGTTCGCTGGAGCCTGCGGTTGTGCCGGTAAGACCGTTTCTGGGAGTAATGGGCGTGGCGCGGGCCGAGGATGGATCTTTTCGTACGCGGCCGCCGGGACCCTTCGGAGGCAATCTCGACGTGCGCGAGCTGTGCGCGGGATCGAGGCTCTACCTGCCTGTTTACAGCCCGGGCGCACTCTTCAGCTGCGGCGACGGTCACGCGGCGCAAGGCGATGGCGAGGTGTGCATCAACGGAATTGAATGCCCGCTGGACGTGACGCTTGCATTCCATCTGCACAAGCGGCAGCCGCTGGCGGGACCGATTGTGGAAGCGAGTGACAACGCTGCGGCGGATTCCACTGCCGATGCGTGGGTGGTGGTGGAGACTGGGACAGACCTGCTGGCGGCATCGCGCGCGGCCACGGGACGCATGATCGATCTGCTGGTGGAGCGGTGGGGATTCAGTGACATCCATGCATACATCCTGTGCAGCGTGGCGCTGAAGCTGCGGCTGAGCCAGGTGGTGAATGAGCCGGTCTACACAGTGAGCGCGGCGCTGAGCAAACAGATACTTCCGGAAAGGGAGCTCTTCCCTGCACAATGACGATCAACGATCCAGAGGTTGTGGCGGAGCTGGCAGCGCTTTATCCGCGCTACGAATCGGCGTTGGTCTCCAATGACGTCGACACGGTTGTGGCGATGTTCTGGGACGGAGCCGAGGTGATGCGCTTTGGGGCGACGGAGAATCTGTATGGGCCGGACGAGCTTGAGGCATTTCGCAAGGCGCGGCCTTCAGCCGGCCTTGCGCGCACCGTAAAGCGGCTCGACATTGTGACCTTTGGACGGGACTTTGGCAGCATCACGCTGGAGTTTGAGCGGACCACGCCAGGCGGAGAAGTGCGCGGAAGACAGAGCCAGGTGTGGGTGCGGATGCCGGAGGGATGGCGGATTGTGCAGGCTCATGTCTCCTTATTGCCAAAGGCGTAGGCGTGGGGGACACCCGGACTTGAGCCTTGATTGGTAAGCGTGACGGTGAGTTGCTCAATGGGCGCGGCGATGAATGCCTCTTCGAGAGACTGCGAGCTCGGAAAGATCTTTCCTTCGATGTAGCGTGCGGGAAAGGTGAAGGTCATCGTCGGCTCAGGAAATGGCCAGGGGGCGAGGCGGAAGTGGCGCGGGCCGATGGGAGAGATCAGAACCTCAGAGTTGCCGCCGTTGTTGAGTGGAAGTGGATGGAGCAAGTGGGCCGGCGACATGAAGGCCACGCAGGTGAGCAGGGAGAGATTGTCGCAGGCCTGCAAGAGGCGGAAGTGCTCAAGGATCGTCTGCTCTGACTTCTCGAGAGGCGTGAGCGCGGCGTCGGCGTGGATCTGCGCGCGGAGTTCGGCCTGATAATCGCGTTGCCTATCGAGGAACACGTCGAGCAGCGCCAGCCCTTCGGGGGCGATGGTTGAACGGTCGGCGTGCTCGGTAAGCAGGCTGTAACTGTGCATGGAGATGAGCAAGCCGGCGTAGGGATCCTGTTCGGCTATGATGCGTACGGCGCGATCGCGAACGGCCAGGTAGTCCTCGATATCGATCTCTTCAAAGGCGGAATACTTGCCGACCAGTTCGATCGAGAATGCAGAGGGCTTTTCCTGGCGCGTGATGGAAGGGTGAGCATCACGCGCAGCCCAGCCGTCGTCGTGGGTGGCGATGCCCTTGAGCACTCGCTCGCGCGGCTCGGGCTTGCGAAACTGAACGTTGCCCCACGCAGCGGCGAATTCGCCGGCGAGCCGCGCGTGATCGGGGTGCGTGATGAGCCACCAGCCTGTTTCCGACTCCATGCGCAACATCGGATCGCTCCTTACTCAGACAACTGCAGAAGGCTCGACTCATGCCAATTGTGCAGGGCGAGCCACTCAAGAAACATGACAATAAAAAAGAACGAGAAGCCGAGCGCCGTAGCGGCTACAACCAGAGCAAAGAGATAAGCGGTTTCCATCTGGTTGCTGGCATAGATGATGGCATAGCCGAGGCCGCCCTCGCCAACACGTGTAGAGCCGGCAAAGAGCTCGCCCGTGATGGCGCCGATTACGCTGATGCCTGCGGAGATGCGAATGCCGGTGAAGAGGCTGGGCAGCGAGTTGGGCAGGCGCAGCTTGAAGAGAACCTGCGAGGGCGACGCGTTGTACATGAGAAAGAGATGGATCAGGTTTTCGTCGACGCTGATGAGGCCCTGCGTAGTGTTGGCAATGATGGGCGCGAGGCAGATGATGAAGGTAACAACAGTGACAGCGAAGATGCCGGCACCGACCCAGAGGATGATAAGGGGCGCGATGGCGACGATGGGCACGGTCTGCAGCAGGACCGTGTAGGGGAAGAACATCTGCCGGAACCAGCGACCCCGTGCGAACACCATGGCGATGCCAACGCCAACAACGATGCTGGCGACGAGTCCGCCTGCGGCTTCTTCGGTGGTGATAAGGAGCGAGCTGAGAAGGGACGGGAGGCGATCGTGGAGCGCAATGGCAACCAGCAGAGGGCCGGGCAGGATGTAGGGCGGGAAATGATTGAGGCTGACAACGGCCTGCCAGAGCCCAAGCAGGCAGAGGAGAACGGCAAGGCTGTTGAGGGCAAGAAGTGCTTGCTTCTTCATGCGTGGACCACCCCCCGCAACAGACGCGAAGTTTGCGTGACCTGCTCTTCGAACTCCGGGGATTCGCGTGTTTCGGCGGTGCGCGGCCAGGGCAGGTCGATGGGAATCTCGTGGGCCACGCGACCGGGGTGAGGCGCGAGAATCACGACGCGCGATGAGAGGAAGACCGCTTCAGAGACGGAATGCGTCACAAAGAGGACGGTCCACTTGTGCTCGGCGTAAAGACGAAGGAGCTCTTCGTTGAGACGGTCGCGCGTCATCTCGTCGAGCGCGGCAAAGGGCTCGTCCATGAGCAGGATGCGCGGCCTGCTGACAAGCGCGCGGGCGATGGAGACGCGCATCTTCATGCCGCCGGAGAGTTGGCGCGGGAAGCGACGGGCAACATTGCTGAGGCCGACCAGATCGAGCATCTTGTCGACGCGCTCCCTGCGGAGCTGGCGCGCGGCGTACTCGAGTTCGGGGCCAAGGCCGACATTCTGCTCGACGGTACGCCAAGGCAGCAGCGTGGCGTCCTGAAAGATGAAGCTGATGAGCTCGCGCGCGTTCTCGGGCGTCATGCCGTTGACAAGGACGCTTCCCTCGCTCGCCGGACTGAGCCCGGAGACGAGCTTGAGCAGCGTGGATTTGCCACAGCCGGAGGGGCCAAGGAGGGTGACGAACTCGCCGCGCTCAACGGTTAGGGAGACATTCTGGAGCGCGACAGCGGCGCTGCGAAAGCGCTTGGTCACGCCGTCGAGCGTGATCTCGGGGACTGTGCTGCCAGTCGCACTCACCATGGCTCATCTCCTGCGACGGGGAGGTAGAGCGCGGAGGGGTGTTCACTTGAATGGAGGACATGCTGCGTGGAGCGGCCCCAGTTCCAGTTGTCAGCATCTTGCGGAGGGACGCTGGTGGATGGGTTGCGGTCGTAGAGTGGGAAGGCGGAGCTTGCGATCTCAAGCCGCAGGCGCTCACCAGGTGCGAGCACAAAGGAAATCGGCTCGAGCGTGAAATCCCAGGTGTGAACCAGGTCGGCACTGTAACCGGACGCGCGAAAGAGCCACGAGCAACGCGCGATGCCAATGCATAGGAACTCGGCTCGGCCCGAAGTAGTGACGCGGACAAGCTTGGCGGTGAAGTCGGCGTTGGCCGCGGAGGTGGCTGCGAAGAGCCGAACGCGCGGCTGGCCGAGGACGGCGACCTCGCGCGCGAGGGGCTCCGATGTGTAGACAAGAAGGTTGCTGCCCAACTCCATGGCCGCCTGATCGAAGGGACCGCTCAGTGCCTGCGGGCCTCCGGGTGCGACGACCGGGACCTCGGGATCGTAGACGAAGAGATCGCGGGGCTCTTCGGCAACCGGCGTGGTCAGCGAGAGCGAGCCATCTCCCTTGCGCGAGTTGGCATTACCGCTGCTATGCAGATAAAGAGCAGATTCTGCGGCTTCCGGCCATTCGCCTGCCGAACGCCATTCATTCGCGCCGAGCGCGAAGTGACGAATGTGCGGCTCGTCTGCAAAGTCGCCTGAGTCCTTGAGCCAGTGATTGAACCAGCGGAGAAGAATCGCGTTTGTGTCGAGGTTAGCGGCATCGCCGAAGCTCGCGTCGCCGGCGCGGTCTCCCCATGGAATGTGCACCCAGGGACCAGCGATGAGGTATTGGTTTGCGCGGGCGAACTCGCTGCCAGCGCCATGGAGCAAGGCGAGATAGCCTGCGATGGAGCCTTCGAGATAGGTGTCGAACCATCCGGCAATGTGCAGCGCGGGAACTTGGATCTGGCCGACGCGTGTGCTGACGTCGAGATTGGCCCAATAAGGGCCTTCTTCGCGATGGGCAAGCCAGTCACCCACGTAGGTGGGCAGTTGAGGATCGGTGATGGCCGGATGGGCGGCATACGGGACTACCGAGGCCTGGGAACGGATGTTGGCCCAAGCGGCTTCGAGCTTGGCCGAGGCATCGCGCAGGCCGAGACCGCGGGCATCTTCGCGCAACATCTGGATGCCCCAGCCAAGAGCGGAGCTCAAGCGCAGCGCTCCCTGGTGATAGAACCAGCCACGATAGAGATCGACGGCGGTCATGTGGGGAGCGATGCACTTGAGACCCTCAGGCTGCCCGGCAGCGGCGAGCAACTGCGTGGCGCCCTGATAGGAGAAGCCGTACATGCCGATGCGGCCGTTGCAGGCTGGATGCTTGAGAAGCCATGCGATGGTGGCTGCGCCGTCGGGACCTTCGTGACGGAATGGGTAGAACTCGCCGCTTGAGCCGCCGCGGCCGCGCACATCCTGGATGACGACGTGATAGCCATGGCGGGCAAACCAGACCGGGTGCGCGTAGACCACAGTGGAGGCGGTGTCGCGCCCGTAAGGCTGGCGCATGAGCAGCGTGGGCCATGGGCCGTCGCCGGGCGGGTAGTAATGGTCGGAGACGAGCGTGGTTTCGTCTGCGAGTCGGCACACGTCGCCGCGGTCCAGGCGCACGCCGTTGCCGCAATCGACAAGGGGCATGGTCAGGCTCCGTGCCTCGGCTCGAAGTTGTGCATGGCGACGAGCATCTCGGCGATGCGCGCGGCGGCCTGGTTGGACCAGGTCTCGCCATGCTCAGCAGTGGCAGGGGAGGGGTCGCCCAAGACGCCGCTGGGAGCGATGTCGCGGGTGAGCCAGGCAAAGTTTGCCGCCGAATCCTCGGGCTTAAGCAGTTCAGGCGCTTCGACGCGAGCGATGTAGTTGGACGTGTAAGCGCCTTTATCGACGAGCGAAGGCGTTGCGTGGAGAAGAAAGGCTGTTTCGATTTCGCCTGCATGGAAGCCGTAGGCGCGTTCCTGCGGGCTGACGCCCTCGAACGCGGCGCTGAACGAGCCGAAGAGCGAGAAGGTGCGCAGGCCGAACTCCGCACGCAGATCGCGGGCCAGCACATCTACAAGCGACGAGTTGCCGCCGTGGGTGTTGTAGAGGACTAGTTTTTTGAATCCGCTTGCGGTGATGCTTGCGCCCAGATCGTGGACGACGGCAAGGAAGGTTTGTGCGCTCACGGACATGGTTCCGGGAAAGCCGATGTGTTCGTTGCTCTTGCCATAGCAGACGGGCGGCAGAGCGTAGATGGGCAGCTCCGCGGGGACGAGCTCGAGCGCTTTGCCGAGGAGCAGATTGTTGATGAGCGTGTCGGTTGCGAGAGGCAGGTGATGGCCGTGCTGCTCGATTGCAGCGGTCGGCAGCACCAGCAGCGTGGACTCACGCGGGAGCGCGTCGACCTGCTTCCAGGTGAGGTAGGCAAAGTTACGGGCGTCGGGGATCCAGGTCTTCATAAGGGGACTTCCTGTTTACGAAAGCTGAGCATTTTGCCGGGATTCAGCAGGCCACGCGGATCGTACTTTTCTTTGGCGCGGAGCTGGATGTTGTCGGCGCGGAACCGGCCGGCATCTTCAAGGTAGTTGACATGGGGATTGGCGACGAAGACTCCGATGGAACGGCAATAGTCGATCATGTCGTTCAGCCGCTCCTCGGTAGTGAAGCGAACAACGGGTATAGCGCCGGGGATAACGACGCCGTCTCCGTTCTTCATGAACTCGATGTGGAAGAGGATCTCGTCTCCATAGCGCTCGCGGAGCAGGCGGAACTGATTTTCGCACTCCTGCGGCGAGAAACCGCACTGCAGATAAGTGTAGGCGGGGTCGGCCTTCATCGCCCAGAGCGTGGTGTGGTTCCAGGTGTAGTCGCTGAGCAGGGGCTGAGTGCGCGGGCCGTCGAATGGGCCTGCGAAAGTGACTTCTCCGCCAGCCAACTCCGCGGCTGCGTGCAAGGCTCCGGCCTGCGTCGACTCGATCATGAGGAGAGCGAGCGACTTGCCATCGCGGACAATCTGCTTGATGGGGGCGAAGAACGAGGGGATAGGCCACTCGAAGACGGTAGCCAGGCGCTTGGTCCAGGAACTGTCGACGGCGATGGATTGGGTAAAGCGAAAGGCCTGCTCATAAGTTGCGAAAGCCGCGGTGAATTGCGTCCACGATTGGGCCGGCGCGAGCGGAAACCAGATGCGGGTGAGGATTCCGTTGGTGCCCCATGCGTGGAGAATCTCGTGGACGGCCTCGCCCCGGTGCAGGACGACGCGCGGCGAGTCTTCCATGGTGACCACTTCAAAAGCCTGCACGTTGTCGAAATCGCGCAGGCCGCCGTGGGCGACTGAGCCGATGCCGCCAGAACCGCCACAGAGAAACCCGCCAACCGAGGCTTTGGCCAGCGTGGAAGGGTACATGCGGAGCTCCCAACCGTGTTTGCGAGCTTCCGTTTCGAGAACGCCGAGGCGCAGGCCCGGCTCGCAGATGGCAACACCGCCGGCAGTGATCTCTTCGAGTTTGTCCATAAGCGAGAGATCGAGAACGATGCCGCCCTCGAGCGGGACACACTGTCCGTAGTTGCCCGTACCAGCGCCGCGAACGGTAACGGGTACGCCGTGACGAAGAGCATAACGGAGCACAGCGAGGATTTCATCCACGCTGGTGGGCTGAACAACGACATCAGCAACCTTTGCGACGAGCTTCGGACGCAGAACCGGGGAGTACCAATAGAAGTCGTGGGAAAGCCGGTCGAGCATGGCGGGCGCGGTGAGGACGCGGGCGGGGTCGCCGACAACTTGAGCCAGTTCTGCGGCAAGTGAGGGGAGCATTGGGGCGACCTCTCAGGAACTGAATCGAAGCTAACTATCTGCGCCTGCGGTTGGACCAGAGGCGAAATGCCCGCAGCATGTTGGGATGAGTAAAGAGAGCATAACATTCGCTGCGGAGGACGGGGCCGTCAACGACGCACTTCATGTCGCTGCGCGCATTCACTTCGGCGGCGGAGATGTGAATCTGATTGCAGTGACGGTTCGCCTCCTCGATGGTGGCACCGTAGACCACGCGATCAAGACCGGCCCAGAGCGCCGTGCTCATGCACATGGGGCAGGGCTCGCAGGTGGTGTAGAGCGTGTAACCGGCAAGCGAGATTGTCTTGAGCCGTTTGGTGGCTTTACGGATTGCGCGCACCTCGGCGTGGGAGCTGGGGTCAAACTCCTGCCTGACGGCGTTGAGGGCACGCAGCAACAGCTCGCCGGACCGGGTGTGAACGATTGCAGCACCGAAGGGGCGGGGGCTGGGCGTGGTGAGCGAGCGAGCCGTAAAGGCCACAAGCGCTGCCATGCGCTCGAGGTCTTGATCTGTGACGGAGGGCGGGTCGGCGGAGACGGTTTGGCCGGAACGTGCCTTGCTCTTGCGGACTGCGAGGCCCACCGATGAGGAAGGAACTCCCATACTCGAAATTAGCACGGAGAGCAGGAGCAAGGCACCAAGCAATTCTGAGAGCAAATGGCATTGTTTTCACCGCATACAATCGGATTATGAAGCGCGAGGCGAGGAGCGTTCGCAGGCTGCGGCAGGCGTTGGCTGATGGATCGACGACTCCCTCGGCCCTCGCTGAGGAGGCCCTCGCACGCAGCAACCGGAATGCAAGCCGGAACACGTATCTGTGGCAGGATGCGGAGTGGACAAGGCGCGAAGCGCTTCGCGCAGAGAAGATGCCGCGTGGGGAGGGCGGGGTGTTCAGCGACGGTCGAAGCCCGCTGTGGGGTCTGCCCATCTCAGTGAAAGACTGCTTCGACCTGGAGGGCGCGCCGACCAGCTGCGGGGTTGAGTTTTATCGCCAGCTCCATGGGATCGCGGGGCGGGATTCGTGGCTGGTGGAGCGGTTGAGAGCGACCGGCGCGGTGATCACGGGCAAGACCCATCTGCATCCCCTGGCCTACGGGATTACCGGAGAGAATCGGGAGTTCGGCGATTGCCTGCAACCGGATAACGCGTCTGCACTGACTGGCGGGTCTTCGTCGGGCGCAGCAGCAAGCGTGCAGGAGGGGTCGGCGGTAATTGCCATTGGAACCGACACCGGCGGATCCATTCGGGTGCCGGCTGCGTTGTGCGGATTGGTTGGGTACAGAGCCTCGATTGGAAGAGGCGATTGGCGGGGCGGCGCGCATCTAGCGCAATCGTTCGACACGATGGGCTGCCTGTTTTCCGAACTCGCCGATGCGCCACTGATGGCGGGCCTGTTCGCGCCGGACGTGGGAGTTAAGCCGAGGACGCTCTCGCGGTTTGCCGTGGTGAGCGCAAGCCATCTGGACGATTGCGAACCAGAGATCGACACAAGCCTGAAGCAAGCAATCCATGCGCTGGAGGCGATGGGACTCGCGAGCACGAGAATCAATTGCGAATGGTGGGCGGACTCCTTCTCGATCTTTGCGGCGATTCAAGCGTGGGAGGCGGCGCGGATTCATGCCGGGCATTTCGAACAGTTTGACGCCGGTATCCGCGAACGGCTGGGGTGGGGCGCACGGATTGAAGAGGACGAGATTGCGGCGCTACGTCTGCGGCACGAGGCGTTCCGCACGCGCATGGATGAGTTGCTGGCCGAGCATGAAATCATGCTGCTGCCTGCGTCGCCTGTGGTAAAGCTCCCGGCCGGGGCCGACCACAGCCAGACGCGGGCGCGGCTATTGCGCTACACCACGCCCTTCAGCCTGGGGGGTGTGCCGGTGGTGACAGTTCCCTGCCGCGCGAGCGGCGTGCAACTGGCCGCGGCGCGCGGCGCGGACGAGGCACTGCTTGAATTCGTCGCGAAGCTGGCGGGAATGGCAGCGTTCGTTGCATGATAAGTTTCAAGCCAAGGGCAATTTCGAGGTTCAACGAGGTCAACGTTGAGTTTGAAGCCAGTTCTCTCCCAAGCCGCACTGTTGCTGGTGATTTCCTCGATCTTCGCTGGCTGCCGAAGCCACGAGGCTGCCGCGACGAACGGCTTGACGCCCTTGCGGCTGCAGCTCGACTGGTATCCGCAGCCGGAACACGGAGGCTTTTACACCGCGCAGCTGCTCGGCTACTACAAGGAAGAGGGTCTGGACGTGACCTTGCTGCCGCTGAGCCAGTATGAGAGCGCGGCGACCATGGTGACGTCGGGCAAGGCGGATATCGGGCTCGCCTCAAGCGACCAGATTCTGGAATGGAACGCGAACGGGCTGCCGGTAATGGCCATTTGCGCAACGATGCAGCATGACCCGCAGGCGGTCATGGTGCACAAAGACTCGCCGATTCACGACTTCAAGGACCTGGAGGGCCACACGATCGCAGCGCAGACCGGGGCTGTTTGGCTTAAGTTTGTGACGGCACGATACAACCTGCACGACGTGCGGCAGATTCCCTCGACTATGTCGATTGCGAGCTTTCTTTCGGATCCGGGATATGTGCAGCAGATCTTTGTGACCAATGAGCCGTTTTTTGCCAAGCAGGCGGGAGCGGAGGTTCGAACGCTGATGATCAGCGCCTCGGGCTACGATCCTTATCGCGTTAGTTTCACGACGAAGGAGTTTGCGGCCGCGCACCCTGACGTGGTGGCGAAGTTCGCACGCGCCAGCATTCGCGGCTGGCTGGCCTATCTGCGCGATCCCTCGGCGACAAACGAATACCTATTGAATTTGAATCCGGCGCTGAACCCGCAGCAAGAGGCATTCACTTCGCAGGCGCTGCGCGATGGAAAATTCATCACTGGGAATGATGCCACTGGCGCGCAGACGGGCCATATGACAGCAGAGCGTTGGCAATCGACGTATGAGCAACTGAAGTCGCTGGGAATCCTCAGCAAACCCATTGACCCAGCCAGCGCGTACTCGTTGAAGTTCGTAAAATAACAAGGCGATTAGAATGAACCCATGACCGACATCGAACGCATTCAGGCTTTGTGGCGCGAACTTGAATCCGCCGGGGCCGACTACGTTCTGACGACAGTCGTCGGGGTTGAGGGCCCCAGCTACCGCAAGCCGGGCGCGTTGATGCTGATTACCGCGGACGGCCGCCGGGCCGGAACGGTGAGTGGCGGCTGCCTTGAGGCGGAGGTCGCGAGCCGTGCATGGTGGCTGACCAAGGACGGTCCCACAGTTGAGCGCTACTCGACCGCGGACGATGATGGGGATCGCCCTTATGGATCGGGATGCGGCGGCACTGTGATTCTGCTGCTGGAACGAAGCGCCACGGCGCGTGTGCTGCTCGGCGCTTTGGATAGAGCGTTCACGGCGCGGAGTAGCCTGGCGGTTGCAACGATCGTGGAAGGCCCGCAGACGGGTGTTCGCGCGATTGCAGGGACCGCGTCGAGCTCGGCGGAGGGCGAGAGACTTAGCGGGCTCGCGGAGCTTGCATTCAAGGCCGGAAAGCCGATGGAAAGCTTGTTGGACGTGGACGGAGCGCCGACCCGGGTGTGGTGCGACTTTCGGCCCGCGCGGACGGGACTGTGGGTCTTTGGCGCCGGGGACGACGCGCGACCGCTGGTGCGTCTGGCGAAGGAGCTGGGGTGGTTTGTGGTGCTCGCCGATGGCCGCTCGCACCTGGCAACGCGTGAGCGATTTCCCCTTGCGGACGACACACGAGTCCTTGCGATGAATGAATCTGCACGCCAGCCCGCGAATCTGCTCGGTCCAATTCAGCCCCATGACGTTGCCGTTGTGATGAGCCACAGCTTCGAGCAGGATTCCCGTGTACTCGCAGCGCTCCTGGCGGGTGGGGTGGCTGTGTCCTATCTGGGTGTTCTGGGACCGCAGCGCCGTACGCAGGAGTTGCTGGCAGAGGCAGCCGCGCTTGCCGGCTATACGCAGGAGCTGATTCCCGAGCAGGCGGAAGAGTGGCTGACTCGCCTCCATGCGCCAACCGGCCTGGACCTGGGCGCGGAGTCGCCGGAGACGGTTGCGCTCTCAATCGTGGCGGAGATCCAGAAGGTTCTCGCCGGAGCGACCGCGCTGCCGCTCCGCGAAGTCCGCGCGGTACAGGCCCCCCAAGAAGCCGATCCGATTGCCGCTTCGGCAGCCAGTTCAGCTCTTTGACGAGAAGCGGGTTGCTTCGCGGCGGATTTGCTCTAGAATATGTACTCCGGCGCGCGCTTGCCCGTTTCACTTGAGGGTGCCGACGCTCGAATGAGCCGCGTTTCTCGAGGCTGCCGTCGCGCATTCGAGCGAAGGCTGCTAAAAGCGAGTTGGGAACGAAAACTGATTTAAGAAGGAGTCGATGGATGGGATCGGCTTTGCACGACGCCGCAAGCGCACTCAGCGAGCAACTGCCGCCGCTCACGCCGCATGCGGCTGCCGTGGAAGCAGATCGATGTTTGTACTGCTTCGACGCGCCGTGCACCCACGCCTGCCCGACCCACATCGACATTCCGCGCTTTATCAAAAAGATCGCCTCGCAGAATCTGCGCGGTTCGGCGGAAACGATTTATGCGTCGAATCTGCTGGGCGCGACCTGTGCGCGGGTGTGCCCGGTGCAGGAGTTGTGCGAGGGCGCGTGCGTGCTGGGCTCGGACCACAAGCCGATTGCCATTGGTCGGCTGCAGCGGTATGCGATGGACCACGCACACGAGCATGGAATCTATCCCAAGGTGACAGCTGCGCCAAGTGGCAGGAAGATTGCCGTAATCGGCGCAGGGCCTGCCGGCCTCTCGTGTGCGGGCGAGCTGGCAAGGCTTGGCCACGCGGTGACAATCTTTGAGAGGCGCGCGAAGCCGGGCGGGTTATCGACCTACGGCATCATCGCGCTGCGCGAGCCGGCGGAGATCGCCCTGGAAGAGGCGCGGATGATCGAAGGCCTCGGTGTGAAGATCGAGGTTGGTGTGGAGTTCGGCAAGGATCGTTCGCTGGCCGAGTTGCAGAAGCAGTTCGACGGCGTCGTGCTGAGTGGGGGCCTGGGCAAGACACCGTCTCTGGGCATTGAAGGCGAAGAAGCAATTGTCGACGGGCTCGCGTTCATTGAAGGGAGCAAAGCCGACGCAGCGAGCCTGAAGGTGGGACGCAACGTGCTCGTGATTGGCGCGGGCAACACCGCTGTCGACTGCGCCACGATCGCGAAGCGGCTGGGGGCCGAGCGGGTGACGATGGTTTACCGCCGCACCGATCGCGAGATGACCTGTTACGTGCACGAGTACGATTTCGCCCGCAAGGAAGGCATCGAGTTCCGGTTTTTGGCGGAGCCGTCGCGCGTGGTGCTCGAAGGCGGAAAGCCAGCAGGGCTCGAGTGCAGGCGTGTGGAGTTGGGAGCGCCGGATGCATCCGGCCGGCCTGCGCCCGTCGCGGTGAAGGGCTCGGAGTTTGTGCTGGCAGCCGATCAGATTGTGAAGGCGGTGGGGCAGGAGAAGCCGTCGCTTGCGGCCCTGCTGGGACTTGAAACAAAGAAGGGCTTCATCGCGGTGGACGACAGTTTCCTCACGAGCACTCCAGGCGTCTACGCGATTGGCGACTGCATTCGCGCGATAGGCGCCGCTTCCACCGTGATGGCCGTCGAGGACGGAAAGCTCGCGGCTCTTGCGATTCACGCGCAGCTGGCGCCGCAGTCGGAATAGAAACGTTGAGGTAGCTATGGCAGACCTTCACATCAACTTTGCCGGAATTCAATCGCCGAACCCGTTCTGGCTGGCATCCGCTCCGCCGACGAACTCCGGCGCGCAGATTCACAAGGCTTTTGAGGCGGGCTGGGGCGGTGCGGTGTGGAAGACAATTGGCGCTCCGGTGCTCAACGTTTCAAACCGCTACGGCGCATGGCACTACGGACGGCAGCGCATGCTGGCCATCAATAATGTGGAACTCATCTCAGATCGGCCTCTTGAGGTGAACCTGCGCGAGATTGCGGAGGTGAAGCGCGCGTGGCCGGATCGCGCGGTGATTGTTTCGGCAATGGTGGAGTCGAAGCCCGAAACATGGCGCGAGATTGTGGAGCGGATTGAAGACACAGGAGCAGACGGCATTGAGCTGAATTACGGATGTCCGCACGGGATGAGCGAGCGCGGTATGGGCGCGGCAGTGGGCCAGGTACCGGAGTATTGCGAGCAGATCTCGCGCTGGGTGATGGAGGCGGCAACCGTCCCGGTGATCATGAAGCTGACGCCCAACATCACAAATATCGTGCTGCCTGCCCGGGCAGGCGTGGCCGCGGGCGTGAATGCGCTTTCGCTCATCAATACGATTAACTCGATTGTCGGGGTTGATCTGGATACGCTGGAACTCACGCCGAGCATCGGAGGCAAAGGAGGCCACGGCGGCTATGCCGGGCCGGCGGTGAAGCCGATTGCGCTGAATATGCTCGCTGCGCTCGGGACCGACGAGATTGTTTCGAAGTCCGGACTGCCGATCAGCGGCATGGGCGGCATTGCGACCTGGCAGGACGCAGCCCAGTTCCTGTTGCTGGGCGCGGGAAGCCTGCAGGTGTGCACCGCGGTGATGCACTACGGCTTCCGGATTATTGAAGATTTGTGCGACGGCCTATCAAACTGGATGGACGAGAAGGGATTCAAAACCATTGCCGACGTCTGCGGCCATAGCCTCCATCGTGTGTCGGACTTCAAGGACTTCGATCTGTCGTTTCGCGCCATAGCCCGCATCGACGAGAGCAAGTGCATCAAGTGCGACCTGTGCTACGTAGCATGCAACGACACGGCGCACCAGTGCATCGATCTGGTGGGGCCGGATGGGACGCTGGTCGAGCCCAGATCCTACGACGTGCGCTCGAACGGCAAGAAGGACGCGACTGAGTTGCGTCCTCAACCGGTTGTGCGCGAAGAGGATTGCGTGGGCTGCCGGCTCTGCTACAACATTTGCCCGGTGGACGACTGCATTCGCATGGTAGAGGTTCCGTCAGGGCGGAGCGCAGTGACCTGGAGCCAGTTGTCGGAGCAGCAGAGCAAGGTGACCGAGGACTGGGAGACGATGAAGGAGTACCGCAAGCAGGTAGGAATCGAGATTCACTGAGAATTACTGCGCCGCAGTTCGATTGGGCGCAGAGGAGAAGGCGGAGATGGGATTGCTCATCAAGGGCGGAGAGATTATCACGGCGGATGCACGGTGGCACGGCGACATCTGGATTGAAGACGAGACCATCAGCGCGATCGGAAGCAATTTGCCCGCGCAGCCAGGAGCGGAGGTGATTGATGCGACGGGCAAACTGGTGTTTCCCGGCTTCATCGATCCGCATGTGCACATCCATTTGCCATTTATGGCTACGTTTGCCAAGGATACGCACGCCACGGCGAGCAAGGCCGCGCTGATCGGCGGGACGACAACATTCATTGAGATGGTTTGCCCTTCGCGGGCGGAGGATGTGCTGGAGGGTTACAACACGTGGAAGCAGAAGGCAGAAGGCAACAGCGCCTGCGACTATGCGTTCCACATGGCCGTTACGCGGTGGGACGAGAAGACGGAGGCTCAGCTGCGGCAGATTGTCGCCGACGGCACAACGTCATTCAAGATCTTCCTCGCCTACAAGAACTTTTTCGGCGTGACCGACGAAGAGCTGTTCAACACGCTGAGGCTGGGCGCGGAACTGGGCGTGATTACCACGGCGCACTGCGAAAATGCGGAGCTTGTGGGCCAGCTCCAGCAGCTGTTATTGGCGCAGGGCAAAACGGGTCCGGAGTGGCACGAGCCAAGCCGACCGGAGGCAGTAGAGGCAGAAGGAACGGCGCGATTTGCCACGTTTCTTGAGCAGACCGGCGCTTCCGGATACGTGGTTCATCTCTCGTGCGCGCCTGCGCTGCGCGCCGCAGTCGAGGCGAAGCTGCGCGGAGTTAAGCTGCACATTGAGTCGGTGCTGCCGCACTTTCTGCTCGATAAGACCTATGCCGAGCGAGCCGGCGCGGAGGGCATGAAGCATGTGATGTCGCCGCCGCTGCGGGACAAGCGGAATCTGCCGGTGCTGTGGAGCGCGCTGGAGGCCGGCCTTATCGACACGGTGGGGACGGATCATTGCCCGTTCGATGTGGAGCAGAAACTGCTGGGCGCGAAGGCATTCACGCAGATTCCCAACGGGATTCCCGGCATTGAGGATCGCGTGAACCTGATGTACACGTACGGGGTTCGGCGTGGGTCGCTCGGTCTGCATCGTTTTGTGGATGCGCTGAGCACACAGGCGGCAAAGCTCTTCGGGCTGTTTCCGCGCAAGGGGACGATTGCAGTTGGGTCGGACGCAGACCTGGTGGTGTACGACACTGCTTATCGCGGGACGATTTCCATGGCGACTCAGCACACCAATAACGACTACAACGGATTTGAAGGCTTTGCGATCGAGGGGCGGCCATCGGTTGTGACAGTGCGCGGAAAAGTGCAGGTCCGCGATGGCACATTCGTGGGCGAAGCGGGACGTGGAAAGATGCTCCGGCGTGCGGCCAGCCCGGCCTCGCGCGAGGTGAACCATGCCGGTTGATGCACACGCGGCGATCGGGCTGCTGAAGGAGTTGCACGCGCTGACAGCAGATGAGAATGGGGCGCAGCGACTGGCGTGGAGCCCTACGTGGCTGAAGGCGCGGGAGTGGTTCCAGACCAAGCTGCGCGAGCTGCCAGTGGAGCACCATTACGACGCCGCTGGGAACAGCTGGGCAACGCTGGCCGGCGACTCAGAGAAGGCGCTGATTCTCGGGAGCCATCTGGATTCAGTTCCCAATGGGGGATGGCTCGACGGATGCCTCGGCGTGGTGAGCGCGTATACGGTGCTGCGCAGAGTTTCTGAGGAGTTTGAGGGCAGGCCGCCAGTGACTTTGCGGCTGGTGGATTGGGCCGACGAGGAGGGCGCGCGCTTTGGCCGTAGCCTCTTTGGATCGTCGGCGTTTGCCGGAACGCACACGATCGACCAGGATCGCGGAAGAACGGACGCCGGCGGCAAGCGGCTGGAAGAAGCATTGGCAGAGTGCGGCGTGCACGTGGACGCGATTGGTAACGCCGGCGTGGAGCGAAAGAATGCCGCGGCGTACCTGGAGCTGCACATCGAACAGGGGCCGGTGCTGGAGAAGCTGGGCCTGCCGCTCGGTGCTGTGCTGGGAACGAAGGGTGTTGAGAGGCACGCGATCACGTTTCACGGGCAGGAGGCGCACTCGGGCTCGACGCCGATGAATGCGCGGAGAGATGCGCTGGCCGCGGCGGCCAAGCTGGCGCTCGAAATCCGCCCGATTGCGATGAAGCACCCGGACGCGGTGTGCACCATGGGCAGCGTAAAGACGTTCCCGGGCATTGTGACCGCGGTGGTGGGCCGCTGCGAAGCGACGCTCGATCAGCGCGATCTGAACGCCGATGTGCTGGCCAGCATGTATCGCGAGGCGCAGGAGAAGAGCGAAACCTTTGCCCAAGAGGAAGGGTGCACGGTGGAGTGGTCGCGTATCTGGAACATTGCGCCGGAACCGTTCCATCCCGAGCTGATTGCGCTGTGCGAAGCGGCGATCGAAGGGGCGGCGGGCAAGTCGCATCGGCTGCCCTCGGGGCCGTTGCACGATGCGGCGGAGGTTTCACGCGCAGGCATACCCACAGTGATGATGTTCGTGCAATCGCTCAAGGGGATCAGCCACAACAAAATTGAGGACACACGGGAAGAACACCTGGAGCTGGCCATCACAGCGTTTGACAGGCTGGCGACAAAGACCATGGACTGGATTCGTTCGAAGTGAAGCGGTCTGGCCGGCGGTCTGGCCGGCGGTCGGCTCGAGAGGATGGCTCGGGATTGGAGATGCGATGAGCTCTACAGGGACATTAGCGGTGACAACAGTGCACAACTGGATTGGCGGGAAGCCGGAGGCAGCGACGTCGGGGCGAAGAGGGATTGTGAACAATCCCGCGACCGGCGAAGTAATTGCCGAGGTCGGGTTCGCCAACGCTGCTGACGTGGATCGCGCAGTGGCCGCGGCGAAAGAGGCATTTCGAGAGTGGAGGTCGGTTCCGCTGTCAGGGCGAGCCGAGGTGCTGTTCAAGCTGCGCGAGCTGATCGTGCAGAATCGGACGCGGATCGCGGAGATTCTGACGCGCGAGAACGGCAAGACGAAGGCTGACGCATTGGGCGAAGTGGCACGCGGCCTGGAGAACGTGGAGTTCGCGTGCGGGATTCCCAACCTGCTGAAAGGCGGATACACCGAGCAGGCGAGTAGAGGAGTTGATGTCTATCAGATTCGCCAGCCGCTCGGCGTAGTGGCCGGCATTACGCCGTTCAACTTTCCGGCGATGGTGCCGCTGTGGATGCTGTCGAACGCGATCGCGTGCGGGAATGCGTTTGTGCTGAAGCCTTCGGAGAAGGTTCCTTCGGCGAGCATGCTGATTGCGGAGTTGGCGCAGGAGGCGGGCGTACCCGACGGCGTGCTGAACCTTGTGCAAGGAGACAAGGTCGCGGTCGATCGGTTGCTCGAGCATCCTGACGTGAAGGCGATCAGCTTTGTGGGATCGACGCTGGTGGCGAAGGCGATTTACGAAACGGGAACGAAGAACGGCAAGCGCGTACAGGCGCTGGGCGGCGCGAAGAATCACATGCTGGTGTTGCCTGATGCGGACATCGCGATGGCGGCCGACGCGGCTGTTTCCGCGGCGTACGGCGCAGCAGGCGAGCGTTGCATGGCAATTTCGGCGGTGGTCGCCGTGGGCAGCGTAGCCGAGCCACTGGTGGCGGCGATTCGAGAGCGGCTTGCAAAAATTAAGGTGGGGCCGGGTTCGGAGCCCGGCGTTGAGATGGGACCGCTGATTACGCGTGAGCATCGGGATCGCGTAGCGGGCCATCTGGACGTGGCCATTACCGAGGGAGCCACGGTGGCCGTGGATGGCCGCAATGATCCGGCAACCGGAACGAGCGGCTTCTTCTTAGGGCCATCGCTCATCGACAACGTGCGGCCGGGCATGCGCTGCTACAACCAGGAGATCTTCGGGCCAGTGCTGAGCGTGGTGCGTGTGGATTCTTATGCCGAGGGGGTGCGCATGATCAACGAGAATCCCTACGGCAACGGAACCGCGATCTTTACGCAGAATGGCGGCGCGGCGCGGCAGTTTCAGTTCGACGTGGAAGTGGGCATGGTGGGCGTCAACGTGCCGATTCCCGTTCCTGTTTCGTACTACAGCTTCGGCGGATGGAAGTCATCCCTGTTCGGCGATCTACACATGTATGGGCCGGAAGGCGTGCAGTTCTACACGCGCGCGAAAGTGGTAACGAGCCGCTGGCCCGACCCGGGGTCGAGCAAGGTGGACCTGGGCTTTCCGCAGGTGCGGTAAAACTGCAGCGAATGGCCGCAGCCGCGTGGACTGTGCGTGGATACAGGTCCGCAATCGCGATGATAGGATTTGAACATTCTCCAGAGGAGTGCCGCGCTATGAGCGAGACGGTCGAGACCGCAGTTCCCCAGCAAAAGACGATGACGGCAGAAGAGATCTCCGCAACGACGCGGCAACACAACTACGGCACATGGCGATTCCAGAAGACCTGGAAGCCTATGTATGTTGCCGATGCGGAAGGATGCTACTTCTTCGACGGCGCGGGCAAGCGCTATCTCGATCTGAGCGCGCAGTTGATGTGCGTCAACCTCGGCCACAAGAATCCTCGCGTGATCGAGGCGATTGCCGAGCAGGCGCGCGAACTCACCTACGTTGCGCCGGGATACGCCACGCGGGCGCGGGCGCGGCTGAGCGAAAAGCTGCTGGAAGTGTTGCCGGCGGGGCTCACCAAGTTCTTCTTTGCGACGAGCGGCACGGAGGCCAACGAAGCGGCCTTCAAGATTGCGCGCATGTACACCGGCAAGACGAAGATCATCTCACGCTACCGCTCGTATCACGGCTCGACCATGGCCTCGATTGCGGCCACGGGCGATCCACGGCGCTGGGCTATGGAGCCGGGCGGAAAAGGCGGCGGCTTCATCTTCGCCCCCGAGACCAACTGTTACGACTGCCCGATCAAGCACACTTATCCAAGCTGCAATATCGCATGCGCCGACTACATTGAGCACATGATCGAGAACGAGAGCGATGTGGCCGCGGTTATTCTTGAGCCGGTGGTGGGCACGAACGGTGTGTTGGTGCCGCCGCCGGAGTACTTCCCGCGCATTCGCGAAATCTGCGACCGCCACGGGGTTTTGCTGATTGCCGATGAAGTGATGGCTGGATGGGGTCGCACGGGCAAGTGGTTTTCGGTGGATCACTGGGGCGTGACGCCGGATATTTTGGTCACCGCAAAGGGCATTACCTCGGCCTACATGCCGCTGGGGCTTTGCGCCACAACGGGCAAGATTGCCGACTACTTTGAGGATCACTATTTTGCCCACGGGCACACGTACGAGGCTCATCCGATGACGCTGGGCCCGGCGGTGACCACCATTGAAGAGATGCAACGGCTGAAGCTAGTGGAGCGCGCGGCGGAGCTTGAGCCCTACGTGCGTGAGAAGCTGGAGGCGCTGAAGGCGAAGCATCCGTCGGTTGGCGATGTGCGCGGATTGGGGCTGTTCTTTGCGGTGGAGATCGTGAAGAACCGCGAGACGAAGAAGCTCTTCAACACCAATAGCGACAAGGTGGAAGGCAAGCCGCTGGTGGTGGATCAGATTGCCGCCAGGATGCTGGCGCAGGGCGTTTCGATCCAGGCCTGGGTCAGCCACTTTGTGATTGCTCCGCCACTGATCGTGACGAAGGAAGAGCTCGACTTCGGCATTGCCGTGCTGGATGAGCATTTGGCGATTGCGGACGCGCTGGTGGAGTAGGAGCGAGAGCTTCTAGCTGCTAGCCGCTAGCTGTGAATGGGCGAGTGGAGTTTGTAGAACTATGTTCGCGATTTCAATGGCGTGCCTGGGGCTTGGCTTCGCGTCAATCCTCGTCTGCTGGATTGTTCAATTCGCTTTGATCGACGGTATCAATAGTAAGGTGAGCCAAGCATCGCGGTTCAGTTTTGTGAGTCGCGAATACACTCGGATATTTCGAGAGCACAGCCGGTTCTATCCGAACAGTAAGCTCAGGGCTCTGCTCGTGGTTTTTCTTGTGCTTGGCCTTGTTTCCATCTTCGGATTTATTTTCGTGCAAATCATCCAGTAGAAATAGTTGAACCGCAAGTGAGCCAACCCTGATGATTTCTGGGGCCAGAGTTCTACTTCGCTCCCGCCGGCACAAATACCCTCATCAGCCCGACGTACACGATCCCCGCCACAAAGAAGCCCACGAACCAGGCGTAGTCGTAGAGGAAGTGGAGCGACTCGACGAAGACCCCGATGAGGGCCAGGCCGACTCCCGCCACGAGCGCGATGACCGCACGCGGGTTGAAGCCCTTGGTGTAGTGATAGACACCCTCGCGATGATAGAGCGAGTTGACGTCGAGTTCGGTCTTGCGGATGAGGAAGTAGTCGGCGATCATGATGCCGGCGACCGGGCCCATGAGGCCCGAGTAGCCAATCAGCCAGCCGAAGATGAAGGCGTCGGGTGTGGCCAGCAGCTTCCACGGGCACATGGCAAGGCCGAGCAGCCCGGTGATCATGCCGCCGGTGCGAAAGCTGATGAGCCGCGGATAGAGGTTGGAGAAGTCGTTCGAAGGCGAGACAACATTCGCGCCGATGTTTACGTTGAGCGTGGAGATGAGGATGCCGATGAGGGCGATGAAGGCCACGAATGGCTGATGAAAGGCTCCGATCAACACGATAGGGTTCCAGATGGGATGGCCGAACAAAACCGCCGATGCCGAAGTCACGGCGATTCCTACGAATGTGTAGAGCACCATAGCCAACGGAAGGCCAAGAGCCTGTCCCCAGGCCTGGCCACTTTGCGACTTGGAGTAGCGCGTGAAGTCGGGGATGTTGAGCGCGAGTGTGGCCCAGTAGCCGACCATGGCTGTGAGCGACGGAAAGAAGACAGCGAGAAACGAGCCGGTGGAGTGGAACTGGCTGGGCGTGGAGAGCATGGTGCCGAAGCTGCCCGCCTTGGAGTGAACCCAGAAGAGCAGCGCTCCGGCCATGACGAACATGAGGGGCGCGCCAACGGCCTGTAGGCGACGGATGGATTCGACGCCGCGCCAGACGACGACCATGTTGAGCAGCCAGAAGCCGAGAAAGCTCGCCCACAAGAAGGCCGGATGAGTGGCGGCAGACGGCCAGATCACCTCGAGCATGGCGTAGATGGCCGAGCCGCCGATCCACGATTGAATGCCGAACCAGCCGCATGCAACCACCGCGCGGAGGATGGCGGGAATGTTTGCGCCGCGCACGCCGAAGGGCGCACGGATGAAGACCGGAAAGGGAATGCCGTACTTGGCGCCGGCATGCGCATTGAGCAGCATGGGAACGAGCACGATGAGGTTTCCGAGGAGCACCGTGCCCACCGCCTGTCTCCAGTCCATGCCCTTGGCGATGAGACCGGAGGCGAGCTGGTAGGTGGTGATCTCCATGCACATGGAGAACCAGAGGGCGGTGTAGTTGTAGAGGCCCCAGGTGCGCTGCTCGAGCGTGGTGGGAGCCAGATCACGGTTGGAGAGCGATGGGTCGCTGGTGCTCAAGACTCCTCCCTTGCAACGAACGAGGAAAGCGGCGGGGTTCTTGGCCGAGGGGCGGCTGCGGCTCGAGATACTCCCGCTTCTGGTCTGCGATATTCCATGAAAATACAGGAACGGGGATGAAAAAGCTGTAGGGGAAATGAAGACTCGGGGCTCCGTGGTGCGGGTGGTTGAAGCTGAGCGAAGCGCTCGAATGACGTGAGGAAAGGCACAAACGTGCGGCAGGATGACGTGATTGTCTGGTTCCGCGCTATGAAACCCATTGTTTGCTCCGAAACGATTGGCGAGTAGAATTTGTTATGGCCACCCCTCGAAAGTCACCCAAAGCAGAACCAGCGCCTGTCCCTGAGGCGGGGCTGCCCATCGTCTGCATCGTGACCGTGGACAAGGAGCTTGTCGATGATCTGTCGCGTGAGCTGGCGCCCTGGTGCCATTTGGTGGTGCGCGACAGCTACCAGGATCTGACCAGGTGGACCCGCGAGGCGGGAGTCGCGGCTGTGCTGCTGAGCATCGACACCGAGGGTGAGGAGCCGTTTGGCGGACTCCCGGTTCTGAACGAGCTGCGCCGGCTGAACGAAAACCTGACATTGATTTCGATGAGCCGCGCGCACGCACGCGCCGTGGAGAAGCAGGCGCTGGCCAACGGAGCGGACGCCCACTTTCGCAGCCCGGTGGATGTGGATGAACTGCGCGTAACGCTGGTAGAGATCATGCGCCTGCGCGCCGAGAATGCTGCGCGCGAATGGATGATGCAGCGGTCTCTGGAAGCGAGCCGCTTCCAGGACTTTGTCGGCGGCAGCGAGTCGATGCGGCTGGTTTACGACGCCATTCAGCAGGTGGCCGACAGCAGCATAAATGTCCTGATTCGCGGCGAAAGCGGAACGGGCAAGGAACTGGCGGCGCGGGCGATTGTGGCGCTCAGTGCACGCGCCAGCAAGCCCTATATACGGTTGAACTGCGCTGCACTGCCCGAGACTCTGATCGAGTCGGAGTTATTCGGGAGCGAGAAAGGCGCGTTCACCGGGGCGACAGAGTCGCGGCCGGGCCAGATCGAGCTGGCCGATGGGGGGACGCTCTTCCTGGATGAAATCGCGACGCTGACCCCGGCGCTGCAAACCAAGCTGTTGCGCGTGCTTGAGGATCACCAGGTGCAGCGGCTGGGCGGGCGCACATTTCGCAAGATCGACTTCCGGCTCATCTGCGCAACCAACGAGCCGCTGGAAGAGATGGTTCGGAACGGAAAGTTCCGCGAGGATCTCTACTACCGCATCCATGTGGTGCCCATTCTCCTGCCACCTTTGCGCGAGCGCGCGGGCGACATACCGGTGCTGTGCGAATACTTTCTCCAGGTCCATTGCGTGGCAAACGGCATTCCCGTGAAGCGACTCACCGAGGATGCACTGGGCGCGCTTGAAGAGCACACCTGGCCCGGAAATGTGCGCGAGCTTGAAAACATGATCCAGCGGCTGGTGGTGACGGTGCGCCGCGATGAGATCGGCGCGAGCGATCTTCCTTCCAGGGTGGTGGCTCAAAGTATGGCAGCGCAGGAGGCGATCCTGGTGCCCGAGGAGGGGACCGACTTCGACGCTGAGGTCCAGCGGCTGGAGATCGCACTGCTGAGCACGGCTCTGCGACGCACGGGCGGGAACAAAGCGGCGGCGTCAAAGCTGCTGAGGATCGACTCCCAGCGCATGAAGTATTTGTGCCGGAAATACGGGCTTTGAGCGGGTTTGGGTGAAAAATTAACCCCTAAAGGGTGAAAAATTAACCTTTTCAGTGGAGACCCCGCGCCAGACCCGCTTTTGATCCAGACTAAAAGTCGCGCAGAATCAGCGAGATACGAAAATTGGACCATTTCGCTCGAGTTTGGCACGCGGGATGCAATAAGGTAGGCGTTCGGAAGTTCAAAAATCTTATCTGGGGAGAATGACAATGGCAGTTTCAAAGAAGTCGCTGATTAGCACCGGAATGACCGCCAAGACCACCAAGAGCGCCAAGCTGTCCAACGCCACTGCAGCCAGCAAGATCGCCGCCGCAAGCAAGATTGTCCCGGCCAGCCCGTTTAAGCCGGCCAGCCCGTTCAAGCCAGCCAGCCCGTTCAAGCCGGCCAGCCCGTTCAAGCCGGCCAGTGTGCTTCGTTCTAACTAGTGCGCCTGCACTCAGGCGTGCCCGGTGGCGGTGCTTTCGCCAATGCTTCTGTGCCTAGACCGGCCGCAAGGTAGCTCGAGTCAAGGAAAGATTCGTAGAAGCGGCAAGCGTATTGTGCGGCCCTCCCCGACCGATTGAACTCCAATTCGACTTGCTCTTCTACGGGCAAAAGCGGCAGCCAACCGGCTGCCGCTTTTGTTTCTACCAAACATGGGTCTTGACGAGGTCGGCTGCAATTCGGAAAAAGCGGGCGGCGAGGCTTCGGCGATCTCCAAAGATCAGAGCTTGGCCCGAATCGCCGATGAGCGGATTGCCGGCCGAAGCGGGCAACACCAAGCGAGTGCAGTAGAAGACAGGGGGCTTGACGCCCTTGTATTTCTGATTTGCGATCAAGCCCGCCGGAAGAGTGACCGCGTCTCCTCCGGGAGCAGCAAAGGGTATTCGAACAACTGAAAACCGGCCGGGAAGTTGAAAGGCCACCTCATCGCCAGGATGGATGCGTTCGAGCACGTAGACGGGCACGTATACGCGCACCACGCGCGGGCCATCCGCAGCCAGATCAAGCAGCGGCTGTCCGGCGGCGACGTCCTGGTTGAGAAGCGCGTCAGGATCCTGGCTGAGGATGGTTCCGTCTGCGGTGGCTGAAACTACCAGCGAAGACTCAGCTTCCAGTGCGATGCGGGTCGCGTGTAACGAAGCATCCTCTTCGGCGGCTGCGGAACCTATACTCTTCCCCTGCAACTCTGCCGTGACCGCGTCGAAGCGGGCATTCCCCGTTTGCACGGTAGCAGAGGAATGCAAAGACGAGGTGAGCAGGCTGCTCATGCGCAACAGCGGCTCACCGGCGCGGACCTTCTGGCCCTCTCGAACCAGAACTTCGTTCACCCGGCCCGTCACCGACGCATGGACAGTATCGGTGCGCAACGGCTCAAGTAAAAACCACGCATCTTCTCGGTCGCGCCAAATTGGCACAAACAGAAGAGCGACCACGAGACCGGCGGCAATGACGGGAACTGGGCGCCAGAGACGGCCTCCGCTGAATTTAGCTCTCCAAACCTCCAGAATGACCTTGCGGAGAGAACGCAGGCGCGCACGAAACATGGTAAATGCCAGCAGGCCGATGGGGAGAATTGCGAACTCGGCCAACCAGTGCGCTGCAATGTTGTAGGCAAGGCGGAGAACGAAGAAGAGCATGAGATAGCTATATGCCCCGGAGAGTAACGCATAGACGACAAAGAGCGGGGCACGACGGCGAGGAACGACGATCGTGTCGACGGGCAAGCGCAGGATGCCCTTCTGAAACCATCCGGTCAAGAACTCGGTCGATCGCTCCTTGAGATCGGGAATTCCCATTGCTTCGGTAATGAAGTAATAGCCGTCGAGCTTGAGAAGCGGATTGAGATTAAGGACAACGACGGCAACTCCGGTGAGAAGAATCACGAGATAAGCAAAATCATGGATCCATTGCCCTGGATGAGTATTCAGCCACACGATCATTGCCAGGCCGTTGATCACCATTTCGATCCAGATGCCTGCAATGACCGTGGCCAGGCGCTGCAACTTTGTGGCCGAAATCCAAACCTCGGACACATCGACGAAAAACGCCGGCAAGCAATACAGAAACATCAATCCCATGCTGTGGACCTGCCCGCCGAAGTGCTTGCAGGTTAGGCCATGGGCTGTTTCATGGATGAAGCCAAGCACAAAGATCAGGATCCAGAATTCAATGAAGTCCGGGAGACCCTTTTCAGTGAAGTTGTAGAAGACTTTGATATCCGGCCCGATCAAGCTCCACTTATCGACAAAGACTCCGAATTCGAACACAAACAGAATTAACGCTGCCAGCGCACACCAAGGGCTGTAAATGTACTTTCCGATTTTCCCGTCCAGCCATCCCAAATAGCGATCGGGATCCCACCCTGAAAATGAGATATGGGCCAGATTGAGCTTGGATTTGCTTCCGGCCCGGCGCCCACGCTGAGCATTGAGCCTCTGGCTCATGGCAAGGTTTTTCTCCTGCGGGCTCTTGTACCAGAAGTTTGCCTCCTCCAATGTGTCGGCAGCAAGCCGTACGTCTTGCGCACCCATCGAGTAGCCAGTCTGCTCGCTGTATTCGGCGGCTATTTCTTCAAAGGAGCGCACTCCGTCGAATAAGAGCAGGAGTTGCCACTGAGAGGGCGGGAAACGGAAATAGCTGCTGCTGTCGCGCTGGAAAACGCCGACGATCGGTTCACCGTCGAGCAAATCTTCGCGAACGATGAGATCGGGATCGAGACGCGGGGGCCTGCTGCGCGCCAGGCGCGTGCGCGGGATCTCGGGGAGAGCGGCGTCAAGGGCTTCAGTCAGGTTCATGGCGCAAGACGGATCTGCATGGACATTCCGGGTTTAAGCCAGGCGGCGGGATGATCGACGGCACCGATGACCTGGACGCTGCCGCTGGCGGGGTCGACGACCGGGCTCACGCGGAGAATGTGGGCGGCCTGGTGTTGGCCGGGGAAGTCTGCCGTGGTAAGGTCGAGCGTCTTGCCCTTGCTGAAAGCGGCCATGGCCGACTCGGGCACCGTGAAGAGCACGCGCAGCGGAGCCTCGGCGGTGATCCAGAAGAGAACGTCTCCGGGTTTGACTTCCTGCGAGGGGCGAACTGAGCTGCGACCCACAACGCCGGCGAAAGGTGCAACAATATGCGACTGCTCAAGCTGCAGGTTCGCAGTGGTCAAGTCTGCTTCAGCCGCAGCTTCTTCATTGTGATAGCGGTTGACCTCGGCGATAGTCTCGTCGACGCGATACTTTGCATGCTCCCAGGTCTCTTCGCTGACGATCTTCTCGTTGCGCATGAGGTCAGCGCGGCGAAGATCGGACTTGGCCGTCTCCTCTTCCGACTCCCACTCGTGGACCTGAGCCTGGGCGGAGGCAATATGCGCTTTTTGCGATTCGTATTGAGAACGGAGGACGCGGTCGTCGAGCGAAGCCAGGAGCTGGCCGGCCTTTACGCGATCGCCGATCTGCACGCTGATGCCGGCGATGCGGCCTGCTCGTTCAGCGGCAATGTCGGCCTGCTGGTCAGCGACGATTGGGCCGGTCGTAGTAAATGCCCTTGGGTCCGTTGCTGGCGCGGCGGGAGCCGGCGCAGGAGCCGCGGCAGGCGTTTCAGCCGCCACAGCGGCAGGGGGTTGTGCGTGGGAGTTGCAACCGGTGCTCGCGAAAAGGACGGACGCCAATGCCAGCAGAGCAGCAAGGGCGGGAATGCATTTGCGGATTCTATGCTTTCTCATTCTTGTCACCAGCCAATCCAATTCCACAGAGTCTGCCAGATCCAAAGCGCGAGGCCGCGGAGAAGAACATATCCGGACGGCCTCCAGCCGATGGAGATCTTGGCGCGGCCGCTCATGCCTGCGCGGAGCACGGCGTCAGTGTTGCTGACGGGCACCTCTGCATTGAATGTGCGAACTCCATCGCCCGCCTGCGCCTGCGGGCTGACCACGGAGACCTGACTGCGCCAGGTGCGCTGCGGGAAGCTGTCGAGCTTGACGGCCGCGGTCTGGCCCGCCTGCAGCAATGAGGCATCGCGCTCCGGAATAGCAACTTCGACGACAGCGCTCTTGAGATCGAGCACTTGCGCAAAGGAATCGCCGGCGGCCAGATGCTTGCCGGCAGCGTTTTCCAGGTTGGGCGTGACGACGATGCCGGTAATGGGCGAGCGTAACTGGGCGCTATCGATGCGGGCGCGAATGCGCGCAACCTCGGAGCGAAGGAACTCAGTCTGAGCGCGATCGGCGCCGGCCTGCGGTGCGCCGCGCGCCAGATCGTTCTGCATTGTCAGCATCGATTCCTGGTATTTGGCCTCGGCGGCAGCCAGATCAGAGCGCCACTGCCAGTCATTGAGCGTCCCCAGCAGATCGCCGGCATTCACGCGCTGACCTTCATGAGCGTAGACCGTCTGCACATTGCCGTCCATCGGCGCGGCGATCGTGACCAAATGCTGCCCTGCCACGGTAGCGTCGCCTGTGACGCGCATGGGCAGCGGGCAGAAGATGAGGAAGATCGCAACGAACGCGGCAATCGCGGCAAAAGTAAGCCTTCGGCTGCGGCTTGTACTCAGGAGCGCAATTTTTCTCTGCATCAGCGGCTCAAGAATGCTGATGAGCGGGACTTCGCGATAGAGCAGCGCGTTGCGGATGGCGACCGTCGCCTGGCCGGCCAGGATCTTGATCATCTCGGTATGAGGCAGGTCGAGGAAATCGGGATCGCTGCTTTCGTAAAGCAGCAGGCCCACGCGGCCCTGGTCATCCACAAGAGGCACCGAAAAAAGCCCGCGATATCCAGTCTCATCGAAGTGGCGCGTCACGGGCTCAGGAAGTTCGACCTGCTCCTCAGAGCCGTCATGGCGCGACAGCCGAACCGTTCCGGTCTGCGTCGAGAGCCAGTCAACGATCTTCGCAACCTGTGAGACCTTTGCGTCGCCCAGCGGCAGACTGGTCATGCCGGAGATGGCTTTCAGTTGCAGGCGTCCACGGCTATCGAGGGCGATGGCGCAGAGCTCGTAGGGCAGCACATTTTGCGGGCTGTTGGCGATGATCTGCAGCAGGCGGTCGAGGCGCAGCGTGGAGGTAATCTCAGAACTGACGTGGACCAGCGCTTCAAGAATCGCCAGCTTGCGCTCGGCGTGCATGAGGCTGGCATTTTTGAGGGCATTGCTGACCGACTCGGCCATTGACATGAGGAAGAATTCGTCATCCTCGTCGAAGGGCCGGTCTTCGCGGTTAATGGCTTCGAGAACGCCTACTTCCGCTTCGTCCTGCATGAGGGGGACGAGCAGCGCATTCATCACCGGCATCATGCCGCTGTCTGGATCGAAGGTCTGATTCCGCAGGGCAATCCGCTCATCGTCGGGATCATCTATGAGAAGGGATTCCCCCGTCTCCGCCATGTCGGCGACGTAGCCCTCGCCGGGAGCCTGTGTATTTCCGAGCTCAACCGTATAGTCCTGGCCGCTGCTGGAGAGCAGGCGCAGCGAACCGGCGTCGTAGAGCCAGAGGTGGATCGCCTGGCAGGGCAACATGGCAATCGCCTTGGCCGGGATCTGTTCAACCACCTGATCGAGTTCGAGCGTGGAATTGAGCGACTTTTCGAGGTCGTAAAGTTGCGACATTCGGTGAACGGAGTCGAGGAGTTCCTGGCGCTGGGCGTCGGCGCTCTCCGCGGCCAGAAGGGCCGGGGCGGCAAGACCGATGACCGGGCCAAGTTCGTCCAACTGTTCCGGCTCCAGAGCGGCGGCGAAAGTGAAGATCTCGATAGCGCCGATCAACTGCTCTTCAAGGAGAAGCGGGATGTAGGCCACCGATTCAACGGACCGGGAAAGATTGAGGTGTGCGTAGTCTTCGCGGCGAACCTCAGAACCGGGATAGACCACGGCCTGAGGCGTTTCTGTGAGCAAGGGAGCAATCAGGGCGCTGCCATCGGGAATCGATTCCTGCACATGAGAAGCATCGCCCGCGACGGCGAGGATCATCCAATGCGGACCCTCGTCGGTGAGCACAACCCGGTGGACGGCGCAGGCGGAGTCGGGAAGGAGCTGGGTAACGGCAGACGCTACGAGCGCTGCCCGCGATGCGGCATCCGGCGCAACGAGTAGCGATGCGCCGAGCTCGAAAGCCGCGTCATAAACGGAGGAAATCATCGGGTCCCGTGCTGATCTGTTATAACTTTCCTTGACAAGGGGGAGAGGGCGTATTGATTCTGAAGTAGTTGGAGCTTAACAAGCCCCCTTCTTGATGTAAAGAAGAATCTTGACAGGCGACAAGAGGACACAAGTGGACCTTGACATCAGGGAAAGCGGCAACATTTGCACGATTAAACTGAAGGGCAGGCTGGTGAGCGGCGAGGCTGTCAATCAGTTTGAGACGGCGTTTCAATCCGCCCTGGCAAGCGGCCACATTTTTCTCGTTCTCGATCTTGAGGCGCTGCCCTACATCGACTCGTCCGGCATCGGCTCAATCGTCAACGCTCTTCGCATCTCGTCGAAGATGGGCGGCAGCACCAAGCTGGTGAAGCCAAGCAACTTTGTCGGAAAGACCTTCAAGATGGTGGGGATTCTGTCGCTGTTCGGTGTTTTCGATAGCGAAGAAGAGGCCGTGGCTGCCTGCGGGGGCTAGCAGGCAGGTCAGGCTTCGATCTCGAGCTCGAGCTCCTCAAAGCGCTGGACCTTGTAGATCGCGATCGAGACGATCCAACTGACGACAAAAAGCGCGATGATGCAGTAGCCGAGCACGCCGAAGTTGCCATTGAGGCTGCCGACGACGCTCCAGAACCGGCCTTGCAGGTGAAGCTGCGATCCAAGAAGGCCGAGAGCTTCAATGCCCCCCACCACCAGCGCCACCAGCACAGAGACAGAAGTAATCGTCATGTTGTAGTAGAGCTTGCGGATCGGTTTGACGTAAGCCCAGCCATACGCGCCGAGCATGAGGATGTTGTCTGTAGTGTCGATGAGCGACATCCCTGCCGCAAAGAGAACCGGAAAAACAAGAATGGATGCGATGGGCAGCCCGCGCGAGGCCTCAGCAGCCGAGATGCCGAGCAATCCGATCTCTGTAGCGGTATCGAACCCGAGACCAAAGAGCAGGCCGAGCGGATACATGTGCCAACTCTTGGTGATGACGGCAAAGAGCGGCCTGAAAATCTTCGCCAGGAACCCGCGATTGGAAAGGAGGAGATCGAGATCCTCGTCAATATAGGGCTCGCCACGGCGCACGCCCTGAAAGGTCTGGAAGACTGAGCGGAGAATTACCAGGTTGGCAAGGCCAATGGCGAACAGGAAGAACGTGGAGACCAGCGTGCCGACGATTCCCCCGATGTTGCGAAACTGATCGACGTGCTGCTGGAGTTTGAGCGCGGTGAACGCAATTGCCAGCGAGCCGAGAACCACGATGGTAGAGTGGCCGAAGGAAAACATCAGCCCAACTGAAACAGGGCGCTTGCCCTCCTGCATCAGTTTGCGGGTGACGTTATCGATGGCAGCGATGTGGTCGGCGTCGACAGCGTGCCGCAGACCGAAGCTGTACGCCAGGAAAGCTGTGCCGAGCAGCAGGGGATAGTGATGAAATGCAACCACTGCCCAAAGCCATGCGAAGAGATTGAACAACAGAAGGAATGCATAGATGCCGCAGACCTTCGCTCGTGTGTTGCCGGCCTGGTCATCGAGCAAGGTTCGCACGGCAAACGACATGGGGTCCCTTCATCGGGCGGGTCACAACCTGGCACGCAGGCAGCGAGTAGCACGAATTCTATGATTGTACTACCGACGAAAACCGGAGAAGTGACCGCGGACACAAAGCTCGCCATTCCAGGCCGGACAAGCGGCTGGACTTTCTATGGGAGAGAAGCCTGCTTATGCAGCTCTTTCCGGCGGCGCGGGTTATCCTACACTCGCCCTATGCGTCGTGGCCGCGGTACTGGCCCGGGGCTGCGGCGGCTACACTTCTCCGGAGCATCGAATGACGCGTTTCTCACGAGTACTGGCTCAAAGAGCTGTGTCGATCTGCTTTCTTTTCATTCCTTTGTGTGGTGCGAAAGCGCAAGGGCAGGATGAGCAGCAGGACGCTGCCCGCCCGCGTACAGTTTCCGCACTGCTGGTGAGCGACATCCACTTCGAGCCCTTCTGGGATTCTGCGAAAGCGGCACAACTGGAATCCGCACCGGCCCGCTCCTGGGATGCGATTCTCGCCGCAGCTCCCTCGGCCGATCGCCAGCAGCGATTCGATGCCTTGCAGGACAAATGCCACGCGCGGGGGCCGGATACACCGTATGCGCTGTTCAAGTCCAGCCTGACTGCCATCCGTTCAAAGGCAGGCGCGGCGGGATTTGTCGTCGTTAGCGGCGACCTGGTGGCACATGCGTTTTCCTGCAAGTACAGCGCGCTCTTTCCGCAGGCGTCGCCGCAAGCTTACAGAGCATTCGTCGTCAAGACTCTCGATTATGTGTTGCACGCGCTGCGCAAGGCGCTTCCCGGTGTTCCAGTGTACGGAGCACTGGGCAACAACGACTCGGGCTGCGGGGATTATCAGCTGGATGCGAACAGCGAATTTCTGCGCGCGGCCGGCACCGTCTTCACGGAGGGCTTTCCGGCGGCAGAGCGTGAAAAAGCCCTGCCAAGCTTCGGAGCCGGCGGCAACTATAGCATTGCTCTGCCTGCGCCCATCGAGCACACGCGCCTGTTGGTCCTCGACGACCTGTTTCTTTCGCGGAGATACTCGACCTGTGACGGCAAGTCCGATGCCGATGCCGGCACCGCGCAGATTGCGTGGCTGCGCGGGGAGCTTGAGCGGGCACGCGAGCACAAGGAGAAGATCTGGGTGATGGGCCACATTCCGCCGGGAATCGATCCCTTCACCACGATCCTCAAAATGAGAAACGTGTGCGGGGGAAAGTCACCTGACGAGTTTTTGGCATCGGATGAGCTAGGCAATACAATTGGGGACTTCGGCGACGTGGTACGGCTCGCAATCTTCGCTCATACGCACATGGATGAGCTGCGGTTGCTCAAACCGTCGGGAAGCGAGGCTCCGCGGAACGCGCAAGCCGGGGTTCCGGTCAAACTTGTTTCGTCGATTTCGCCTATTAACGGGAACAGCCCGTCCTTTACCGTGGCGCAGGTCGACCCGGGAACGGCGGTCATGGTGGACTACAAAGTCTTCGCGGCATCGAACACGACAGGCGTGGACGCCGAGTGGACGCGCGAGTACGACTTCGCGGAGGCTTTCCACGAGTCGGAGTTCTCTGCTGCTACGTTGGGCAAGCTTATTGCGGGGTTTGCCGCCGATCCTGGAGCCCAGACGACAGCAAGCCAGAACTATATTCGCAACTACTATGTACGCGATGTTTCCGCGGAAATCAAAGCCTTCTGGCCGCAGTATTCCTGCGCGCTCTCGAATCTGACGGCGGAGTCCTATCGAACGTGCGTCTGCTCCCTGGCGCATTAACGGCGCCAGCAAACGACCATCAATTTGATCGACACGGGTAAAAGGGCCCGTAAGCGGGCGGCCGATCCCTATCGCCACGCGAGCTTACGGATTGGTCAATCCCGTGGCGACGGTGAAGAAGG
>CAYWSR010000001.1:0-64507 GCA_964460385.1 uncultured Occallatibacter sp. | reverse complement strand
GATCGAACATCATCTTCTGCCCCAGCCACTGCATCAGGTACGTCTCGGTGAACTGGAAGCCATAAGAAAGCACCAGCGCGCCGATGTAGATGGTCGCGAGCGCTGTGATGCCCATCCAAGGATCGGTTGGCAGGCGGCGCGTGAGCCAGTTGGTGGCCGAACTTGGAACCCCAGTCAGGTAGCGATCGATGGCCACCTTCACCAGGTACGGTCCGGTCACGTCCGACATCGACTTGAGACTGACCGCGAGCGTAGAGATCGTCGCCTGAATCCAATAGGGCCGCACATAGTGGCCCAGTCGCTGCATCAGCCGCGAGTCGTAGACCTTGCCGACCGGGTCCTCGTCGCGCTTTTGCGGCACAAGTTTCGCCGGCTTTTTTTCCTGGTTTTGGTCTGGCATTGTTCAGCGGCAAACGGGGCTTGCTTCTTTATTGTACGGGGCGCCGCGTAATTACGGTTTGCGGAAGAGCAGCGAACCGGCGCAACCTTCCCCGCATTGATCCGGCGCAAGGATTTGACGTCGCATCCCACCCATTCCGCATTTTTTCTTCGAAAAGCCGCGGAAAGGATGGGGTACCCGGAGACTCGCTCCAGCCGCCTCACTCCTCCATCAGTCCTGCGTCCTCGTCCCCTGCTGCAAGCAGGCGCGCCGGAATCAGGTCGAACGGAGTTGGCTGCGGATCCTCGAACCAGTGAATTGCCTCCGGCCCGGCCGTCCGCGCACATGCCACCGCCTGTTCTGCTTCGCGCAGTACAACTACCGGCGATCGCCCAAGGCTGATGGCAATTCCGAAGCAGGCAGAAAGCCGAATCGCCTTGCCGCAAACGTCAAAGGGTGTGCTGAAGATTCCGCGCAGCCGTTCGGCCATCCCCGCGGCCTGCGCCTGCGTGCACCCGGGCAGGGCGACAAGAAACTCATCCTTGCCCGGCCGTCCAAAGACGTCGTAGCTGCGCAACATGCGGCTGGTCCGCGCCACCACCTGGCGAAGCAGATCGTCGCAGACTTCCGCTCCCAGCCGCGAGTTCCAGTGGCCAAAGTCGTCGATGTCAAAAAGGATCAACGCCAGCGAACTCCTCATCCGCTGTACGCGATCGGTCTCGCGAAACAGCACCGCCATCAGCGTTTCGCGGTTGTAGATGCCGGTCAGGTGGTCCATCTGCAGGTTGCGCCGCGAGGCCTCGCGCAGAGCCTCCAGCTCCTGCGACTGCCTTCGCACCCGCAGCGACCTTTCGATCCATAGGGGCCACCACGCGGCGTCCATTGCCCGCGGCAAAATATCCTCAACCAGCCCGGAGTCGAGGAACCCGGCCTCGCGCTCGCCCGCCTCATTGGAAATCAGCACCATCGACAGGCGCTGCCGGCCAACCTGCGTGCGGACGGCAACCAGCAGATCGCAAATATCGGAGGGGGGCTCCTGGTCGGCCAGCCGCGCATCCACGAGCGCCATCGCCGGTGGATCGTGCCTGGTCAGCGCGCGCAGCGCTGCCTCCGGCGTGAGGGCAATCTGGACCCGTGACCCGACAGCACGAAGCACGGGATCGAGAACCGTCAAAAGCGCCGCGTCCGGAGACGCAAGAAGGAAGTCAGGGGGTGGCTCAGTCAGCATGCGGGAAATCTCCGTGCAAGGTGCATCGGCGGAGATTAGGAAATGTTTAGGGACGGATCGAGCGATCTCAGAACATTTGAGTGACGAGCGCGCGACGCAACGACGCCAAGGTAAGACTTGCACCAACGTAATCAGGGCCTGTTCATGCTGCCCGCAAGGGAAGTGTAAACAGGCCCTGATTTAGCCCAGTCTGGCGTTTTCGGCTGCTAGTCCACAAAATCAACCAGCGGCGCAATCGGAATGATTCCCCGCTCGTGGCCCAGATCAAGCAGCTTGCGAATTGCCTGCCGCCCGTCCGCTCCGTAGTCCAGCGTCCGCTCGTTCACATACATGCTCACGAAGCGGTTTGCCAGCCGCGGGTCCAGGTCCCGCGCGAACTGCATCGCATATTCCAGCGCGGCCTCGCGGTTGTCGAGCGCGTGCTGAATGCTGTCGCGTACCGCCTTGGTCACCAACTGCAGCGTTTCCTTGCCCAGCGACCGCCGCACCGCATTGCCGCCCAGCGGCAGCACCAGTCCCGTTGCCTCGCGCCACCACACGCCCAGGTCCACCACCTTTTGCAGTCCGCTGGCGGAGTAGGTCAGTTGCCCTTCGTGAATGATCAGCCCAGCTTCGAAGTTCCCCGCCTGAATCTCAGGAATGATCTTGTCGAACGGCACAGTCACCGTCTCCAGCTCCGGGTTGAAAATCTTCAGCGCCAGGTAGGCCGTCGTCATCGTTCCCGGAACCGCGATCTTCACGCGTTTCAGGTCCTCCGGCGCCAGCTCCCGCGACGAGACCACCATCGGCCCGTAGCCCTCGCCCACGCTCCCGCCGCATCCCATCAGCGTGTAGCTGTGCTGCACGTAGGGATAGGCGTGAAAGCTGATCGCCGTCACGTCGTAAAACGCTTCGTCCCGCGCCTTCTGATTCAGCGTCTCAATGTCGCACAGCGTGTGATTGAACCGAAAGCCCGGCACGCGCACTTTGTTCGTCGCCAGGCCGTAAAACATGAACGCATCGTCGGAGTCGGGACTATGGGCAATCGAGATATCGATAATCTTTTCAGCTTGCTTCGCGGTCACTTTCGGAGAGTCCTTTCAGGTCGATGGGGCAGGGAAGCGCTTAGCGGACGCGGCGCAGGCGCTCGCACCCGCGAGCCACCGCTGCGGCTGCTGCAATGTTCAGTCCTGCGCCCGGAAGAAACGGCAACACCGCCTGCGCGAGGACGGTCTGGACCGAACCGTGAGTCCATACGGCCAGCCACGCTGCGCCGCAAGCGAAGACCAGGGCCAGCGCGGCGCCGGCGCTCAGCAAGCCCGAGCCAAACCCGCGGCCCGTGCGCCGATACAGCCAGGACGCAAGTGCCGCGGCTGCCGGATAGGCCATGAGATAACCGCCTGTCGGACCCAGCAGGTGTACCAGCCCCGCCGTGGCCGGCAGGCCCGGCGCAAACACCGGAAGCCCCAGCGCTCCCTCTGCCAGATAGAGCGCCAGCGTAGCCGCTGCGAGCTCCGGCGCAAGCAGCAGCCCCAGAACCAACACGGCCAACGGTTGCAGCGTCATCGGCACCGGCGTAAAGCTCAGCGGCAGCGCCACGTGCGCGCACAAGGCCACGACCGCGCTGCCGGCCACCGCAATGCCGGCGGAGCGAAGACCGAATGTCACGCGAGTGCCTGACTCGTAGTCCTGGGCCACGCGACTTGCTGACCCAGCGTCCGTAGATGCAATCTCCGGGGAGAAGTCTGCTGAGAATTCTTTGTTCAAAGTGTCCCCTTGTCCCGCTTACAGTTCAACTTCCGACTCGGCTTCTTCAGCCATTTCAGCTTCCTGTTCAGTCTGCGCGCCGAGATCGCGGCGTTTCTGTGAGCGCCGTACCCAAATGTGACGTGCCATTCCAAGGGCTGCTGCCAGCAGTCCAACCAAAGACACGAGAAGTGCGATCATTAACCAGCGCACGAGGGCCTCTATGCGGCCGGTTCCCTGGGGGTGCAACCCTGCCTGCGCGTTGCAAGGAATGCAAGAATCGGTAATCCGCCAAGGGTCAGAATATCAGACGGGGCGCCCTTCATCCCGCGCCGTCCTTCGCCTTTGTCAGCTCACTTCTGGCGAACTCCCAACCGAAGATTGCAGCCACGCAAGATACTCGGCGCTGCCGCCGTCGACCTTGAGCACCAGGAACTCTGGCGTCTCATAGCTGTGCAGCTCCTTGAGGCGTTTCTCCAGCGCGCCCACCTGTTCTTCGGTCGTCTTCAGCAGCAGCATAACCTCATCCGCCGTCTCGATCTGGCCCTTCCAGCGATAGATCGACGTCGCTCCGGGCAGAAGAGTCGCGCACGCAGCAAGCCGCTCCTCGACCAGCGTGCGTGCCAGGCGGCTGGCTGCGCCGGGACTCGATGCAGTGGTAAGAACGAGGCGGAATGGAGTGGGCGAGTCGGTCATGGGCACTCTCCGGCGAAAATGTCACGGCCAGTGTACAGCGAAGGCCGCGGCTCTGCGCCCATCAATCAGAGTGCCGCTTTGATGACCTTGCGGTAGTTGTCGAGCACCTCTTTGCCGCGCTCGGTCAGGCGGCAGAGAGTGAGCGGATACTTGCCCCGAAATGTCTTCTCGATGGCGATGTAACCCGCCTCGTCAAGTTTGGTGAGGTGCGCGCTGAGATTGCCCTGGGTGAGGCCTGTGGTCTGGCGCAGGTACTGGAAGTCGGCTTCTTCGACGGCGGCCAGCAGGGCGACGATCATCAAGCGCCCCGGCTCGTGGATGACGCGGTCGATCTCGGCGAGTCGCTGAATCTTCGCGCTCATCTCACTCTCCCGGCTCAGCCGGCAGGCGCATGAAGTGCAGGAAGTGCAGGAAGACCACGCAGCCTGAGAGCAGCGACAAGGCGCCCATCAGGCCGTAGAGGATGGCGAAGCCCGTCGCCAGTGAGACCGCGCTGAACGCGAGAACAAGGCCCGTCACCGCCATTACTGCGCCGCCGGTGATGAATCGTGGCAGCTTTCCAGCAATCGCGGCCAGCACACCGCCGCCGATCCCGGTTGCCCCGAGCACCCAACTCGCCGGCGGGAACGATCCGCGGAACGCCGCAAAAACTCCAGCGATGCCAAACGCAATCGCAATGGCGATAACGATCGCGACGTACTTGCGATTGGCCGGTCTTGATTCGACGTAGCCCTCCCTCTCGATCAGGAACTTCCTGCGCACCGTTTTGATGGCCCATGGCAATCGGAGGCAGAGAATTGGAATCAGCAGCGCCTGGCCGCAGATGGCTGCTACATAGGCTGGAGATCGTGGCTGGACTGCGGTCGGGAGCCAACACACCACGGCGAGAGCCAGGAAAACAACTCCGATGGCGATCTCAGGCAATCCATCCTGGTTATGCGCCTTCTGCATGAGACGGCCGGCGATTCTTTCCGAACTTTCTTCAAAAAGGCGGGACGATGTTTCGTTCATGTCGTTCTCCGTTCGCAGACTAGTTTGTGATGCAAACTAGAATGGGTCAATCATGCGCCTGCCCTTTTGGCTTGTCAAGTCGGAATGCGAGGATTTTTTCGTCCGTCCTCTCGCCGGAACGAACCGGACTGATGCGAACGGAACTGGAACGAACGGGGTTGGAACGAGGAAGAAACAATGGCCCAAGGGTTTCTTTCTTGCAGTGAATCCGGCATTGCAGGCCTATTTCTAAGGCCTGAACTTGCCGACTCCATTCAGGTAAGGCAGTATGGACTTTGGCGGTGAAACATTGCTTCCAGACGGGTCGGCGGAAGGGCGCTTCCGGAGAGAAGGCATCATGAGCACAACCATTAAATTTGGCACCTCCGGGTGGAGGTCGATTGTTGCCGGAGACTTTACCATCGCCAATATCCGGCTGGCGGTGGCCGGCATCGCCGCATATGTCAAAACCCAACCCGCGCCCCATCGCGTGCTCGTCGGCCGCGACCCGCGATTTCTCGGCGAACGCTTTGTCGAAGTCGCTGCCCAGGTGCTCGACGCCGCCGGCGTAACGCCCATCGTCATTCCTCACGTCGCGCCCACGCCCGCCATCGCTTATGCCGTTCAGACCCTCAAGACCTCCGGCGCCATCAACTTCACGGCCTCGCACAATCCGCCCGAATACAACGGCATCAAGTTCTCGACGCATGACGGCGCGCCGGCCCTGCCTGCAGTGACGAAGCAGATTGAGGCTGCCATCGCATCCCTGGTCGCCGCGGGCGGCAGCGTCGCCTCATCGACCAAATCGGCCGCCGACTTCGAGCAAGTCGACGTGAAGCCGGCCTTCCTTGCCCGCCTCGCCGAGCTGGTCGACCTGAATGCCGTCGCCAAATCGGGAATCAAGGTGGTCTTCGATCCCTTCTGGGGCGCAGGCCGAGGGTACAGTTGCCACGCCCTTCGCCAGGCAGGGGTCACAGTCGAAACCGTCCACGACTATCGCGATGTCCTCTTCGGCGGGCATGCCCCCGAGCCCGACGACCATCTTCTCGGCGATGCCAGGGCCAAAATGAAAGAGATCGGCGCGGCTCTCGGCATCGCAACCGATGGCGACGCCGACCGCTTTGGCATCGTCGATGGGGACGGCACGTTTATCCAGCCAAACTACGTCATTGCCCTTCTCTTCGACTACCTCGTCGAGACCCGTGGCTGGAAGAACGGCGTGGCCAAGAGCGTGGCCACCACCAACCTCATCAACGCCGTTGCCGAATATCACAAGGTGCATCTCTACGAGACGCCCGTGGGCTTCAAGTACATCGGCGAGCTCATCATTGCGGACAAGATCGCGATCGGCGGCGAAGAGTCCGCCGGCCTCACCATTCGCGGCCACGTCCCGGAGAAAGACGGTGTGATTGCCGGGCTGCTGGTGGCGGAGATGGTGGCCACCCGCGGCAAGAGCCTGGGCACGCAGCTCAAGGAGCTGTTTGCCAAGGTTGGTTCCTTTTATCCCGTTCGCGAGAACTTCCGCTTGACCCGCGAGGGGAAAGCCGCGTTCACTCAGAAGTTGAAGGCCGATCCTACGGAGCTCGGCGGGCGCAAGGTCACCAGCGTGGTTCGCAAGGACGGCCTCAAGGTCATCCTCGAGGACGGCTCCTGGGTTTGCTACCGGATCTCCGGAACCGAGCCCGTTGTGCGCGCCTATGTGGAAGCGCGCAGCGAGCACGACATGGAATCCTTGAGCGCGGCCGCAAAGAGTTTTGTTCTCTCCTGAGTGAGGCAACCATGCACGAGCAAAACGCCAACGTCGCCGCGAAGAACGGCAAACGCGCAAAGGAGCCAGTCTCAGAGCGCGCCCTCGAGCTGGGCCGCCGTGTCTGGCGTCCTGCCGGCACACTGGTCGCCTTCGCTCTCGCTCTGCTGCTGACCTGGCACGTCATCAACGGCAAGCACGGCCTAAACGTCTGGCTGGAAAAGCGCGCGGAAGACAAGCAGCTGCAGCGCGAGATCCAGGACCTGAACCAGGAGAACTCCCGCCTGCGCGATCGCATCGAGCATCTCCGGTCCGACCCCGACACCATCATGATCGCGGCTCGTCAGACGCTGCACTACGCCAAACCCGACGAAGTGATCGTGGCGCTGCCGGCGGAGAAATCGGACAAGACGCAGACTGCGCCCGCTATCGACCCGAAGAAATAGGAGCCGTTCACCACTCGATCAAGAATCGAGCGGCCCTTATTTCAAAGCTGATCGGCCGGGAGTGGCTTATTCAGATACCCGGTCGTGATCCCCCAGCGGGCGAAATGCTTCGGCTCCCAGTCCAGCAACAACGGAGCGTCAAACCAATCCACCTCCGTTTCCGTTCCGTCGGGCGCGATGTACGAGTCGATGTAGTCCCATTCGCCGCAGTCATTGAAGACGAGCAGCCCGAAGCCGTTGGCAAACCGGAATTGCATGTTCCCGGAATAAGCCTCGTCCCAGGTCTGACCGCCCAGCAACTCCACCGACAGTGTTCCGGCGTCGACCGCCTCGCACATCGCGACAATATCCTGTTCCGTCACGCTGCCTCCAGGCAGAAGCACTGCTGCAACGATTATCGGCAATGCCAGCCTGTTCGGCGAATGGTCGAATTCTGTTGAACCGTCAGGCTTCCGAGACCGCTGGCAGTTTGGCCGCATCCCATGCGGCCAGCCCGCCCGCCATCTCAATCAGGTTCGTAATCCCGTGCTGGTGCAGAATGCTCGCCGCAATCGAAGAGCGGTAGCCGCCTGCGCAGTGGACGGCGATGCGGCGTCCGCGAGGGACCTCCGCGATGCGTTCCTGGATTTGGTTCAGGGGAATATTCAGGCTCTCGGGTATATGCCTGGTCTGCCATTCGCCGGGATTCCGGATATCGAGCACCAGCGGCGGATCGGTGCCCGCCAACTCCTCGGCAACCATTGCCGCGCTTACGCGTTCGGTGGGCCACACAAGATCGGGCCTCGCCGCCAGGGCAGCCATGCCTCCGTCGAGATAACCCATGACATGATCGAATCCGATGCGGCCCAGGCGTAATGCAGCCTCGTACTCCCGACCTGGCTCGGCAACGATCACAATCGGCTTAGCGCGATCGAGCAGTGTGCCGGCCCACGTAGCATATTGGCCGCCGAGTCCGATGTTGACGCTGCCCGCCAAGTGCCCTTTGGCAAACTCTGCCGGTTCCCGTACATCCAGCACCTGCGCGCCAGCGTCTCCCAGGCGGATCACTTCGTCCAGCGCAACAGGTTGCAGAACCTTTTCGAGGGTTCTGTCGAGCGTTGCGCGCTCACGTGTGTTGAGAATGGCATCGAAGGTAAAGTACTGCGGAGCATCCGGCTGGTCGGCCGTGACCAGGCGAATGAACTCTTCCTTTGACATTGGTTGCAGCGCGTAATTCATACGCCGCTGCTCTCCGAGCGAAGAAACCGTGTCGGAGGAGAGCTTCTTGCCGCAAAGCGACCCTGCGCCATGCGCCGGATAGACCAGCGTCTCGTCGGGCAGCGCCAGCAGCTTCAAGTGCAGGGAATCGTAGAGATGCCCGCCGAGTTCGTTGGCGGTCCATCCCAGCGAAGCGCGCAGATCAGGGCGACCCACGTCGCCAATGAACAGCGTATCTCCGGTGAGCACCGCGTGCGGCTCAGCCTGGCTCTTCTCCAGATCGAACACGAGAATCGAGATTGACTCGATGGTGTGCCCCGGCGTTTCCAACACCTGCAAGCGCATGCCAGGAAACTCGAGCGTGTCGCCATCCGCCATCGGCACAAAGGCATATTCTGCTTCAGCGCGGCTGCCCAGGTGAATCTGAGCGCCGCAGCGATCGCGCAGTTCGAGATGTCCGGCGAGGAAGTCTGCATGGAAGTGCGTCAAGAAAACGTGGCGGATCTTGAGTCCGAATCCTTCCGCGTCGGCTAGGTACTTTTCGATATCGCGCTGAGGATCGACCACGATCGCAGTCGAGCTGGCTTCGTCTCCAAGCAGGTAGGAGGCATGCGCCAGGCAACCCAGATAGTACTGTTTGAGAATCATGGAGACCCTCCCAGCCACCTTCCAGTCGATTTCAGGTTAACCGGCTTTTCGATGCCTTTCCATAAGTTTCACCTAAGCGCACAGGTGCATCCTCCCGGATTCGTCCGGGGAGGATGCAGTTGAAGGGGCCTGGGCGGGCTTCGATCCCGTCCAGACGCATGTGAGGGGCATTTTTGGATTGCCCGCAGGCGCCCATTTGCAGGTCAGAAAAACAGGATTCTGGACCAGGTAGAGAGTGTTCTTCATGATTCCTCCTCGTGCAGTCGTGCGTGGTCGTTCGATCGGAACGCGTCAGAACGCAGTTCGGCCGGACTTGGCGCAACGGACTGTTGGTTCGGGAGGGTGAGTCAGGCTTTCAACCGGCGGCTCACACGCTCAATTCACGGGTCGTACATCGTGAAGAGCGGTTTGGGAATCGTCGCTAGCCAGGCTAAAGGCGGTTTCCAGAGCGCACATCACGACACAGGAAAGAACTCCAGATACTCGGGGGTTCTTGTGCGGATTCGATGCTCATAATTCTCCTGCAAGGCGGAGAACCGCCTGCATTGTGTTTGTACCATACCCCCATAGGGTATTGTCAATTGAGAAATGCCAGATTCTGACAAAAATGTCCGGTCAAACGACCTTGAGTGATGGCAGTCACGCGAGGGTCGGCTTCATCGATTGACTTCTGGCGGCACGCGCTCATGCGGCTTGCCGTGGCGAGTCAAAAGTCTGTATGGAATCGGACAGCTGAGATGGCCACGGGTCCGCGCGCCTGGTTATAGCCGGGATTGACGGCGTACTGGAAGTCGTAAGAGCCATAGAAACCGCGCCAAAGGTGCGCAGTGTAGAAGGTCTCAACGATCTTCTCGTGGCCGTAGGTGAGGCCACCATCGCCAAGAATAAAGCCAAGGCCGCCGAGGGCAAGATACTGCTGGTGCGCGGCCACAATTCCATTGCCAACGGCTGCAACTCCGACCCTGTCATTGCGGCGATGCCATAACTTGCCCTGGAACATTGCACCCAGCTCCACAGTGCGGTCGTCTTCAGTGTAGGCGAACGACTCGTTGCGGCCATCGCTCCAGCCCACACGGCCGAAGACGCCCACCTCGGGAGTGATTGTCTGCTCGAAGTTCAGGCCGAAGCCATATTTGTGGCGTCCCTGTACCCGCGTTGCGATGATATCCGGCGTGGCAGTTTCATGATTGAGAAACGCTCGAATTGCATCTTCGTAATTCCCCATGTTGGCGTGGTTGAGATAGGTGAGAAGACGGATGGTGCCGGCCCGATGCGCGATGAGGTTGCCGCGAGCTTCAAGTTCGAGGTTCTCAGCACGCGCACGGGCGATGTCGGCGTCCAGGAATCGTCCATTCGCTGTTTTGGGCATCATGGCTTCGGCAAAACGTACTGTCCACCAACGATCGTCGAATTCAAGCGTAGCGCCGTCGGTATACCCGCGCGTGTTGGCGGCGTAATCGTACGCGCCGTTGTCGTCGACAGTCCAATTGAGGAACTGGAGGTGACTGTCGCTGCCCCAGGTATTCACATCGAAGAAATCGACCAGGTCGAACTTGCCCATGCGGAATTCGAGCCGGCGCGCGGGTAACCGGGTCGCGAGATGGAACTCGTCACGGTCCGCTTCGACGGTATCGTGCGAAAGCGGGATGATCTGTCGCAGCATAAAGCGGGCAAGGTAAGGCGCCCTGGACAGCGCAACGCCATCGGCGATTCGCACGGAGTCCAAGTTGGCGTAGCCGGCCATGCCGTTCGCGTTTCCGATGCCGCTTCCGGTGGCATCCTCGAGGTCGGCGAAGACTTCAGTTGTGTGCGTGAGCTGGTAGCCCGTATAAAGCGTGAGGACATGGGTGGTTGCGCTCTGCGCCCAGTTGGTCAGGCTGTTCGGCCCACTGTAGAGCGCCCGGAACGCCCCATGCCACTGTAAAATGACGTTTCCTTGCCCTGAGATCCACCAGCGCCTGGTGTTTGAGTGGGGAAAGACGGTTACGACGCCGGTGGGTTCGGGAGCGTCGTCACTCGACTGGGCAGCACTGTTCACCGAGTCGGTATTCGTGGCCGGCGGGGCATTCGTCCCCAAATCCGCCAAATTTGGTGCGGGGACGGGCTTGGTCTGCGGCTCCGGCGCGTTCACCAACTGAGCCGGATCCGGCGGCGCTGGCGTCTGGCTCAGCCCGCAGGCCGGCACGAGCGCCAGCGCAAAGGCGACGCCCAACCCAAGCGTGCGGATTCGATTCAACATGCCGGTGTCGCGGAGCATTCTTTGTCCTTGATGCGGGCTGGGCTATATAGGTTGGGGGCGGCGGGGGATAGAATGGAGGCGCAACAATACCCCCATTGGGTATGCTGGGGTTTTTGTACCATACCCCCCATGGGTATTGTCAACCGGAGAATCCCTATGTCCCACCTCGATCGAGAGAAGGTCAAACTCCTGCAGCGCGTGCGCAAGCTCCGCGGCCAACTCGACGCCGTCGAACGTTCGCTCAACGCCAATGAGGAATGCGGCGGCCAGCTTATGCTCCTCGCCGCCGTACGCGGTGGCGTCAACGGACTGATGGGCGAGATCCTCGAAACCCACATCCGTTTTCACCTCACCGACGGCGCCAAAGAGCAGATCGCCCCCGAGCTTGGCGAGGACCTTATCGACCTGGTGCGTGCCTATTTGAAGTGAGCCCATCGACTCAGGACCGTCTGAAGGCCAGTGGGCCGCACCGTCTCTCCCTATCCTAGCCATCCCTGCGCCTTCAGTTTGTTAACGTACGGTTGAGATTGCCGGTCGCGCCGCGGGTGGCTCCCGTCCGCCCCATTGCAAATGGTGTTTCTTCTTCTCTAAACACCGCAAAAACACTTGCGTTTAATTTCGTCAAGATCAGGTATGATTCGGACTCATCCAGCTCAAGGCTCTCAGCGCAACGCTGAATCCTGGCGCATGAAAGAGGAAACGCAAATGGCAAAATCCCCCAAGTCCAATACACCCAAAAAGGCCGCCGCACCGCGCATCGCAGTCCCTCGCATCTCTGACGAGCCGCGCCTGGTGCTCCCTGGCAGCGAAAAAGCTCCCGCCGTCGAAGCCGTTCACGTCAAACCTACAAACGCACGCACCAAGATCACAGTCTCGGTCATCGTTCCCCGCAAGGAGCCGCTCAAGATCAACCGCCGCGGCGGACGCGCTGCCGGCCCTGTGCGCATGAGCCGCGCCGAGTATAGCCGCCACCACAACGCCAACCCGGATTCCCTGAAAGCCGTGAAGGCTTTCGCCCGCGAGTTCCACCTCAAGGTCGAGCCCGACCCTACCGCCGCCGCGCGCCGAACCGTCAAGCTCACGGGCGTGGCATCCGACATGCAGAAGGCCTTCAGCGTGACGCTTGATCAGAAAAAGATCGGCGGCGTCGAGTATCGCGTTCGCGAAGGAGCCATTCACCTTCCCAAGTCGCTCCTCGCCCATGTTCTGGCCGTTCTCGGTCTCGACAATCGTCCCCAGGCCAAGCCTCACTTCCGCGTGTTGAGCGGCGTCCGACCACTGGCTGCCGGCGCCGCGCCCTCCAGCTATACGCCTCCGCAGGTGGCGCAGGCCTACCAGTTTCCCCCCAACGCCAGCGCTGCCGGTCAGACCATCGGCATCATCGAGCTCGGCGGCGGCTACCAAACCGCAGACATCACCGCCTACTTCAAGACCCTCGGCGTTGCCGCCCCCAGCATGACGGCGGTCCTCGTCGACGGGGGCAAGAACGCTCCCTCCAACGCGCAAAGCGCCGACGGCGAGGTGATGCTCGACATTGAAGTGGCCGCCTCGGTCGCCCCAGGCGCGAAGATCGCCGTCTACTTCACCCCCAACACGGACCAGGGCTTCATCGACGCCATCACCACCGCAGTCCACGACACGACCAACAAGCCCAGCGTGATCTCCATCAGCTGGGGTGGTCCCGAGTCCAGTTGGACCGGGCAATCGATGACCGCGCTCGACGCTGCCTGCCAGTCCGCCGCCGCCCTCGGCGTCAGCATCACCGTAGCCGCCGGCGACAACGGCTCTACCGACAACACCTCCGCCTACGCGGTCGACTTCCCCGGCTCCAGTCCCCATGTCCTCTGCTGCGGCGGCACCAAGCTCGACGCCTCCGGCTCCACGATCAACTCCGAGGTCGTCTGGAACGAGACCGCCTCGAACGATGGCGCCACCGGCGGCGGCGTGAGCAACCAGTTCCCGTTGCCCACTTGGCAGGCAAGCTCCAATGTTCCCGCATCAAGCACCGCTACCGGTGGCCGCGGCGTTCCCGACGTTGCGGGCGACGCCGACCCGAACACCGGATACACCATTCGCGTCGACGGCCAGACGTTCCCCATCGGCGGCACCAGCGCCGTCGCGCCTCTCTGGGCCGGCCTCATCGCCGTGGCCAACGCCCAGCTCGGCGCGCAGGTCGGTTACATCAACCCGGCCATCTACGCTTCGAAGGCCACTGTTGGCTTTAACGACATCACCCAGGGCACCAACGGCGACGCGCAATTCCCGCTCTACCCCGCCGGACCCGGCTGGGATCCCTGCACCGGCCTTGGTTCGCCCATCGCCGTCAAGCTGATCCCGTTGCTGGCCCCGGCCGGCGTCACGCCCGCTCCGGCTCCCACGCCGGCACCGACACCGACTCCGGCACCAACACCAAAGCCGCCCAAGAAGCCAGTGAAGCCACCGAAGAAGCCCAAGAAGCCGGTGAAGAAGGCAGTCAAGAAGGCAGGCGCGCCGGTGAAGAAGGCAGTCAAGAAGGCGGCAAAAAACGCAGTCAAGAAGACCACCAAGAAGAAATATCCGGCCTGACGCCAACTCAGGCATCGTCCGAATTCGCAGGCCTGAATCCTGTTCCGTGCCCGGCACAGGGTTTGGGCCTCAGTTATTTCTAGTAACTAGTCGGAGCCGGTCGATGGCGATTGCACATGCGTTGAACTCGGATTCAGAAAGTGCCATTGCATGGCGGGCGCCTGTGTGACGACTGCAGCGGCGACGGGAGCGGGCTTGGGCGGAGGGGCGTTTGTGTTGAGCGGCTTTCCATCCAAGGCCTGGCGGAGAAGATCGCAGCAGGTGCGGTCGAACTGGTATGCGCCGGCGCTGGGCAGTCGCTGGCTCATCGTGTTTGCAATGGTCCAGGCTTCGTCGGCCAGCGTTTTGTTGCCTTCCATGAAAGAGAGTGCGCTCTGCGCCCGCCAGTAGTCGTCGTTCTTCCGCTTGGAGCCCTTGGCGGCCATCATGCGGTCCCACCATTGCCTTGTTGCCGCGGCATCAAAGCGCACGACTGCGTTGCCAAAGACAAACACGGTGAGCAAGTCGGCTGAGACGCCCGAGGCTGAGTCGTTGTAGATAGCCTCAGCATCAAGCAGCGCTTGGCCAGCCTGGCTGAATTGGCCGCGATCGAGGTAATAATTGTAGGCATAGAGCCGGAGCAGAAGGCCCGTGGGCCCCTTCGCGATGGTTAGGCCAGCGCGTTCAATGGCCTCAATGTCGTAGTCCCTGGGCTGCAGTGGCGTCACCAGGCTGGACCCCACCAGCGCGGTTACGTTGTGGTAGTCGGCCCACGCGCCTCGGGCGAGCAGCTGAAAGATCTGTGCGCCGTCGGAGTAGCCGCTTCCGGTGCGGATCGGGATCAAGTTGACGACGCAGGTGACGAAGTTGAATGCGGCAAACAGGCCGAGCGGGTAAACATAGTCGAGATTCTCGCCGCCGCCCACGGAGCAGGCGTATGCAAAGGCCAGGGCGATGAGGCCCGTATAAAGGTTGGTGGCAGGCCCGGCGGCAATCATCAAGAGGGGATGCCAGCGGGGCTGGGTTGGCGTCGACGGCACTACTCCGGTGGCGCCGCCTTCGACCAAAAGGCCTGCAGGGTTGAAGCGGAACGTCCACCTGCCCTCGCGAATACGGAACTCAAATGGCCCGGCCAGAAAGGCGCGCAGGCGCATGTGCAATGCCAGGCCGACGGTGGTGTGACCCAGCTCGTGAACCAGCGTGACCAGAAAGCCGAGAAGTACGGCCAGCAGGATGCCCCCGCGATACCGCGGCTGACCCAGGGCTCTCATCCAATAAGCGCAGGCGTCCCAGGCGGCCCAATAGCCGGCTATTGAGAGGACCTGGGCAGCTCTGTTCAGGAGGGTGCTGGTGCCGTCTCCCGGATTCTTGGGCATGGGAGTCTGACGGCCAGGAACCCTTGACCACTTTGAATTCCAGGTGAGAACCAGTCCGCCCAAGCCAACGAATGCCCCAATCAAGACGCTCACTGGTTGCACAGGTGAGTGGAAAAGGCCGACCCCGGCGCCCACCAGATGCAGCGCGCTGGGGAGAATCACCCAATAGCGTGCGGAGCGTTTCCCCGTGAAGACTGTGAACCACGCCATCCCGAATATCAGGGCAGCGGCGCCCAACACAAGAGCGATCGAAAGAATGGCAGCGGGGTCGGAAGGCAGAGGACGGTGTTGAGTGTATTGGTGGGAATGGGCGTAGCTTTCCCGGAACCCCGGGTTGAGCAGGAATGCCACCGCAATCGCGGGTATCGCCGCGTCAAGGAAATAGAAGAAGCAAAGGATCCCCTTCAAGGCACGCATTCTGCCCTCCCTTTCCACGAACAGGCTAGGGACGGTCCGGCTGAAGGTCAATGCCGCTTAGGTGGCATGAGACCCGGTCAAGTTCAGAACCACTGGTATGCGCTGCGCAAATTGCAAACGCAAATTGGGGAGCAGATTGGGGCTCGTCCGAGCAATCACGCAAGGTGTATTTGCTACGACTTTTTAGGGAGTTTGTCCCGCTTCGTTCGCTGCTACACTCCGGGCATCGAAGCAATGCCATCCCTCCCATTCCGCATTTTTCCTCGAAAGGCCGCGGAATGGATGGGGCACCCAGCGTTGACAGCTCCGCACGAAGGAGTTACAGGATGCTTTCCCAGTTTCTAGCCAAGCAGTTTATCGACGTCATTCAGTGGAATGAGCCGGAAGATCGCGTGCTCTCCTATCGCTATCCCATGCAGGACATGGAGATCATGAATGGTGGTCAGCTCACGGTGCGCGAGTCGCAGATGGCCGCATTCATCAACGAGGGCCGCATCGCCGACGTCTTCAGCCCCGGCCTCTATAAGCTGACCACGCGCAACCTGCCCCTGCTCACGGACCTGATGACTTGGGACAAGGCCTTCGAGTCTCCCTTCAAGTCCGACGTCTACTTCTTCTCCACGCGCCTCCAGATCGATCAGAAGTGGGGCACTGCCACACCGATCACCCTTCGCGACAAGGAGTTTGGCGCGGTCCGCCTGCGCGCCTTCGGCAACTACGCCTACCGCGTCGCCGACCCACGCGTCTTCTTCGACCAGGTGGCCGGTACCCGCGACGCCTACTTCGCTGCCGATCTCGACGGCCAGCTCCGCACCGCGATCGTTGCAGGCATGACGAACACCTTCGCCAACAGCGACGTCTCCTTTCTCGACATGGCCGCCAACCAGGCCGCACTCGCCGCCAAAATCAACGACGAGCTCAAGCCCACATTCGCCGGCCTCGGCCTTGAGCTGAGCCAGTTCGTGGTCGAAAACGTTTCGCTCCCCGATGAGTTGCAGAAGGACATCGACAGCCGCATCGGCATCAGTATGGTCGGCGATCTCGGCAAGTTCACCCAGCTCCAAGCCGCGGAGTCGCTCGGCGTGGCCGCTGCCAACACCGGCGGAACGGCTGGCATGGGCGTCGGCCTTGGCGCGGGCGTGGTGATGGCGCAGGCAGTCATGGGGCAGACTTTACCGGGCGCTGCTCGCCCGCAATCGGACGTGGCTGGGCCGGCAGTTTCCGCCGCACCGGCTGTTGCTGCCCCAGCCCCCGTCGCCGGCACCAAGTTCTGCATCGAGTGCGGCAAGCCCATCGCGGAGCGCGCCAAATTCTGTTCCGAATGCGGGAAGCTCCAATGAACTGCCCATCCTGCGGTGCTCCCATGCGCATAGGGCAGGGAACAGGCAGCTTTATCTGCGACTACTGCAAGAGCCTCTACCTGCCCGGCACCAACGACGAGGGCATCAGCGAGCTCGACGAGCTCCCCGACCGCCTTTGCCCCATTTGCGCAATTCCTTTGTGGGACGCGACCCTGCAGGGCGTCCACCTCTGGTCGTGCAAGCACTGCCGCGGCATGATGATTCCCATGGGCGCGTTCCAAGACCTCATCGAGCAGATTCGCGACAGCGACCCCGGCGCGGAGATTCCGCCCGCCGCTCCCGATCCACGCGATCTCGAGCGCAGAATCGACTGCCCCGTCTGCCACAAGCACATGGACGCCCACGTCTACTTCGGCGGCGGCAACGTGGTGATCGACAGCTGCGAGCAGTGCGAGCTCAACTGGCTCGATCACGGCGAGCTGATGCGCATCGCCCGCGCACCCAAAATGGCGACCGCGGACTACGACTCGTAGTCCGGCGCCCCGCCCCTCCTCGCAACCAACTTTCACACTTGATGACTCCGCCGTGCTAGAGAATATGAACTATTGACCGCGGAGTAACTGAAGGTTGGCCGACGAACGGGACGTAGTCGCCGCCAACCCATTTCGGGCCATGCTAATATTGGCAATCCGTGCGATGCGGGAAAGTAAGACGTTCATGCTGAGAAGAGTGTGGCCATTTCCGAAGTTGACGCCACTCATGGGGTTTTGGCAGCTGCAGCTGTTCCTGCTTGGCGTGGCCTTGGCAATCTCTGGGATGTACTGGTTGTTGCGGGGAAACACCAACCCAACCCAGCTATTTCTCTTCACCTTTATCATTGGGAATCTCACTTGGCTGGCGGTGACACTCTCCGCACCGGTCCTCCTAAACCTGCGGCCCCTCCTGGGACTCGTTTGCATATCTGGCCGTTCTTCTCCCGGTTGCAGCAGTAGCGAGTTCGATGTCAACGATCGCAAGCCGGCTCGTCGTGGGCCGGACCGACCACCTACTCCAGCCTGATTGGCTCGATATTCGGAATGGTACGTTTTTCACGCTGGTCGCCGGAGGTGCCTTGCATATTTCGGGCAAGGCGAAGGGGAGGCTTGAAAGGCGGAATCGCGAACTGGAAAGGCAGATCACGGTTGGAAAAGTCCAACTGGATGCCCATGAAGCCGAGCTAAAGGCGGCGCATGAAATTCAAGCGCATCTCTTGCCCCACGAGCTACCACAGATGCAGCCATTCCAAATTGCGCGCGCGTGGGAGCCCGCACGGTCAGTGGGAGGCGACTACTTTGATGTGCTTACGCTGGGGCCGGATCAACTGGGGATCTGCATTGCGGACGTGTCGGGCAAAGGGATCACAGCGGCGCTATTGAGGGCGAATCTGCAATCGGCGTTTCGGGCGTTCGCGCCGGTCAACAGCGCGCCGGGAGCGCTGTGCGGCAAGCTCAACGAAGTGCTGTGCGGAAGCATTGCTCCAGGGAAGTTCGTTACGCTCTTCTACGGGGTGATCGACAGGGAGCGGCTGATTCTGCATTTTGAGAACGCCGGGCATTCTTCGCCGATTGTGCTGCGGGGAAACGAGGCGACCATTCTCGCCGAAGGCGGCACGGTACTGGGGCTGTTCCCGAAATCCGTTTATGAGGACCGGCTGTTCGCCTTGCGCCCGGGCGATTGCTTGCTGCTCACGACTGACGGCGTGACGGAAGCGGAGAACGAACACTTCGAGGAGTTCGGCAACGAACGCGTGATTGCATCGGCACGCGCGGCGCGGAGTCTGGGTGCGCAGGGCATCCGCACGAGGATTCTGGACGACGTGACGCGGTTCTGCGACGGCAACTTCCACGACGATGCAACAGTGATTGTTGTGACGGTGGATTAGGCGATGCCACAATCGCACAGGACTTGAGTCTAACTCGTCTGTCAAGAATAGGTAGTTAGAACTTCACCGAAGCTGCCCGAACAACCATCTACCGGTGCTTGCCCCTGTATCATCGGCTACACGAATAGAACCAATTTTTCGCGCTGAAGTAAGTGGGACCGGATTGGCGACATATCGCTCGGGATGTGGTTTCGGGTTGTGATGCGGGTGGTATTCAGTTGCAAACCAGAACCGTACAATCCCATCCAGAAGGCGTGCGGTGAAGCGATGAAGGTATTCGACAGGGAACTGGACAACCTGGAAGAAAACATCATTTATCTTGCGCTCGCATTTTTTGTCTCGACGAGCATCGTCGTGTTTTTCGGGCGGGTAATCCCTTTCGTAGCACTGGTATTTAGCTTTGGCGCTTCGCTCTCTTTCTTGGGATGTTTGCTTGCGATTCTCTTGTTGTGTTTACGCGGGGTTGGTTCACCCATTTACCTTCGCCTTGCAAAACCGGAGCGGAATAGACTCCAAGGCCTGTCGATCGACCGCGAACGGCCACAAGGCCGCGGCCAGAACCGATAATCTTCTCCGCTATATACGCCGCAGTCGTGCGCATCGCCCGCGCCCCCAAAAATGGCGACTGTGGATTACGACTCGTAGGGTGCGGCGACTAGTCTGCTACTTGTACTCCGCGGCGAACGCATCCGCTTCTTTGTTCAACTCGTCGGCGCTCTCGGCCCGGTCTGCAATCACGACTCTGTAGCGGAAGGTCGTCTCCTGGCCTCTTTCCATCGTGAAGTTGAAGGCCGGCTGTTTGGGGTCAAAGATGCTGCGGCCCAGTGGGTTCGCGGCGAAGAGGCCATAGCCCCGCGCATGCCAGTAGGTCGGGTAGCCGGGATTGCCCGGGTGGTCGATGATCACGATCGTGTCCACGTGGTCGCCCGTGTGGCCTGTCAGCGAACACCAACGCCCGCGCGTGCTCCACACTGCTGTGCCCTTCACGCCCTCGCTGGTGAGGTAAACGCCCGTGGCCGGGTTCGTGCCTGGGTTGGTGGCTTGGCTCGGCGCCGGCGCATCCACCTTGGTCGCATTTCCTTGCGCGTCGGTAAAGATGCCGCCCTTCTCTTCAGGCGACTCGAGCCAGCGCGCCACGCGAATCCCCAGCACACCTTCCTTGTCGTCGTTGAAGACGACCTTGTCCACGGCGTTCAGCGTGACGATCTGGTCAATGACGCGCTGGGCTGCATCCTGTTTTGGGCCCCGCGCAAACACATACCGCGTCCGCTGCCCGAGAATCTTCTTGCCCTCGCCCGTTATCCATTCGGAATCCACCACCAACTCGCCCTTGTCGGGCCCGCTTTTTGTCGAGACAATCCGCGTGTGGACTACCGTGCCCATCCTGGGCCGCTGCTCTGGCTTGATCGCGTCGGAGTTGTTCCAGAAATCGAATCCGTTGGCATTGCCGTAGTTGAACCACATGCCCGCGTGGTGCGGATGGTCGACGCGCTCGTCCGCGAGCGGCGCAAGCGGATAGCCGCGCGTCACGATCACGCCATCTGAATCAATCAGCGGATAGAGCACCGGCTTCTTCAGCGTTGTCGGCCACATGTAGGACGTAAACGGCTTGCCGTCGATGGTGACATCCACGCGCCGGTCGGCTTCGTTCGCCACGACCTCAACGCCGCGGCCCTTCGCCGCGGCGAAGGCGGTTGGCGCGACGAAGAGAAATGCAACCAACAACAATGCGCCGTTTATTCGACGCAAAGCCGGCATTGTATCCCACCCATTCGCGGAGAGGCTGCGAATGGATGGGGCACCCAGCGTTATGGCGACCGCGCGCGACGGAGCAGCCTTAGGCATAGACCTTGCCTCCGACCATTACTTGCTGCGTTTTGTCGTCGAAGGTCACCTTCTGGCCGGTCTGAATCGCCGCCACGTTCATGCACAGGGCAATGCTGTGGCTGTATCCGGCTTCAATCGATGCGTTCGGCGTCTTGCGGCTGCGCACGCACTCCATCCAGTTGCGCATGTTGGCGCTGGTCATGGGGTCTTTGCCGGTGTTGGCGTCGGTATACGAGCCCTGCGCCTCCTCTGACAGCGAGATGCTCGCGAGCTTGTTCTCTTTCATGCCCATGGCCGCAGCCTCGCGCGCGCTTAAGCTCCCGGTCGGCGTCACGGTCTGCTTGTCCATGTCGATCATGCCGCCGTTGGAGTAGTAGAGCTCCTTCACACCGCCGGCCGAGTTGGTGAACCGCGACGAGTACTGCACCTGGAAGCCCTTGGAGGGATCGTCGAGCGGGCCGTAGTCGAAGACCGCGGTCATGGTGTCCCAGTTCTCGCGGCCATCCTTCCACAGATAGATGCCGCCGTTGGCCACCACCGAGCGCGGATGCGGCAGCCCGGTAAACCAGTGCACCGTGTCGATCTGGTGAACCAACCACTGGTCGGGAATGCCCGACGAATACGGCCAGAACAGCCGGAACTCGAGATACTTACGCGCGTCGAACGGCACATGCGGCCGGTTCATTAGGTAACGTTTCCAGTCGGTGTCTTCTTCTTTTAGCAGCGGGACTTGATCGGGCCTGCGCCAGCGCCCCGGCTGGTTCACGTTCCACGTCATCTCCACCATCACGATGTCGCCGAATTTCCCTGACTGGATATATTCCGCGGCCTTCATGTACCCAGGTGTGGACCGGCGCTGCGTTCCTACCTGAACGATCTTTCCAGTCTTGTGCACGGCGGCGCGAAAGGCCTTTGCATCCGCCATCGTGTGCGCAGTCGGCTTTTCGACGTAAGCGTCGCGGCCCGCATTCACCGCTTCCACGCCGTGCAGCGCATGCTGGAAGTCCGCCGTTGCCACCAGAACCGCATCCACGTCTTTGCGCGCGTAGAGCTCGTCGTTGTTGCGGACGGCGTCGACCGTCGCGCCGCTCAGCTTCTGGATGTAGGCCACGCCTTCATCGCGCCGCTGGCTCCACAGATCGGAGATGGCGACAAACTCGAAGTTGAGCTCCTTTGAGTGCTCAAGGAATGCGGGAATCAGGGACTGCTTCATGCGGTCTCCACAGCCCACTACGCCCACGCGCACCCGATCGTTCGCGCCGGCGATCGCCGCGTAGCTCTTTGCGTTCCAGCTCACAGCCGTGCCGGCGAGCGCCGCGCTGCCGGCCTTCAAGAATTGCCGCCTGCTTCCATGTGTCAGAGAATTGCCGTCCGTGAGCGTCATGATGCCCTCTGCTCTTTTCGATTTGAATTCGGCTTCGAGCCGTGCGCGCCGTCTGAAAAATGGTCAGACCACGGCCCGGCTGCCGTCAATAGGCAAGACCTCGCGATTGATGAATACCTACCGCCCGTTGAGGCGCGTAGACACTTCCTCATTCTTCCCGTTTGCGCGGCTGGTATACTCCTATCCAAGAGAGATCCATGCAACGGAGTCAGCGCCAGAACGGAATCCTGCTGTTTGCGGTCATCGTAATTGCGGCTGCGCTGCTCTGCCTGCTTGCGCCGCACAGCCTATCGGGTCACGGCCCGGACTGGGTTGCGATTCTGCCGCTGCTTTTTGTGGGCATTATCTCTCCGCTGAGCCTGCTGCCGCGCATGGCGAACGTCTACGCCAGCCGCGTGCCTGCCGCGCCAGCACTTCCCATCCGCTTCCAGCGCCCTCCACCCTCCCGCGGGTAGTTCCTCAAGACAGCAAAACAACCGTTCCGTAGGCGTGCAGCTTTGTCTGCATGCGCCTAACGGTCGGCATTCTCCATTACGTTTGCCTGCGATCTCATGAGAGGGAACACATGACTGCGAATGCGTTCTATGAAATTTTCACTCTTTCATTTGATCTGCCCTTCATTGCCATCGGGCTGGTCCTCTGCCACTACTGTTTACTTCGGCTGCGATGGCGGCTATTTCGCCGCGGATTCTGCCCCTCGGCCCTTGCACTGGGAATGGCTCTCCAGTTCATGCAGGTCTTCCACAGGCCCAGCATGGCGCATGTGCTTGAAGTCAAACAAGAAGAGGACGCCGACGAGGACGATCAGGGGGCCCAGACTCTCCGCACAAGCATCTGCACCGGCAACTCCGGCGCATTCGGCGCGGCCAACACGTAGACCGCCTGAAGGTAAGGCAATGACCTCGCGCCCGCATTCACCTCCGGCTGCATTCCCTTGGTCCCGCAGCGGGCCAAATTGCGTGGCTTCTCTCACGCCGGGATGCCGGTGACACCTGCGGGCCATCACACCCGCGCAACCCTTAACCATTTACACTGGTAGACGGAGATTCCCGTGTTTTTCGATAAGATTCTAACCCGTATCTTCGGCACTTCGAACGAGCGCATCATCAAGAAGCTGTGGCCCGTGGTCGGGACGATCAACGCTCTCGAGCCCCAGACGAAGCAGCTAAGCGACGAGGAGTTACGGGCCAGGACCGTGGAGTTCCGTGTTCGCATTGCCGAGCGGGTGGCCGAAGCCATAAAGGGCATTGAAGATCGCGAAGAAAAAGAGAAGGCGCAGGCCGCAGCCGAGAAGCAAGCTCTGGAAGAGATTCTCCCTGAAGCCTTTGCCGTGGTCCGCGAGGCGGGCTGGCGTAGCGTAAATATGCGCCACTTCGACGTTCAGCTCATCGGCGGCATGGTCCTCCACCAGGGAAAGATCAGCGAAATGAAGACCGGCGAAGGCAAAACCCTGGTCGCCACCCTGGCCTGCTATCTCAATGCGCTCGCCGGCCACGGCGTCCACGTGGTCACCGTGAACGACTACCTGGCCAAGCGCGACGCCGAGTGGATGGGCAAGATCTACGAGTTCCTCGGCCTCACCGTCGGCGTCATCGTCCACGACCTTGACGACAGCCAACGCCGCGCAGCCTACGCCTCCGACATTACCTACGGCACCAACAATGAGTTCGGCTTCGACTACCTGCGCGACAACATGAAATTCGAGCTGAAAGACTGCGTGCAGCGCGGCCACTACTACGCCATTGTCGACGAAGTTGACTCCATCCTCATCGACGAAGCGCGCACCCCGCTCATCATCTCCGGCCCCACGGACCAGACCACCGACAAGTACGCCCGCGTCGTGAAAATCATCCCTCAGCTCGAGAAAGGCGAAGAGGTGGAGTGGAGCGATCACAGGCGTCAGGAGCAGCTCGGCATTCGCCTCGATGAAGGCGAGAAGTTTCTCTCCGGCGATTACATCGTCGACGAAAAGCAGCGGACGATTGGTGTGACGGATCAGGGCTGGGAAACCATCGAGAAGCTCCTCGGAATCGGCAACATCGCCGACGCAGAAAACTGGGAGCTCAAGCACTACGTCGAAACCGCCATCAAGGCCCTCGCTCTCTATCGGCGCGATGTCGAGTATGTGGTCAAGGACGGCGAGGTGATCATCGTCGACACTTTCACCGGCCGCCTGATGCCTGGGCGCCGCTGGAGCGACGGTCTCCACCAGTCCATCGAAGCCAAAGAAGGCGTAGCGATCAAGAAGGAAGACCAGACGCTCGCCACCATCACCTTCCAGAACTACTTCCGCCTGTATAAAAAGCTCAGCGGCATGACAGGCACCGCAGAGACCGAAGCCGCCGAATTCGAAAAGATCTACAAGCTCGAGATCGTCGTCATCCCCACCAACATGCCGATGCTCCGCAAGGAGAATCCCGATGTCGTCTACCGGACCGAGAAAGAAAAGTACACCGCGGTCGCCGAGAGCATTGTCGAGCTGCACGAGAAGAAGCAGCCGGTTCTCGTCGGCACAACGTCGATCGAGAAGTCCGAGCGCCTCTCCGCCATCCTTCAGAGTAAGGGCGTGAAGCACGTCGTGCTCAACGCCAAGTTCCACGAGCGTGAAGCCGAGTACGTTGCGCAGGCAGGCCGCTTCGCCTCCGTCACCATTGCCACCAACATGGCCGGCCGCGGCACCGACATTCTGCTCGGCGGCAATGCCGACTTCATGACCCGCCAGGAGCTGGTGAAGAAGAGCAAGGCGCGCGCCATCAGCGCCAACGAAGGCGCCATCAACCCCATGGCCCCGGCCGGATTCCTCCGCTTCTACTACCAGGGGCAGGAGTTCGAAGTGTCCGACGCCGACTGGGCCGAAGCCCTGAAGGGACACGCAGACGCTGCACTCGTCGATCACAATCAGGTCATCGGAGCCGGCGGCCTCTTCATCCTCGGCACCGAGCGCCACGAGTCCCGCCGCATCGACAATCAGCTCCGCGGACGCGCAGGCCGTCAGGGCGACCCCGGCGAAAGCCGCTTCTTTCTCTCCCTCGAAGACGACCTCATGCGCATCTTCGCGCGCCAGTGGGTCTCTACGCTGCTCGAGCGTCTCGGCATGGAAGAGGGCATGCCGATCGAATCGAAGATGATTTCAAATCGGATTGAAGGCGCGCAGAAGGCGGTCGAAGCGCAGAACTTCGAGAGCCGCAAGCATCTGCTCGAGTACGACGACGTGATGAACAAGCAGCGCGAGGCCGTCTACGGTTTGCGCCGCCAACTGCTCGAAGGCGTCGACCAGCGCGACCTCATCCTCGAGGACTACGCCGGCGGAATCCTCAGCACGCTTCTCGAAGAGTTCTGCCCTGAGAAACAGCACCCCGATCAGTGGAACCTCAAGGGCCTGGAAGAGAAGCTAATTGACCACTTCGGCTTCCGGCTCGAGCCGTCCGGCATCAAGCCGCTCGAGATCAGCCGCCATGAACTGGGCGAAGAGGTTTTCGAACATTTGAAGGCCGATTACGAAGCCAAGGAAAAGATCCTCAGTCTCGAAACCATGCGTTACCACGAGCGCATGGTCATGCTCAGCGTCATCGATGGCCTGTGGAAAGAGCACCTTCTTGGTATGGACCACCTGAAAGAAGGCATCGGCCTGCGCCAATATGCGCAGCGCGATCCGCTTGTCGAGTACAAGCGCGAGTCCTTCGACATGTTCGAGGCCATGATGCTCAAGTTCCAGGAAGACACGGTCCGCTTCCTGTTCCGCATGCAGATTCTCGGACCCGACGGCCAACCCGTCGGTGCTGCTCCGTCCCCGCGCCGCGAGGTCCCGAAGGCTCCGCCCGTCGCCAGCGCTCTTCGCCCTCACAGCGTCGACGACGAACCGCGCGAAATCGCCATGCCCACGCGTCAGCACTCCACCCCGTCCACGACCATCGACGCGCTTGAGAAGGAGTTCGCCCGCAAGAAGACGCGCGAGCTCGAAGCCGCCACCAGGGCCGGCGCAGGCGATGCCTCGCCGCACCGGCGAAAAGGTTGGCCGCAACGATCCATGCCCCTGCGGCTCCGGCAAGAAATACAAGAAGTGCCACGGCGCGGAGTAGGCTCGGCGCTTCTGGGCTTTGTTACGGCTTCAAAAGACAAAAGGCTGACCGCAACCGTGGCCAGCCTTCCTTGACAGGCTTGCGGAATCGAAACTTCCATGACGAATGCGCCGAGACGCTTAGAACCACGATGGCCTGCAATGCTCGCTCTGCTTGCGGTGGGCGGATTGCGTCTGGCACTGCCAAGGTCCCTATCGGTGGGCCCTGACTGGCTGCTGATCGCTGTCGTCGGGGTCCTGATGATTCCTACGATATGGACGCGCCGCCGCGGATTCGATGGTCTGAATAAAATTCTGGACTATGTGTTGACGTCGATTGTGACGGCCTACATGGTCGTGTCACTTGGCTTGCTCGTCGCGGCGTTGCCTTCACGCAAGGAATCGCCTCAGGACTTGTTGCGCTCCGCAGCTGCCCTGTGGATCACGAACATCCTCGTCTTCGCATCATGGTACTGGCGGCTTGATGCCGGAGGCCCGCGCGCCCGTGAGTTGCGCGGCCTGCATACCGACGGGGCCTTCCTGTTTCCGCAGATGACTCGCTTCCAGCATGGAAAAACTGAAAAGCCAGAACAATCCTGGAGTCCTGGATTCGTGGACTACTTATTTCTAGCTTTCAATACGAGCACTGCGTTTTCTCCCACCGACTCTCCGGTTCTGTCGTCCTGGGCCAAGATTCTGATGATGATTCAGGCGCTCATCTCGTTCGCTACGGTAGTCCTGTTGGCTGCGCGTGCCGTAAACATCCTTTAGCGCCAACCCATGGCGAACAACAATCCGAGCCCACTTGCGCCGCACCGGCGAAAAGGTTGGCCGCAACGATCCGTTCCTACTCGGTGCCGGGCCCATGCGGCTCCGGCAAGAAATACAAAAAGTGCCACGGCGCGGAATAGCGGCGGTCAGTCGCCTACGCGGAGAAGGGCGAAGAGAGGCGCTGCTCAGGGGTTGATGTTCACTGTGACAGTGGCAAAGTCGTTGCCGCCATTTCCGGTCCAGGGGCCGGTCGTTATGAGGTAGGGAGCCGAAATGGAGAATTGGACGCTGGTTGCGGGTGGAATCACAGGGGCCGGCGGCTTGGTGACCGCTGCGGTCGATCCGCCGCACGAGGTCATAGAAGAGATTGCCAACACGGCAAGCACACAGCGCGACAGCGCGGCCCAGCGCCGTTTGCGCGCGCCCCAGAGCACAAATGCAAGCACGGGAGGCAACGTGAAGGGCGGCGTGTGGAGTGGCGTGGGTGCAAGACGGGACTCCGTTGAGGAGAGGATCGTGACCACGACCGGAATGGAGGTCATGGTGGAAGTGAAGGTCACCGAAGTCGGGCTTACGGTGCACGCGGTGCCGACGGGGTCAGATGTGGGTTGACTGGGGTTATCGCCGACGGTGCACCTCAGCGGCACCACGCCGGTGTAATTGATGGCGCTGAGCGTGAGGTTAAAGATTGCCGTCTGACCTGGATTGATGGTGGCTGTGCTCGTGGCCCCGGACCATCCGAGCGGAGCTCCCCAGGTGGAATTCATGATCCAGTTATCGGGCTGGTAGTTGCTGTCGCCGGAGTAAATCGCCGAAAGCTCGAGAGGACCCGGCTGAAACACAACGCCCTGAATCGAAGCTTGCGCTGGGTTTCCGGCGATCGCCACGGGCGGCCCAAGCGCTGTCGAATTCACGAAAAACTGCACCGTCCCGGTGGGCACCGCGCCCGCCGAGCTGGTGCTGTACACGATTGCTGTGAGCGTATTCGGCACATTCAGCAAATTGCTGTCATTCACCGGCACCGTGTTGACCTGCATCAGCGCCTGGCCGGGCAGGATGTTGACCGTTTCCAACTGAGACGTCGCGGGTGGGGTGGGGCTCGGGCTGAAGCTGGAATCGCCGCTGTAGGTCGCGGAGAAGTTGTGACTTCCCACGCTGAAGCACAGTAACTTTGCAAAGGGCGGATACGAACTGCCGAACGAGGGACCGCAGGTATTCAGAGATGCCTCGCCGTTGCTGCTCAGCGGCAGAGTCGCGAAGACGGTCCCTCCGTCGGCAAGGGCTACCTGGCCGGAGGGGTAGCCTTGGCCGGATGCGCCGGAAACGATGACGTCGAATCGCACCGGGCTTCCATACCCATCCTGATAAGTGGTGACATTCAGGGTGGTGACGCTGGGTTCCAGTGTCACCGTTACAGGAATTGGGGCCGATGTGCTTCCCGCGAAGTACCCGTTCCCCGGATAGCGGGCGACGACGCTGTAGCTCCCACCCGGCAGGTTTCCGACAGCGAGGCTTCCCGAGGTGGCCGCGCCATCAGCGCCAGCGGAAAGGGTCGCTGCCTGCAAGCCAACGCTGCCCGACAAAGTTCCCCCTTGCGCGATCAGTGAAATCTGTCCGCCAGGAGATTGAGAGGTGGCGTCGCCGCTCAGTTTCTGTACGGTCACATCGAACGACACTGTCTGTCCATGTTGAACAGAAATGCTGCTTGCTCCGGCATTGGCGGTCAACAGGGTTTCGGACCCATGGAAGCCAGCCGCGGCGGAGTTCCAGTTGGCGGCCAGGTTGTGCGCGTCCACTGAACCGAGACCGCTGACCAGGTCATAGCCGGTTGCGGCGCTGTAACCGGTGACGTCGGGCGCGGAATACTCCGCCGGCGGCCCGTTGTTTCCCGACGTAATGTCGTTGAATGTGCATCCGACCGGCGCGGCTACAGCCGGATTGGTCCGGTTGCTCGAGTTGCACGCAGAGTATGTCTCTGACGCCGCAAGCGAATAGAGCGTGTAGTTGACCAGTCCCTGACGGCCGTCGGTGATTGGGATCGGGGATTGCGAGGTATTGATAGCCAACTCCTGCTGGTTCACGATGGCCATGATTGCCGCGAATTCGGGCGTTCCAAACGAAGTTCCGCCCGCCTCATTCTGGAATGTGGTCTGCGCCAGGGCGTTATTGACGAGTTGACAATCTGGCGTGGCCGCGACGGTTGTGAAGCAGAAGAGATAACCGTCGTGATCGGCGGACGCCGGCATTGCCACATCGGGGACGCCGCGCGGACTTACTCCCGGCTGGCTTGGCAGGCTGTAACCGGCAAGAGCGTTCAACCCGGTTACGTTCAAAGTCTGCCATGAAGGCGTCGGGTACACGGTGCTGACGCCACCTCCGGTTGCAGCCAGCGACGGCAGGGTGTTGACGCAGTTTTGGAAGAGATAGGGATCGTTCGAATCGTCGCAGCTATCGTTCCACACGAACTCGGGGATGTACCCAATAGCCGACGTAAAGATGGCTGAGTTGGTCGTGCTCCAGTAGGTGGAGGCGCTGCCGCCATTCGCGCCCTCGTCAAATTCCGTGCCCCCTACCGCGGTGTTGTATGGAGTGGATGCCAGCCCGTTAACCGCATCGGGTCCAAAAAGGTAGTCGGCCCCAAGGTACTGGTACCCGACCCCGCACATCACGGAACCGGCGTCTCCGCTGGCCACAAAAACGCTGATGCCCTGCGCGGCTGCCTGCTGCCAAATCGAGTTCCATAGAGCATTGCCGGACGTTCCCATGTTCTGTTCGCAATTGCCGTAGCTGACACTCACGATCTGCGCGAGATTCTGGTCAACGATGTACATGGCGGAGAGCGTAATGCCGTCGGTTGTTTCCGTGGGCTCGCTCACCACCAGGTCGATCTTCGCGCCGGGGGCGATAGCGGACGCCCACTCGGTGTCGATGGTAGCTTCTACGCCATAGCCGAACGTCAGGTCCACGCCCGGATCTGTTCCGGTGTGGATTACGTTGGGGAGATTGGACGGCAGCCCGAAAATACTCTGAAAAGCGGTAATATCGCTCGGCGTAATATCGGCCTCGCCGACAATGGCGATCGTCTGCCCCTTGCCGTTCAGGCCCGCCTTATAGAGCGGATTGAGATCGTAGATGGTGGCAAAATCGCCGGGGACGAGCGCGTGGACAGCGTTGTTCCAGGGCGCTGTAACGGCCGGGGAAGCGTGCGCGTGCGAAGGCACGAACAGGGGCTTACTGAAAAAATCGTGCAGCGGCACGCCCTCCACCAACTCGGCGAGAGCTGAAGGAACGGAGATGTCGGTGGCGTTGGCAACATGCATCTCGCCGCCCACCTGGTACCGCCGCAACCGAGTTTGAAAAGCCTTGTTCACCTGGCCGGCGGTTCCTGAGAACTCAATCCACGTGCCGCTCTTGCTTACGGCTCCGACCTGAAAGCCCTCCTGCTCAAGCCAGCCTCGAACCCTCGCCAGGTCCTCGGATGCGGGGCCGAATTGTCGTCCAAACTCTTCCGGCGTGAGCCACCGGTGGTAGTTTGGCGAACCCTTCGTCTGCTGGCTATCGAGCAAAGATGCCAGAGCCTGTTGACTGGCTGGGGGCATCTTCAATACCAGGATCATGCGGTCGAACTGCTGGGTCTCATCGAGGGGGCCAAGGTCGGTGGCGCCGCGCAAAGACAAGCTGGAATGCGCGAGGTTTACGCGCGAAGCATCGTCGACGAGGCCGGCCGGTTTCGACTCAGATTGCGCAGCCGCAACCGCAGCGAGGGCGAATAGGAGTAACGCCGAGAACAAGAGTGGAATAAGCCTGGATGGATTGCTGGCGCGCCCGTTGGGGTCCGCTGACCGCAATGCAGCGAAGTGATGCGGCATGGCCCTATCCTTCCCTGAGGTACCGCTTCTCTCTGGCCCCTTGGGGAAGGAATTGGGCTCGGTGAAGAAGTTGGACAGGCGCTCGCACGCTGGCGAGTGAAACGCCTGTGCGGGGTCCCAGACGTCAGCCCCTGCCCTCAGCGCAGGGCGGCGACGTGCATCCATTCGACAGCCAGGATCATATTCGGTTACTGGAATTTTCGCCTGTATCGCGCGACACAGGCCATTCCTCTGCGCGGGGAACTCGACTTTCCAGGCAACGGCGGAATCCCGGGCGGGTCGGCACATTTCTTTCCTACCTGGGCGGGGTCAACCAGGGAACTGCCGACCTGTCGATGGCGACCCTGCGAGTCGCAGGTCTCATTTGCCCGCAATCGCGTACATCGTAATCGACATGGCCGGAAACAACTGGTCTTTCAACAGGCTCGCCTTGGCCTTCCCGCTGGGTTTCGATGTTTTGACCGCAGGAAGGGCGCGAATCTGCGTGAGGTTCACGCCGCTGTACTGATAGATCTTCGCCGGCCCCTTGGCCTTGAATTGGTCGAGCGTCAGATCGGTTTGTAGATCGCCAAATGTCTTGTTGATCACCACGACGGTAACCGCGTGATCGAGCGTGCGGCGCGCCGCAAAAACGGAGAGCTTGCCCTGATCGGCGCTGCTGGCGGTGAGGCTTGTGTCTCCGAATTCCCCGCCCGCGTCGTCATAGTTGCGATAGATCTCGAAGGCGAACAACAATGGCGAATTCAGGTCCGGAGGTCCCCAGACCGCGCCAAGGTCGAGTCCTTCTCGGCCAAAAATCCCCAGAATGTCGGCCTGCGCCACCGCTCCGCTGATGTGTTCCGGTCCGCCCCAGTTGTACTCGGTGATCGCGGTCTTCGTTCCCGGATAGTTGTCCGCAACCCATTTCTTCATGCGCGGAATCATCTGCGGCGCAAGTGGCTTCATCAGATTGTCGGGGTCCTGGAGGCGGAAGTTGGTGTAGGTCGCGTCCCAGAACACACGTGTCGAGTCAAGAACTGCTTTCTGTTGGAGGCTTGTGCCCGCGGGTTTCAGCATGGCATCGTTGGCCGCGAAATAGGTGTGCAAATCGAGGTAATCAAGGAACCGCATGTGTTGAGGGTCGGCATCCTGCGCCGCCTTGAACGCGCGCAGATAGTACTCGATCAACGGGACGTTTCCGTGAGCTATGCGATCAGGGGGTGGGTTCTTGGCGGCGTTCAGCCAATGACCCTTAAGCCATTCGTAGTCTTTCCCCGAATAGAAATACGTCAGCCAGAAATCGATCACGGGCCCACTGACTTCAGCAGTAGGGTCGGCGGCCTTGATCGCCCTCGCCACCTTCAGTCCGTTCTCCGTGACTTCGTCATAGGTGAAGGGCAGAGGATGCACATCGCGATGCGTCTTGTTCCACCACGTCGGTTCATTGTCGAGCGAATAGATGGCTACGCCACCGTTGGCCGAATTGCCGAACTTGCTCACCAGGTACTTTACCCAATCCGATGTCCAGGTTTCATCCACGGGCATGGAGGTGTCGGCGGGATCGTTGCCCGTAACCGGCGTTCCGTCCTTTTTGATGCCGTTGCCGGCGTCACGCGAATAAGGATCGGTCTTTTGTTGAGGACCGTACTTTGCCACCGAAAAGCCGGAACCGGGCGCGCGCGATTTTGCAACCCAACCCATGACGGGCACAGTTCCCATGGTCCTGGCGCCGACGGCCCGATCTGCAACCACCTGCGCGTTAAATTCGGATTCATCGGGAGATTTCGGATTGGAGTTGTGCGAGACCTCAAAGAACCAGTCGTCGCCGGCATTGGTCACGTCGAGCTTGTAGTTGTACCGGGAGTCGCTGTCCCCGCCCCAGCGGTTGAGCGGCAGCCTCACCTCTTGTGCCACCTTCTCTGCCTGTTGCCGTTCGCCCGGCATCCGCCATGAGTTCATCCCGTATATGAACGGGCTGATGGGATGCGTCTCCGCTGCCGCATCCACCACGAGCGCGGGTCCGGCTGCTAAAGGGGGCGCTGCGAACGTAATGGTTGCGCTTGCCAACTTGGCGGGGTCGATGGTGCTCGTGGCCTTGACCGTCACGGAGGCCGGCGTGGGGTAGGGCGTGAGATACAACCCGCTCTTACTGATGGTTCCCAGCGCGGGGTTGCCTCCTACGACGTCGTTTACCGACCACTTCAAGTCGGAGTTGAAATTTCCGGTTCCCTTGACGACCGCTGTGAATTGCGTTTTATCTCCTGGAGCAAGCGTTCCACGATCGGGCTCGATCTCCACCCCGGTGACCACGCCGGGAACCTGGGCCGGGGATGTCTGTTCGGGAGTCTTGCTTTCCTGCGCGCTCGAGACAATTGCTGCGACAGACAGCAGCATAGCCGCTAAGCAGTTGAACGAGCAGAGTGCAGCGCCCCCTCGATGGCGCCCGCGCAGCACGGCCGGGATGGGCATTACATGTGGGATGGAATTACGCAAGTTCACAGGAAGCTCCCGCGCTCAAGGCCAACATCGCGCCCAAATCTGCGATGAGTTGATCTGCGATGGCTTGAACTGGCCCGTAGTCTAACAGCAACTTCCGGTTTTTCTGTGGCGGCAATCACCGGTCACGCGCATCGGCAAAACCAGGCGCCAATTTCAGGAGGAAACTGAACGCGCTTTCCGGCGGGACGAACAATACTTCACCGCTCACGCACATGCGCTGCAATCAATGCAGGTAGACCGGGGCCCCGTCGTTGCACCGACCGGCGAAACTGTCTACCCGAAGAAGCTGAAGATCCTCTTCTTGTCTGAGCTGGCGGGCAGGCCGCATGCCGAGCGCGCCATCTGGTGCAGCACCTTCGAGATCGGAGAGTCTTCCATCGCCAGCGCTACCGCGGTGTTCCGCGTGCGCCGCGCCGTCGCCCAGTCGTCGGGAATCTTCCACTGCGCCGGCCGCGTGAGGGCCTTGGTGATGTGGTCCTCGTCGAAGATCAGCGCATGCGGCACAAACCGGTTGAGCACAATCTGCAACTGATCGCCCAGCATTGGGAAGAAGCGCGTGATCATGCGGTTGGCGTTGCGCAACTCCGACACACCCACCTGCGTGATCAAATAAACCGTTGATGCATCTGAGAACACCGTCGAGTTAATCCACTCAACGCTCGACCCTATATCCACCACCACGAAGCGGAAACTTGTGCGCGCCACGGCAACCAGCTTGTCGATCGCCTCCAGGGTCACTTCGGAGCGGGAGAACTCGCCCGGCGCCGCGAGCACCGAGAGCCCGGAGGCGTGCGTCGTCAGCAGCGACGCGAGGAAGCTCGAATCGAGCCGCGCAAAATGTTCGAGCGCACTCATTACCGAGTACTGCGCAATAATCCCCAGGTTGATGGCCGCATCGCCCAGCGGTTGTCCCAGGTCGATCAGCAGCGTCTTCTGACCGCTCTCCTGCGCCAGCGCAATGGCAAAATTCGAGGAAAGCGTGGTGACTCCGCAGCCGCCCTTGGTCCCCACAAACGCAAACAGCTTGCGTGGCGTCCACTTTCCGCGCTGCGCCGCCGGCGACCGCAGCGAAACGCGCGACAGTGCATCGGCCAGGTCGTCGGCCATGATGGGCAGCGTCAGGAACTCGCGAGCCCCAGCCCGCATGGCACTCACCACCACCTCGCGGTCCGTCTGCTCCGAGTAGACCATCACCATGGACGCGCCGGAGGCGAAGATCGCCTCCACAACGTCAAGCGCGTACTCCGGATCGCTGTCCAGATCCACCAGGATCACGTCGTAGTGCTTGGCCAGCATCTCCGGGAGCTCTTCCAGGTTGGTGGGATACGACGTAAACTCCCGCATTGCTCCCACGTTGCAGTCGGCAAGCGCGGCAGCCACCGCTTTGCGGCGCGCCTCGTCGGGTCCGATCAGCGTAACGGTCAGGCCTCCGGCATTCTGTTCATCTGAGGGCATAAAAGAAGGGATTCCTGGCCAGGGGGCCAACTCCAAGTTTACCTTGCAAGAGCCGTTCGTTTTCTACCACGAATACAACGAACGGGGCAGGGTACTCGGAAAAGGCAACACCTTGGCCCGGGTCGACCCTCGATCAAGGGTCCGCACAAGGTCCGTGGCACCCAAGGCGCCCTCAATGTAGCGGCTCGGGCATTGCGGGCGCCGCTGCTCAGGTGGATATGCCCTGAGCTACTGGCCAGGCGCGAAGGTCACGTCAACTTCCTCAGTGGACGGAGAGGATCCGGAAGCGAATTTCCACTTCGATACTGCATCTTCCGCTGCCTGCGACCACGCGCGACCCAACCGCCCATATCTCCGCTTGGTCCACTTCGACTGGAATTTTCCACTGGTCCATTTCGATTGGATAGTCCTCATAAGCCCTCCCGCACGTTAAACTGCGCACAAGGGCCTCATCGGCTCTCGGCTCTCCTTCATTAGCAGTTTTTTAGATTCTGATTACCCTGGGGAACTCCCCGCCCAGCCTCTAGCCACAAGCTTCTAGCCCCCGCCGCTAGCCCCGGCCCCATCCTCCCCCCTGTGCCGGCAATGAGCTGGCAACTAGAAGCTAGTGGCTAGAGGCTGTCTTTCCCCACCGCCTCGAACGTCAAATCCTGTGCCGCCGAACCGTGCTCCGCCCGCCAAAGATCAAACAGCCGCCCGTAGCTCAGCGTGATGTACTGCGATGGATCCACAGCCAGCTTGGCTGCCGCCAGGTCAATCCACTCAGCCGGCCCCTCCAGTTCCGCAAAGATCCCAATCGGCGTCTCGTCCACCACGCAGTGGCCCTCGCCCCCGTGCCATTCTGTCCGCCACTTCTCATACCGGAACGCCGGCCTCAATCCCAGCGACAGAAACACTTGCGCCAGCGCCTCGCCGTCGCCCACTTCGGTCTCTGTCTCGATCCTGTGCTTGTGTGTGTCTTCGCCCGGCCCGACATCCGGCAGCCGCTTGTGGGTTAGCAGGGTGTGCCCGGCGTACCGCCGAATGCGAAGAATCTCCGTCTTCGCCCGCAACTGCCGTTCCGGCGTGTCGTAGAGCACGTTGCTCTCAAAAGACCGCGGTGTCTGCACCTGAAACCCCGCCGCCCCAAGGCGCGCACTCAGCCCGGCAAGGTCATCAACGCGAAACTTGATCTCGGTCTCGACGGGCATGGCAGAACCCGAGTATACGGCACCTGCCGCGGAATCCGCCCTACCCGCCGCCTCTGCCGTCCCGGGCCATTGCTCCGATTTCTCTCGCCGAAAGAGGCTGGTTCGGATCTACACCCGGCTGTGCTTCGTGCTCAGGTCAGCCTGGTGGCTCTCCCGCGAATCCTTCAGCGGCAGATGCCGGTTTTCCCAATGCTCCTTGAAATGAGAGAAGATCGCTCCCACCAAAGCCACAGGAACAACCCAACAGCACAGCATCCACTCACGCCAGGTTAGTGGCTTCATGGTTTCCCCAGTACTTCGTTACAGTTGTGTGAATTCCGAGGAGAACAGTAGCACATCCGAGTGATTATTGTCACAACATCTTTTGTGGGATGAATCCGCCTTGTTTTGAGCCCCAATCAACAGCCGCCAGGTGCACCCGATGGCTGCCTGCCCGCGCAGTGCCGCGAAGGGCGCCTTGAATTGGCGCCCAGCCAGTGCCTGAGGGCCCTGGCGCGAAGCGGCGTTTGCCGTATGCAGTACCCCACTGGCGGCCCACCCCGCCAAAAGCAGACAATAGACTCCGTGAAGACGCTGCGGCTGACCGTTGACCCCGATTACCTTCATACCCCTGCGGCACTCGAGGCATTGGACCGCGCCGGCCGCATTCTTGTGTCCGGCGGCCTCGTCGCTCTGCCCACAGAAACGGTCTACGGCCTCGGCGCCCATGCTCTCGACCGCGACGCCGTCGCCCGCATCTTTGCCGCCAAGAAACGCCCCTCCTGGGATCCGGTGATTGTCCACGTCTCCACTGTGGTCATGGCCGAGGCACTCACCTCCTCCATCCCCCCTGCCGCGTACAGCCTGATGCACGCTTTCTGGCCCGGCCCCCTCACCTTGCTCCTGCCCCGCAGCTTCTCCGTCCCCGACGAGATCACAGCCGGCCGCCCCCTCGTTGGTCTTCGCATGCCCGCCCATCCAGTAGCGCTCGCGCTCATCCGCCAGTCCGGCTTACCGATCGCCGCGCCCAGCGCCAACCTCTTCGGCCACACCAGTCCAACCACAGCCGAACACGTTCTCCGCGATCTCAACGGCCGCATCGACGCCGTCCTCGATGCCGGCCCCGCCCACCACGGCCTCGAATCCACTGTCCTCGACCCCACCCAGTCGCCCATGATGATCTACCGTCCTGGCGCAATCACCGCAGACCAGATCCGGGCCGTAGCCGGCCCGGTTGTGCAATACAAACCAAGCCGCGATGCCGCCGAAACTCCCCCTGAAGCGCTGCCCGCGCCCGGAGTCGGTCTCCGCCACTATGCGCCCGCGGCGCCGCTCGTTCTGGTCGACGCCCCGCTCGGCGAGCTCGGCCGCCGGCTCGCCGCCGCCGCCCGCCTGCTCGAGGGCGAACGGATCGGGGTCATGCTGCCTGCAGGAGTCGCCGCGCCGCACGGTGCAGTCTGCTTTTCCTGGGGTCGATGGGCCGCTCTCGAAGACCTGGCCCGCTCGCTCTACGCCGGCCTGCACTCACTGGACTCCCAGGGCTGCACCATCATCCTCTGCCCGGTTCCCCCGCCCGAGGGAATCGGCGTCGCCATCCGCGACCGTCTCTTCAAAGCCGCCAGATCCGCATAGCGGCGGACCGGCCGATCTCCCAATGGCAAATTATGGAATTGAGTGTGCTCTCAAGAGCATTTTCGATCCCGGACTCGGATCAAGGGCACGTCAAGCAGCGAGCGCTGCGATTAGCCGCCTTCTCCCACCTTGTACATGTACTTGATTGCGCTCTTGTACACCAGGCCCTTTACCCGCCCCCGCACCTTGATCGAGTTCAGGTCGTACCACTCGATGCAGCCCTCCAAGCGCTCCCCATCCTCCAGCACAATCACCATCGGCGTCTGCGCATGAATCTGTTTCTGCAGATAGAACAGCTCCGCCTGCCGTTGCATGCTGCCGTCGGCCGCGAAATGCGCCTGGGTGTAGTGGGCTAACGGCGTACCCAGGCCAACAGGGCCCTTGCGCGCGCCCCGCAGGCGGCTCCCGACGCTGGGCTCCGGCTGAACGGGGCTCTGATTAGATACTGCCGGCAAAGTTGGGGAAATACTCATTCAAGATCTCCTCAAAAAGTCAGAAACGCCTTACAAAATGAAGAACGTCCTCAACTCCCGCCCCTTTGTGCTTTTTTTTGTTGGCCTTGGCGGCAGCCAGCCAGGCGCGGTTTGAAGAGAAACCTGCTCCGAGGCGCGCTCGGCCTTCCCTGGTTCGGAATCCTCTGGGTTGCTGGCACGATTGTACTCGAAAAGATGCTCGCAAGAGGTCACAGATTGCGAGCAGATCTCCCAGCGCTCAAGAGTCTGTACCGCAAAAAATCCGGGAAACCGCCCGCCGACCTCGGGCCATCAGCAACTGCCTGACTCAAATCGGCCGCTCAGTCGTTGCTCAACCCGCGCCAGACGGTCTGCTTCAAGCTAGCAGGTAGCGACTCGTAGCTGTTCTTACTCCCGCTCCAGCCCCACCGCCATCGCGTCCAGCGACAGCGAACGCAGCAGATTCCGCCGCATCCCCGATTCCACCTGCGCGAGCCCCCGCGCCGCCCCGTCAATCCAGTCCATGGTCAGCCCCTGCGCCAGCCGTTCGAGTTCGGCCTGCATGTCCAGGTTTCTGATCAGTTGCGGAGCCCCCGCCACGATCAGCATCAGGTCTTCGAGCAGGCTCCCCAGAGCTCGGAGCAGCTTCACGGTCTTTTCCTGCCCGTCCGCGCCAGCGCGATAGGTTTCTGTCGCCTTGAACAGCGCCGTGTAGTCCGGCTCCTGCAACGCGCTCTTCAGCAGCACCAGACCAACCTGCCGGCTCTCGACATATGCGCCCAGATCCATCGTCAGCGCGCGTCCCACCGCTCCCTCGCTCAGCCGCGCAGCAAGTGCCCGCTCCGCGGCCTTCAACTCCGGCCGCCGATCCGTCAGTAGCTGTTCAATCTCCTGTGCGGCGAGTGCGCCTAACCGGTGAATCACGGCACGAGACCGGATGGTCGGCAGCATCTCCTGCGGATTCTCGGTGAGGATGATCAGCGTCAGATGCTCTGGCGGCTCTTCGAGGACTTTGAGGAGCGAGTTAGCCGCCTCTTTCATGAAGGCCGACGAGGTAAACACTGTCACGCTGCGGCGGGCTTCGACCGGCGGCCGGTAGTAGGCGTTGTGGATCACCTGCCGCACCTGGCCTAATTTGATGAGCAGTTGCGGCGGGTCCGGCGGAACAATCAGCACATCCGGATGCGTCTGAATAAAAATCCGCGTCTCTTTTTTGTCGGCCTCGCGAAGATCCTCGCGCGCTTCCACTGCCTCGGCCACACGCGTTTCCAGCGCAACCGACTCGCCAATCCTCACGCAGTTCGTGCACTCGCCGCAGAAATTCGGCAGGCCGTCTGTTTCAGGTTGTCGCAGACAGTTCACCGCCCGCGCCAGCATCAGCGCCAGCGTATACTTGCCCGCGCCCTTCGGCCCGGCCAGGATGAGCGAATGAGGAAACCGCTCCGCGCGAATGCTCTCGCGCAGGTGCCTTACCGTCTCCGCATTGCCGTAAAAATCCCCGAATCCCACCCTACGAGCATAGTCGATTGGCGGAAGCCGCGTGGAGTGGGGGCTTGGTCAGAATCCTGGACTCTTGAGCAATTCGCGAAAGGGCAGCAACTTGTGTCCAAACAAGGTTGATTTGGTTTCAGTACGCTCGAAGTCCTCGACAACATGTTGCATGGTGAGAACGCCGCCATAGCTGCCTAATCCATACACCGATTCATCCAAATTGACGTGCCCAAGCGTTTTGAATGGGTTGTTTTCGCGGAGAAGCATTCGATGTTCGAGGCGGATAACATGCGGACCGAATACATAGCCTCGCTTGTCGAAACTCGACTGAATCAGATGTCCCCAATAGTATCCCGACTTGAAAGATTCAAGATTTGAAAGAGTCTCTGGTCCCATGACCAAGACCGCGTAGTCGCACTCGCCCCTGTACTCCAGGATGGCGCAAACGACAGCCCGATAGGCCTTTTCGCGCGTGATCAGTTCCAGGCAGTCGCCAAACGAGTAAAGTTTGGCCTGAACCTTCGAGTACTTCTTGCGGGGCCTCGGCTTGGGCCGCGGCACCGAAACCTGGAGAAGCAATCTCTTAAGAGCAATGCTTCGGGACCGAGCAAGGGCCTTGTCACCACTCTGCGCCCATTCTTCGAGGCTTTTGCCGCTTTGAACCAGCTGGGTTAGCTCGACAAGGAGCGCTTCAGGAAGCTCCCCAATCTCCCAATATGCCTTGGCTGCGGCCGCGAGATAAATCTCTTTGTCCAGGTCCGTAGAGGTTGGATCGTTGTAAGTGGCTATTCGGGTTCGCAACTCGTCGATTGGAACTCCGGCGTCGTAGAGATCGAGAATCTCGTTGTAAACATCGTGGCCGAGGTCGCTCTCGAGAATGCCCGGACCGTCAATCGACATGAGAATGCTCCGCGAACACGCCGTACGAGGATTCTATCGGTTTCGCGATCGATGCGTTCTGGCCGCGCGCCCCTCTGCCCTCTGCGCAGCCTCAGCCAACGACTGTGACTGCGTCTCTAATGTGCGGCGCGCGTTCATGACTTCGCCCACGCAGTTACCCACCGCAGCGTCAGGTCCTGCCATGGTTTCCAGTAGTAAAGGACTGAGGCAACGTACATGCACGTGAGCAGGGAGATTGAGGCGATGACGTGGGAGCGAATGAGACGGCCGCGATAGATGTCCCAACCAAGCATCAACGCGACGAGCAGAATATTCCCGTAAAAGACGTAAAGGAAATAGAGGAAGATTGTGGGAGAATCATTCGGATAAAAGTAGCCAATGAAGCGGTTGAAGCCGGGATCGGCGAGGGCGACGGTGGAGAGAATCATCATCCGCTTGTGAGCGGCGGGGTTTTTGCGCAGGGCAATGCCGATCGCAAGCAGAACCAGGAAGCCGCCGATGTCGACGACGTGAACGGAGATAAATGGGTAGGGGATGGGGCCATGCGCCGCCTTGACCTGCATCATGACGGATGTGTAGACCCCTACCGGTCCCATCGCGCCCATGAGGCAGGCCCATGCGGCGAGAAACCATCCCAGCTGGCGGTGCAGGGGTACACGGTCGCGCACCACCAGCAGCACTTGCGCGGTGAGCAGGAACATCCAGATGGTGAAGGTTGCGGCGTGCAGATGCAGGAGCAAGGGTGGGTGCTGCGCCAGAAACCTGCTGGCATCGAAGCCAAAGCCGAGAAGCATTCCTACCCAAAGAACGCCGAGCCAGACCGCTGACGGGATTCTATCTTCGCGTGGGCTCCAGTTCCCACGGACATGCCACTTCCAGCGTGCGACCTTCTCCACTCGGGAACTCCAATTTGATTTGGTGTTTGCTGGAGCGTCGCAGGGCGCCGGCGGGTGTGTCAACAAAAATTCGGCAGTTCGCCGGTCTTTGCACTGCGCGGCTAGAAATGGCAAACGCCCGATCGGTCGCTGCCTAGCTCAGCGCCTGCCCCGATTGAACAAGCCGTTTCTTCTCGCGCTGACGAATTGTCAAAACCATGGCAAGGGGAATCAGGCCGGCAAATATACCCCCGAAGAAGGACGCCAGTCCAACAAACACCGTTCGCGTGATGGCTTCGCCAACTCCGGACCCAACAGCCACAACCACGTCGGCGCCCCTGGGACTATCGCCGTAGTCGCATGCGAACGAATATCGTCCGTTTTGCTGGATTGAAAACTCGAGGACTGAATGTCCAGACCGTCCATTGACCGAGTATGTGGTGTTTCCGCCCGGTCTCCCGATCGAAATTGCGGCGCCGTTTTGAACCGAATTGACGCGACATGTCAGCCCCGCAACCGATTGCGTTGTGGAGTAGATTTTGCCGTTCACAGTCGTTTCTTCTTCGAGGAACACGGTATACAGCCCCGGCCGCAGGTTGAGTTCCGCGCTGCCCGGAACCACAATCTGCGTCAGGGAATCTGTCGCGTGCGTGAGCCCCTGGAACAGCGTGTAGACAAAGAATCCGACTCCGATCAGGAAGAAAGGAACTCCCCAAAGGCAGTGCCACAAACTCGGCTTTATCTGTGTCATCTGATGAGTACCCGCCCTCAGAACGATATTGCCTGTTGCAGCGGAAGGTCGCGCGATGAGTTTCCGACTCGAATGACGTAGTTTCCTGGAACGAGTTTCCACGATTCCGAAGCCTCGTCGAAGATTGTGAGCATGTCACGGCTGATCGGAACCGACACTTGTTTCGACTCGCCAGGCTTCAGTTCTACCCGCGCAAAACCGACAAGGCGCTTTGGCGGTTCTCCGGCTGAATCGGGGAGAGACGCATAGATTTGCGCAATCTCTGAGCCCGCATATTTGCCGGTATTCTTCACCGTGAACGAGACGGTGGTTGAATCGCCTGGTTGAACGGTGAGACCGGAATAGGCATACGTCGTATACGAGAGGCCGAATCCAAACGGAAAGAGAACGGGCTTCTTCTCCGAGTCATACCACTTGTAACCGACCTTCAGTCCTTCGTCGTAATGCACATCGAAGGACGGGCCGATTCCCATGAACATTCCGACCAGCCCCGGAACGCCGGCGAGCCTTGGCACGGGGTGGTCCGCGTCCGCCTTGGGTGGGCCGACATGAATCGGGTGCGGCAGATCGGCTTCGCTCCTGGGAAATGTCAGCGGAAGCTTCCCGGACGGGTTCGTATCGCCAAACAGAAGGCACGCGATTGCCTGAGAACCGCGAATTCCCGGATACCAGGCTTCAAGCACTCCATCGACTTTGTCGATCCAGGGCATCAGCACCGCGCCGCCTGTTTCGAGCACAACAATCGTATGAGGATTGGCCGCGGCGACAGCTTCGATCAATGCGTCCTGATTGTCTGGCAAGGAGAGATTCTTCAGGTCCATGCCCTCCGACGCATGTTGCACCGCGAACACAATCGCGACCTGCGATTTCTTGGCAAGGGCAGCCGCGGAGGCAGGGTCGGTGCCGGGATCGAATTCGACCGTAGCGTTCGGCGCCTTCTCCTCGATTCCCTTGAGTGGCGCGGAACGGTGATAGACCGCAAGCTCATTGAAGCTGGCCATCAGGTTTCTCGCGATTTCCGGCGGAGGCGGAACTGCGTTGCCGCCCGCGGGCGAAACCTGCGACGATCCGCCGCCCGATATGACGCCGGCATCGGCGTGGCCGCCGATCACGGCAATCGATTTGACTGATGCGGGGCTCAATGGCAACAGATTGCCACGGTTCTTCAAGAGCACCGCGGCCCGCTCCTCTGTCTTTTGCGCGACCTCGAATCCGTGCAGCACATCCGGTGATTCCGGCTGCGGCGGGTCGTCAACGATGCCTGCATCGAACTCCGTGCGCAGAACCCGATGGACCATATCGTCGAGCCGCTCCATGGGCACGTCGCCGGCTTCGACAGCCTTTTTCAGCGCCGCGCCAAAGGAGTCGTTGCCCGGCATTTCAACGTCGAGGCCGGCCATCGCTGCCTTCACGGTGCTTTGCGTGCCACCCCAGTCAGAAACCACGAACCCCTTGAAGCCAAAGTCATGCTTCAACACGTTCGTGAGGGTGTATGGGTTCTCGCATGCGTAGACTCCGTTGATGCGGTTGTAGGAGCACATCACCGCGCCCGCTCCTGAATCCTTGAGCGCGATCTGGAACGCCATCAGGTCGCTTTCGCGCATGGCGCGTTTGCCGATGATCGAGTTGGCGACGATTCGGCCCGCATCCTGGTCGTTGACCGCGAAGTGCTTGACGTCGGTGATCAGGTGGAGAGCCTTTTCGGCCTTCAGTTCCTGACCCGCCAACGTGCCGGCAAGCAGCGGATCCTCTCCCTTGTATTCAAAGGTGCGGCCATCGCGCGGTTCGCGAATCAGGTTGATGCCCGAGCCCAGCGACATGTTGAATCCCATGGCCCGCATTTCGTGCCCGAGCAGCGTGCCGATCTCATAGGAGAGAGCCGGATCCCACGCCGCGGCCATCGCCTCAGCCGAAGGCAAAGCTGTGGCATACCGGCCCTTTACGCCTGCTCCGGATACGCCCTCCACCGAGTCTGTCATTTGCAGATCGGGGATGCCGAGACGCGGAACGCCAGGAATGAAGCCCATGGTCGCAATGGCGCGCGTCGCGGGCCCGGACTCCGGCGGCGCAAGGATCGCCTGCCAGCCCAGACCATGGAGCAGTTGGATCTTTTCGTCCAGAGTCAGCTCTTTGATCGCAAGGTCAGCCCGTGCATCGGGCGAGAGGCTCTTATCGGACCACGGATAGTGCCTGGACGCGGCCATCCCAGGGAACTGCGCATGCGCACCGGTGAACGAAAAAGGGGTCGCAATCAATGCGACCAAGCAGAGGCTGAGTTTTATTGACTTGCTTTCCATGATGAATTGAGCTGCCTTCCTGACCTCGCTGGCGTGACTGTGAGACATTCGCTTTTGAGGAAAGCCCATGTTAGACCCCTGCCCCGTGATGCTGCAATTGCTGGCGAGTCAGGACCGAACGTGGCCGAACTTGCGCGACAGATGCTGGCCGGGCGCGAGGTAGAGGAGGCGGTCCGGCTGATATTCCCCGCGAACGAACGCGGCGCCGATGAGATAACCAAAGGCAGCGAAGGCTGTGGCCGCCGCGCATACCGGGCATGTTGCCGCGAGCACCACCGTTCCCCAGACTGCTGCCCCCGACGCACCGTGGAACAGAAACACCGTCGCGAACATGAACTCGAACCCGCCAGGGTCGCCGGGAAGGAGAAGGGCGGCGACTTGTTGCTGGAGATACGTGCGAGGACGGCCATTGGCGCGGGAGCAAACAAGTTGGTCCGGTGTGAAGGACTGTAGTTGGCAGGACTGCCGGCGATTCGGTTGGTCCACGGTGACAACGACGAACTTGCCGAAGGTCGACCAGGTCCGCAGCGCGGCTTGCCAGTTGTCGCCGGCAGGCGCGTTGCTTAGGGGCACCTTGAAGGACTCGCGCGGAGTCGACGATTGGGCGACGGCGGCGGTTGCAGACGCAATGACAAGTGCAAGAACGATGAGGATGCGGCAAATGGCTCGTTGGCTCATAAACAGCCTCCTGTGGTTGCGTTGTGTCGATGAGACACGGAGGCAAGCATCCGGTGGAGCGAACCTGTGACAGTTTCGCAAGTGTCACAGGAAACGAGGGCAGGGTCGGGCGATGGTGGAGGGTCAGTTTGAAATCAAACTGATTCAGTGCATCGAGGTCCGAGATTGGTCGCCTTCCTGCCGGAGACGCGAGTACTTGCTCAAGCCGTCAGCCGCCAGCTCTCAGCCATCACCGAGCAGCTAAGAGCTGGATTCTATTGGCTGGCAGCTGCGGAACTGGCGCCGCTCTTGTCGCCCCTGTGAAACAGCGCATGGTTCACGTCCGGCCAGAACTCCTTCACCACAAAGCTCATCGAATCGATCGCGACGTCCAGCCCCCACTCCAGTCCCGTGTTCCCAAGCGAGCGCTCCTTCGATGGATAGTAGAGCGACGAGACCCCAGAGGCAGCTCCGGCGCCGACAATCTCGCTGATGTTGAACTCGTCCGTCCCCTTGTCATTGCGCGTGATCACCGCCCGGCTCAGAGCATACCCGAACCGTTTCACAAAGCCGCCCCGACCCAATGTGTAGTAGCGCGTGTCCTCGTGCGTCACCGAGGGCACGATGAATTCCACCCAGTAGTTCTCGCTGGTCTGGTCCACCGCCGTATGCCAGAAGTAGCGCGCATAGGCTGGCCAGCCGTGTCCGAATTCCGGCGTCGCCTTCGTCGCATCCGAGTAGCCCGCAAGCATCAGCGGAATGAAGATCGCCGAGTAGTCGAATGAGTCTTCCGTCGCGCCGACGAATTTGTCCTTCACCGACATAGGCGGCAGCTTCTCGTCGGTGGTAACCGCGCGAAAGTTCGGAATGATGTCGAGAATTCGGCTCGTCTGCGGCTGACGGGCATCCTGTCCGGAGCCCTGCGCCGGCTGCGTCGGCTGGCACGGGGTCTGTGTTTGACCTTGCGTTGTCGACTGGCCCTGCTGTGTCGTCTGGCCCTGCGGCGTTGGCGCGTCCGGTACCGATTGTCCAGCCTGCCCGCTCTGTCCGTCGCCCGATGCGCCCGTGCCTGAACTTGATGAGTATGTCCCGGGGCTTGACGCGCCGATCTCAGCTGCCAGCGGCTGTCGGGGAGTGGCCTGGGCCGCCGATGCTGCTGATGGCGTTGCTATTCCTGTTGCAGGCGAAGCCTCCTGAGCCCGTGCGCGCATACACCCGAACCCCAGCACCACCGCGCCAGTCAGGAACACAACTCCGGCACAACTCCCGGCCCACGGCCTGCAAACCTCAAAAAAAGAATTCTTCAATGAAAAACCCTCGCGGGAAAGACTATGCTCTGCAACTGATTTGACGCTAAATGTCCGAAAACGAGTCACAAATCCCGATCTGCGGCGCCCGCCGCCAACGTGCCCGTTCCAAATAGGCAAGACATCCCCTTTGAGTCGCTTAAATGGTCGCAGGGGCCCGGATCTTCCTTGACTTTTCATAATGGGTGCAGCGGACCAGCCATCAGAGGTCAGCTCTCAGCTGCCAGCTATCAGCCCTTAGCCGCGAGCGAGCAGCACTTAGCTGAGAGCTGAAAGCTAGAAGCTAGCGGCTAGAAGCCAGCAGCTTTTCCGTCACTACCGCGACCACTCGCTCATGCACCTCGTCAATCGTCAGCTCGCCCTCAATCGCCACAACCCGCCCCGATTCCCGCTGGGCAATCTTCTTGTACTTTGCCCACACCCGCCCGTAGAATCCCTCCTGCTCCTGCTCAAACCGGTTCTCGTCCCCGTCCTCGTCGGCCGCTCGCGCGTTGCGCCGCCGCGCCCGCTCCAGGCTGGCCTTCAACGGAGGTAGCAGCAGCAGCGTCAGATCCGGCTTCAACCCCCCGCACACCAGCCGGTCGAGTTCCAGAACCGTCGTCGATCCCAGCTCGCGCCCGCCGCCCTGGTAGGCCTCAGTGGAGTCAGTAAACCGGTCGCACACCACCACCTTGCCCGCCGCCAGGGCCGGCTCGATCACCTCGTGAATCGCCTGCGCCCGGTCGGCAAACATCAGAGTCATCTCCGTCATCGGCGCGAGGCCCGCCGACCGCGAATCCAGCACCAGCGCCCTGATTCTGTCGCCCGTCGCCGTCCCCCCTGGCTGCCGCGTTACCACCACCGCTTCGTCGCCCAGTCGCTTGGTGAGCCACGCCGTCAGCCGCCGCATCTGCGTCGTCTTTCCCGACCCGTCCAGCCCCTCAAGCGTGATGAACAACCCCCGCGTCATGGGAGGAGTCTATCACCGCCGCGAAATCCCGAGCCGCGCTCCCCAAGGAACCCAAGCGCGCCTGTGCGGCGTTCACAGACGGGAGTTTCTCGTTTGTGTTACAAGAGGGGAGCTTTTGCTAAGCGGAGGCAAACGACCTCTGCACAGTTGAAAGGACCAGTGCATGAAACTCTTTGGGAAATCGGCCAGCCTCGCAGGCATCGTCGTAACGGTCGCATGGGCGTTCCCAGCCCCCGCCGGCGCGCAGAATCTCACCCTTGAAGGCCAGACCGGCGGCTTCATCACCCCCACGGCCTACGTCGTCGAGTCCGCCAAGGGCCACTTCTTCTCCGTGCCCGCCATCGGCTACCACTTCATTAACGCAAACCAAGTGATCGGCGACGTTCACACATTCAGCATCGCTGAGGGCTTCGCCAACCGTGCCGAGCTCGGCTACACCCGGAGCGTCCACTGGACCGGCGACAGTCCCGCGTTCAGCAGCCTCTGGCACTTTGCCGGCATGAACATCTTCAACGGCAAAGTCGTCGCCATCAAGGACGGCGAGTTTGGCAAATGGACGCCGGGCATCGCGGCCGGCTTCGTCGTGCGCACCGACGACAAGTTCGTCAGCGGTGCGCTTTATCAGGAAATCGCAGCCTCGCAGGGCGAATCCGTTCCGGCCAAGGCCTACATCAACGGCGATATCTACGTCTCTGTCACCAAGACCTGGCTGCATCCGCCGCTTCCATTTCTCATCAACCTCGGCTGGAAGGAAACCAACGCAGCCATTTATGGTCTTGGCGGCCAAGCCACCAGTTTCCAGAGCCGCTTCTTCGGCGGTCTCGGAATCCCGCTCCCCGGCCCTTGGAAGACCGCCATCGTGCCCTCCGCGGGCTTCTCCCAGGAGCCGCCCACCGCAGTCAATCTCAACGCCATCATCTATCCCCCCGGCGCCTCCGCCCACCTGCCTACCACGCTCGACTACGCCGTCCGCGTAACGCAGAAGGAACATCCGCACTTTGCATTCGACGTGGGCGTCGGGCAGGTTGCCGGGATGATCGGTACAACCCTGGTTCCCACGGGAAATCCGTCGCAGCCCTATGCGCCGCTGGCAATCAACCTCCAGGCCCGCCATATCATCGGCGTCGGCCTCAGCATTCGCCCTGGCAAGTAGCGCCCGGCTCGGTTGCGGTCGCCTGCGCTTTTGCTGCCGTGATCCTTGCCGACAACCATTAGAGATCGCTGACCAACGGGAAACCTGATCGCGGCCTGCCATTCGCCGGCAGCCCCTCGATGAATGCCCTGGCCTGAAGCCGGAGCACTGAATTGTTACCGCTCCGAGCCAAGGAGATTTACATGAACGTCCAGGAACAAATCAAGCTGCACATTGCCACTCAACCGGAATCGAAACGGAGCGAAATGCAACAGTTGCATCACATGATTTTGGCGTTGATGCCAGGTTGCAAATTGTGGTTCCTCGATGGAAAAGACGAGAAGGGAAAAATCGTTTCCAACCCAAACATTGGATATGGATCTCAAACCACTAAATATGCCGATGGAAAAACCAGGGAATTCTATCAAATCGGAATAAGCGCGAATACAACAGGCATTTCTGTCTACATTATGGGAATCAATGACAGGAAGTACCTGGCCCAGACATTTGGGCAGAAACTCGGCAAAGCAAGCGTCACGGGGTATTGCATCAAATTCAAAACACTAGCATATATAAAAATCGACGTACTTAAAGCAGCAATTCAATATGGAATTGAACAGACAAGCATTCAACATTGATTTCAACTTGAGTCAACGAACCGCTATTCCTCGCAATAGATGTACTTCAGCCGTCCGAACGCTCGAAGCTGCTGTCGCGTCTGTCTTCTCGAGCTGCAAAATCCAGAGTCTTGCGCAGACGCTATACTGTCTGCGTCGATTCCGGTCCGCCAAATCAGGGATCTGCTCCCTGTTCGCTCAGGAAGGTGTGTATCAGACATGCGCATACTCGCCCGCTCTAGCCAATTGACCTGGGTTGCCGTTTTGTCCGCCCCATCATTGTTCCTTTTGGCGGGTTCTGCCGCCTCCAGCGCGCAGATCCCAGCCGGCCCCGCTGTTCAGGCCGACGCGCCGGCATCCTTCGCCTTTGACTCGGTCACTATCTATCCCGTTCCCCCGGAACACCAAAATGGCCATGGCTTTTTGTGGTGGGGCATACCAAACATGTGGTCGACGTCGGACGTGCCGCTGCTGACCCCGATCGCCGACGCGTACGGCCTTGGCATCCGCCAGATATTCGGGTTTCCAGAGTGGGTCGGGACCGACCGCTACGATCTGTCAACCACGATGGCCCCAGACAAGCTCGAGGCGTTCAAGCAACTCCCCATCGGCGAGCAGATGAAACAGCGGCAGTTAATGATGCAGGCGGTTCTCGCCGTCCGGTGTCAGCTCAAGGCGCACCGCGAAACTCGCGAACTGCCTGTTTACGAACTGGTGGTCGCCAAAGCAGGACTGAAGATTGCGGATCGCGACATCCAGCAGGGGCAGGAGGGGGCCTCGTACTTCGTGCCTGGAGAATGGCGGAATCACGGCACAATGCAGAGCCTCGCCGGCAATCTCGCAGAGCCCGCAGGCCGCGTCGTTATCGATAAAACGGGCCTGGGAACCAGAACCTTCCTTTACTCGCTCAAGTGGACTCCGGACAGCAAAGGTGGCACGCCAAGTGGCGGCCACTCCATTTTCACGGCTCTCGAAGAGCAGCTCGGGCTGGAGTTGGTGCCGGCCACAGAGACGGTAGATGTCCTCGCGATCGACCAAATTGAGAAGCCAGCGCCGGGCTACCCGGGGCCACCGAGCGGCCAGGTCCTGGCAAGTGATCGCGCCCACTGAACCCGGGCGCTCGGGTCTCTCGCGTCTTGCGTCCCCTTCCCACCTTTCCGCTACCCGGCTTCTCAACGCAGTCCCCAGCAGTGCTCTCCGATGTGTACACTGATCGCGCTACTCGTTTTCCCTGGGCCCCACCGTATTCCTGCCGCCTTTGAACTCCAGTTTCGGCTTCTTCCAATTCAATTCGAGGTGCCTCATGGGACGCTTCCGCACCGCACGCATTGTGCTTGCGCTCCTGCTCTCTCTGTTCCCGCTTCGCTCCTTTGCCGGGGCCATCATCAGCGTCAGCCTTATGCCACCACCGCTGCCTGCCTACGACCAGCCGCCCTGTCCCGACCAGAACCTCGTCTGGGTCCCCGGCTACTGGGCGTGGAATCAGCGCAGCTACTACTGGGTTCCCGGCGCATGGGTCGAGCCTCCCTTCGCGGGCGCAATGTGGACTCCCGGCCACTGGAACTGGTCTCACCATCCCTTCACCCTGTACACCTGGCACGGCGGCTACTGGAGCTTCCACGTCGGATACTACGGCGGCGTCAACTACGGCTACGGCTACGGCGGATACGGCTATTCCGGCGGCGTATGGCACGGCAGCCTCTTCGCCTACAATCTTGAGATCGTCCGGGTTGACAACCGCTGGGTCCGCGAGACTTTTCGCGACCCGGGCCTTGTCGATCGTGGCTACATTGAGCGCGAAAACCACTCGGGCTTCAACGGCGGCCCCGGCGGCGTCAACTACCACATCAGCCCTGAGGAGCAAGCTGTCGAACACGAGAAGCACTGGGAGCCCACCGGCTTCCAGCAGCAGTACGAGTCCCGCTTCCGCGACGACCAGGCCTACTGGTACAACACCAACCACGGCCAACCCGCGCAGCTGACCTATGCGACCCCTCTGTTCGCTGACCCCAGCCACGAACACCGCGACTGGAATGAGCATCGCGATCTTTACGTGCAACACGACCAGCCCGGACAGCCAGATGCCGACGCTCGCTATCGTCACGGGAATAATAAAGTCGAACAGGCACCGAACGGACAGCAGGAGTTTCGCCCGGAATCGGGTCAGCGCCCTCCGGCCGGCAACGAACTCGAACACAATCCCGCTTCATCGGGAGGCCAGACTCCTGGAACTCCGCCGACCGCAAACACTCAGCCGTCGCCGGTCCCGAACTCGCACCCCAACAGCACAGACAAAAAGCCCGCTCCCAAGCCTGCCCCCAAGCCCAAAACTGACAAGGACAAGAAAACGAACTAGACTCGCTCACCCCAACCGGATCAGTTCGCAATTCCACCGGAGCCCGCGGAGCGCCGCGGGTTCCCTCACTTTGCCCGCCCGTCATGCCGCAAAGCGGGTTCTGCGGAATTCAATACCTGCTGTACGCAGAAATCGCGACCAGTACCCACGACGTGTCTTCCGCTGCGTGCAATGCCAGTACGCAGTGCCTCAATCGAGCAACTTCTTCCCACCTCCAGGGTTCTTACCAACGAATGCACGGAGAGGCCCCGCGCTAGCGGAGCCCTCGTGGTTTAAATTACATCCCGGAGGGTTTTTTCCATGCGACTTGCTCGTTCTGTCCGCTGGCTCCTGCTGGCTTTCGTCGTCATCATCGTCCCCCTGTCGTCTCAGGCGGGAGTCTTTATCAGCGTCGGTTTCGCGCCCCCCGTCCTGCCCGTGTATGCCCAGCCTGTCTGCCCTGAGCCCGGTCTTATGTGGGTTCCCGGCTATTGGGCCTATGGTGAAGATGACTACTATTGGGTTCCGGGCGCATGGGAGCCCGCGCCCTACGTCGGCGCCCTCTGGACCCCCGGTTACTGGGGCTGGTTCGGCGGCTTCTTCGTTTGGCACCCCGGCTATTGGGGTCAGCACGTCGGCTACTACGGCGGAGTCAACTACGGCTACGGCTACGGCGGCATCGGCTTCTACGGCGGCATGTGGCGCGGCGGTTTCTTCGCCTACAACACAGCGGTGATGCACGTTGGCGTCGGCGGCGGCTGGGGCGATCGCGTCTATGAAGATCGCACCATCGTCGAGCGCAACACCATCATCAACAACACGCGGGTTTCCTACAACGGCGGCCCTGGCGGCATCAATCACCAGCCCGCGCCGGAAGAGCGCATCGCCGACCGCGACCAGCACACCGGTCCAACTTCGTTCCAGGCCCAGCACGAGAACACCTTCCGCAGCGACCACTCGGCCTACGCCAAGTTCAACGGCGGCAACCCCCAGCACACCGCGCTTGACCGTCCGCTGGGAGGCGAAAACCATTCCTTCAGCAACGAGAACCGCGGTACTACGGAAGGGAACATCCACCCCAGCAACGACGGGTACGCTCACCCCAACAACGCGGGCACAACTCACCAGCCCGAGCAGAAGGAAAGCAACGCCAAGCCCGAGAAGAAACCGAAGCCCGAAAAGGAAAAGAAGGACGAGCAACACTAAGCTCGCAACGCAGTTTGGCCCTCCACTGAAACAATGAGGTCCGCCCCAACCGGCGGACCTCATTGTTTTGAGCCTGATTTGTCATCGAGAGGCAGTGCGCGGTTTTCGGACTGCCGGTGATTCGCCCAGAACTTCACTCAAACTAGCTTCAGTTCACGTTTGAGAAGCCAACACTGAATTCGGCCATTTAACTCCGATATCGGTCATGTACTGATGGGCAGCTGCTTGCAGCTGGGAACTGGTCCCCCATGCCTTTTCCAGTGCTAACCTTGCGTATGCCGGTCTTTGAATCAACTGCGCCTTTGACCCGCGCCCAGCTGCTGCATCGCTGGATTGCAGCAAGCGTCATCGTGGCAGCGGGTCTGGGATTCGCTTTCTGGGCAGCTATCGACTGCTCACGTATCGCCTTTGGCTATGTTGCTTCGTACAGCTTCGCCGAGGTTTTCATGGTCGGCTGTGTCTTTGTAGCGATTGGCCTCCTGCTCATGATTTACTGGCGCACGCGCTCCACAGGAATAGTTCTCCTCAGCACTGGCGTTGCTACCTATCTGGTTTTCTTGGGCTGTATCGGAATTCTCAAGAAATTCGACAAGGTTGCGTGGGTACACGAGCCGCCCGAGCGAGCCGTGGGGCCGGATCAGCAAGCTTCATTGATCATTTACTATCGCCCCGGAACGACCGATCGGCAGATCGAAGATTTTGTGGAACACAAACTAGAAGATTATCCCTCGAAGGCGCACGACGGCACAGACCTTCCCGAATTTGTGACTGAATATCTGAGGCTCATTCCAACTCAGGCGAACGGCTTCGAAGGCAGCGCACTCACCTTCAGACCAGGTGCCCACGGAACCGCCGTCGACTCGTTCGTCGCCATGGTGCAGTCTGACCCGCGCGTCGCACGGGTCTTTCGCGACACGCCCCCTGACGCCATTCACCTGCCAAAAGCAGAACAAGCTCCTCTGCCTCCCGCTCCTAAGAGCAAGTAGAAGCTGCGCTGCCGAACCTGTTTGCCCCAATGCGTCCAGGCGAGGCAAACAGAACGCTTTTTCCTGGCGGTTGGATGCCTACTGGGAAATTGCACGGATACCCTTCGAGGTCAGACCGCTGCATGCAGTGCCTCGCTGATTCTCGCGCCCACCATCTGAATCTCGATCCCTCCATACTCCGGATGATCGTTCTCGCGAATCTTGTAGGCAACATCGATCAGACTTCCCTCGCGAATTCCCAGCTCGGCCACGCGCGCCGCCATATCCCACCCCACTGCTTTCATCGTCCCGGTCGCGCCCGGCCGTAGCGATATACCCTGGGGCAATCCCTCCCGCGCGCCCTCGCGGGTCGTCTCGCGGCTTTGCGCTAGATCCAGCCGGATGTGCTTCTCCTTCATAGTCCGCGGCGCAGTGAGCACCCGCGCCTTCCGCGCCAGAAACAAAGGCTCCGGATTTCCGTGCCCAAGCGGCTCCAACTTCCGCAACCACCCCACAAGAACTGGCGTGATCCGGTCGAGCTCGAGCTCCGCATCAATGCGCAGCACATGCTCCACTTTGCGACCCGCCAGCTCCTTTGCCGCATACGTCTTCAGCCTGCTCTTGAGCTCCGGCAGCCGCTCCGCAGGCATCGCAAAACCCACCGCGTAAGCGTGGCCGCCAAAGCGCGTGAACAAATCCGCGCAGCTCTCCAGCGCATTCAACAGTTGAAACCCCTCCACCGATCGTCCCGACCCGTGCGCCAGCCCATCCTCCACGCTCACCACAATCGCGGGCTTTGCCGTCCGCTCCACCACCCGAGACGCAAGGATCCCGATCACTCCTCGGTGCCAGCCTTCTCCATCCACCACCAGCAGCTCGTCCGCTGCAAGCTGTTCATCCGCTGCGAGCCGAGCCTCAATCGACCCGAGCGCCCGCGCTTCCTCGTCGCGACGCTCGCGATTCAGCCGGTCCAGCTTCGCCGCCAGCTCTTCTGCGCGCTCCGCGCTCCGCGTCGAAAACAGCTCGATCACCTCCGACGCTACATCCATCCTTCCTGCGGCATTGATCCGCGGCGCGAGGCGAAACGCCACGTCATACCCGGTCAGCTCCTTGGTCGCCGGATCGAGCGATGCCACCTTGAACAGCGCCCGCAGACCCGCTCCTGCAGGCCGTCGCAGTCCCCGCAATCCCAGCGTGGCAATTGTCCGGTTCTCGCCCTTCAGCGGTACCGCATCGGCAATGGTCGCAATCGCCGCCATTTTTAGAAAACTCGGCAGCGTCTTTTCCCTTGTCCGAATCGCCCGCTGCGCATCGTGCCCGATGAGCAGCGCCTCTGCCAGCTTGAGTGCAATCGCCGCGCCGCACAGCCCTTTCTCGGGATACTCGCACCCCGGCTGATTCGGATTCAGAATTGCCAGCGCATGGGGCGGCTGTTCGTCGGCCGCGGGCAAGTGATGGTCGGTGATGATCAGGTCCAGCCCAAGCTGCCGCGCCGCATCCGCTTCGGCCACCGCGCGCATCCCCGTATCCACCGTGATCACCAGCCGCACGCCCTCGGCGTACGCAGCCTCCAGCACGCTCGTCTGCAGGCCGTATCCTTCGCGCAGCCTGTGCGGCACATGGAACCGCGCCTCGCCCCCGCACATCTCGATCGCCGTCTTCAGCAGCACCACTGCCGTTGTGCCGTCGACGTCGTAGTCCCCATACAGCAGCACCGGCTCCCGTTGCGCAATCGCCCGCTCCAGCCGTTCAACCGCTGCTTCCATGTCCTTCATGCGCATCGGATCGTGCAGGTGGGCGATCTCGGGATTCAGAAACGCGAACGCCTCTTCGGCGCTCCGAACGCCCCGCGTCAGCAACAGCGCTGCCAGCACCTCGGGCAGCCGCGCCTCGCGCGCCAGTGCCACGGACTCATCCTGATTTGTCTCTACGATGTGCCAGCGCTGGGCTGGCCTTGCGTACTTTGGTCGTCCGCCCTTTTCCCTGTTGCCCGCCTCAACCTGCCGTCCGCGCGTGCCGTCCGCCGTCTCGCCCTCTCGCACGCTCGTCAGCCCCTCGCTTTACGCAGCCGGACCAACACCGCATCGCCCTGCGCGGCCCCGTCTCGCGCGGAATAGTCCCGACCGTGCGCCTTACTCGTCTTCGTCATGTTCGTGGCCGTGATCGTCGATCACAATATCCTGGAAGCCCTCAATATCCTCGAGCAGCGACTGGAACCGCTCATACCACTCCGTCGTTGTCTCGTGCAGAAACACCAGTCCCTGGTACACGAACCCCAACTGGATATACCCCAGGTTTCCCGCGTACTTGCGCAGCCACTGCGCCTCCACCAGCTCGGTCGCCTCTTCGTCGGGAAAGTTCATCTCTCCCGCCTCTTCAATCAGAGCGTCCAGCTCCTCGCGCTCCAGCGCCACCTCGCTGAAGGTCACAAACGGAGAGCCAACCGCCTTAGCCATCTCCACAAAGTCCTTCCACGAGTCGGGGTTCTCGCCCCCCTCCCACACAATCGAGGGAATGTCCTCGGTTACGTACCCAGGCAGGCGTTGCAGTCCGTGGCCCGCAATAAATGCCACCATGTCGTCTTTCAGCGGAAGCAGATTGTCCGTGCTCGTCATCTGTTTCCATTTTCGCAGATACACCCCCCTGCCAACTATCCTCTGTGGAAACTTCTCACCCGCCGGCCCTTCGATTTTGGCCGGGATACTTCCGAACCGTTGAGGGGCCCGGTAGACCATGGTCGCACCGTTCCGAGCTTGCTTTTTTCAAAGTGGTCATAATATTATGGTCACAAGATCAGGAGCGCCTCATGCAGAAGATTCCGGCCGCACAATTCAAAGCGCAGTGCCTCGCGGTGATGGAGCAGGTGGCCGACAGCGGTCGGAGCGTTGTCGTCACCAAGCACGGGAAGCCGGTCGTCCAAATCGTCCCGGCCGAGTCCGGTGAAGACGAAATCTTCGGATTCATGGCAGGGAAGGGCCGCATTGTTGGAGACATCGAGAACACTATTCCAGTTTCGGATTGGAACCTGCCCGAGTGATCCTTCTCGACACGCATGTCGTCATCTGGCTTGCTCTTGAACCGGACAAACTGTCGAAACGCGCGAAGGAAGCCATTCGCGCCGCACGGATTCAAGGTGGACTTGCGATTGCCGCAATCACCTTACTGGAGTTGGCCTGGCTTGCGGAAAATGGGCGAGTAGAAACCAAGCTGAGCGTCGAATCCTTCGTCCGCCAGTGCGCTTCCAAAATGACCGTGCTCCCCATTACGCCAGAGATAGCGGCGCGCGCGGTCAGCTTCCCCGATTCGTATCCGAAAGATCCTCAAGACCGATTGATTGGAGCCACTGCGCTGATTGAAGGGATCCAACTCGTCACCCACGACAAAATGATCAAGAAGTCAGGCATGATTCCGATGATCTGGTAGTCAATTGGTCGCCCCCTTCAACGTCCCCGGCGACTTCCTCATGACTTCCGCGCCGAAGGAGGAGATCAGTCGTGAGCGCTCGCTATGGGTTTTCGGCTGCTCGAATCTCCCCGAGGCCGTGACTGCTCAGTTTGGAGAAGGGGCTTCGACGTGCTCGACGAAGATGGTATCCACAGTCGCTTTCTGCGCCGCAACTTTCAGTCAGAGTTGATCCTGAAGCGCCGAACGAACCTGAGACTCCCTATCCTGTTCGAGATCGATGGGCACTGCAAACGTAATATCGTAACTTCCCGTGAGACCTGTCTGGTCTACCACCGGGCGGTGGAGGGCGTCTTGGAGAAACCCGGCCAACGCGCCTGGAGAGCAGTTCGAATGCGAGAACCAGATCATCGGAAACCGCCAGGGTTAAGGGGACTGCTTGGTTCGGTGGGCTCAGGCGTGCCTGCAGGGCGCAACTTGGAGCCACCCTTTGCCACAACCAGCGCGTATGAGTTCATTTCCTTGCTGCGGTGGCTCACGCTCAGCTTGAAACGATCGGCGAGCAGCGATTGCAGCATGAGATGGAGTTGGTTTTCCTGCTGACTCTTATCGAATTTCTCCATTTCCTGGATCTGAGAGTCCGACATCTTGGCCTCGATGTCATAGCGCGTCGAGTCGAACCAACCGGGACCTCCCGAAATCCGATCCGCCGGCAGATAATATGCCCTTTCCACCAACTCCTCTACCGAGATGTTTCTTGCCTCAAACCTTCCGAGTGGCGCCGACATTGAATACCCGGTGTCGCCTGAGCGATTCGGCCTGATGGATGCAACTTCGAAGGAGGGCAACGCGTTCGCCGCGTTCTGCGGCGCAGGCTTGACCACCTGAGATTGCGCGTGGCTCTGTGTCGGCCACATCAGCGGACAGATGCAAACAAGATAGAGCGCAAAACTGTCCGAAGCGATAATTCTTCGCATCTGCGACCCTCCCGACGCGCAGGAGTTCTTCCCACATTTACCGTCGGAGCTGGCGAAGCCTGCCAGCGTCCTTTTATCGCATTCTTTGTATGCGTACCGTGCTGAATGTCACATCTCGCCTGTTGTGGACGGATCACCGGTAATCCGAAAACCGCACCACCACGGGTTGCTCGACACAACGCCCATTCCAGTTATGCTGAGTTCATCCCCACTCCGAGGAGCCTCGCTTGCCCACGTTTGAACGCCACGTCTTTGTCTGCACCAATACCCGCCCCGAGGATGCCCCGCGCCCCTCGTGCAACGCCAACGGCAAGGCCGAGCTCCACACGGCCATCCAGCAGCTTGCCAAGGCCGCCGGCCTCGCCCCGCGCGTCCGCATCAACAAGTCCGGCTGCCTCGATCAGTGCGAGCACGGCCCCACCGTCGTGGTCTACCCCGAGACCGTCTGGTATGGCCACGTCCGCCTGGAAGACGCCGCCGAAATCGTCAACGAGCACCTCATCGCCGGCCGCCCCGTCGAGCGCCTGCGCCTCGCCGACGAGTGCCTCAACACCAAGACGTGCCCGCATCGGCCCAAACCGCTGCCTTGACCCGGCCCGGTGCCCCACCCTCCTGAGCGGAGCACAGCGGAGTCGAAGGACCTGCAGTTCGGAATTTCTGGCGAATGGGCGGGAGACCACCCTATCGGTGCTCGCCTCGGTCCGTCTTGCAACCGCGGCCCGATGTACAGGCCCCCGCTCCATGCGGTATCCTGACGTTTAGCTCATGATCTTTTCACGCGACTATATCGGGTATCTCGCCCGCCGCACGGTCAAACACCTGATCGACGCCAAGATGATCACCACCAGCGACTTGAAGGCGGTGGAAGGCCGCGTCGCTGCCGGTCTTGTCGAAGAGCTCTCCCTCGAAGATCGCATCAATGAAGAAGTTCGCATGATTCTCGATGCCTACTCTGAAGAAATGCGCAAGAGCGGCGCCCAGTACGCCGAGATGTTCAAGAAGGTCAAGGGCGAGCTGGCGCGAAAGTACAAGGCGGTGCTATGAGGGTGAGTCGCGACAAGCTCAACAAGCTGGCCCACACCGTGGCCGACACCCTCGCCGAGATCGACGAAGTCGGCTTCCTCGAAGATCGCAACACCATCCGCCAGGAAGCCCGCAAGGCGCTTGAAACTCTCCTCACCCAGGAAGCCGGCATAGATACCGCCGCCCGCCTCAAGATCGCCAGCCAGAAGAAGATCATCCTGGAAGGCTCGCAGGAGTGGGAGATCCTCTATCGCAAGTACTACAACGACGAGGTCAAGAAGTTGGGCATTTAGGCTATTCTGTTGTGTGTGAGGCCCGCTTCGTGGGTGCAAGCGGCCGAACAACTGGAGGCATCATGAAACGGGACATGGGTACCGCAGTAGCTCTCGGCTTAGTATTTGGCGCCGGCATCGGCGCTGCAATGCACAACGTCGCGATTGGGGCGGCTGTCGGACTTTTGTTCGGTGCGGCACTTGGGGCTGATTGGAGCAAACGCGACAAGGCTTGAACACAACGTCTGGCGCCGCGCTCTTGCGTCGATGCTCTTTGCCGAATAGGCGAGGTTTGTTAAAGTAGATAGGCGGCCTTCCCGAGGCCAGCCCCCGCATTTGGCGCTATCGTCTAGGGGTTAGGACGTGAGATTCTCAATCTTAAAACACGGGTTCGATTCCCGTTAGCGCTACCAAAACACCTTCCGAAGAAGTCCAATACAGTCCAGGAAAAATATTAAGTCATTTATTTTCAACGTACTTGTTCCGACAAGGTCCGAGTGCGTTTATTGACAGCCGGGGGCATCTGGGGGCAACATTGGGGGCAACTACGGAGCAACTACCGAAGAGTTGCCCCCAGCTCATCGCGGAGGTCCAAAATGCCCCTTACGGAACTGCAAATTAAGAATGTCAAGCCCCAGCCGGGGAAGATTGTCCGGCTCTTCGACGCGCGCGGCCTCTACATCGAAATTTCTGAAACAGGCAGAAGATGGTGGCGTCTGAAGTATCGCTATTCGGGGAAGGAGAAGCGGCTATCTCTCGGCGTCTACCCGGAGACGAATTTGAAAGAAGCCAGAGCGCGCTGCGATGAGGCTCGAAAGCTCCTGAGCGATGGGATTGACCCATCCCAGCAGCGTAAAGTGGACAAACTGGTCCGCGCTGAGCGTTCGGAGGATACCTTCGAAAAAATCGGACGAGAATGGTACGCAAAGCAATCCGAGATTTGGGTTCCAGAACACGCTGCGCGAATCTTGAGCCGTTTAGAGCGCGATATTTTTCCGTTCCTCAGCGGGCGCCCGATCACGGCTATTGAAACGCCCGAACTGTTGGGTGTCCTTCGGCGTATCGAAGCGCGAGGAGTGCGCGAGACTGTTCGGCGTGCGCGGCAGGATTGTGAACAGATTTTCGCGTTCGCTATTGCTGCCGGAAAGTGCGAGCGGAATCCGGCTGCCGGTCTAAGCAAGGCTCTCGCGCCGAAGAAAAAGACGGCCCACTTTCCTGCGGTTACGGACCCGCAGAAGTTTGGCGAGTTGCTCCGCACGATGGATGGCTACAAAGGGAGTTTTACGGTTTGTTGTGCGTTGCGTCTTGCTCCTCTTTTTGCGGTGCGTCCTGGTGAGTTAAGGAAGGCGAAATGGACAGACTTCAATTTGCACAACGCAGAGTGGCGTTTTGTTGCAAGCAAAACGCACCCGGATCACATCGTTCCGCTTTCACGGCAAGCTCTTGCGATTCTCCGCGAACTGCACCAACTCACCGGAGCAGGTCTGTATGTATTTCCCGGTGCGCGCAGCGCCAAACGGCCAATGTCAGATAATGCCGTCCTTGCCGCGCTTCGCATCATGGGGATTCCCGCGGATGTAATGACTGGACATGGTTTTCGCGCGTCGTTTAGAACCATCGGGGATGAAGTATTGAAATTCCGAGTTGACCTGCTCGAACACCAGATTGCACACGAAGTCAAAGATCCGAATGGGCGCGCTTACAACCGCACTGCGTTCTTAGCAGAACGTAAGCGGATGATGCAGCGTTGGAGCGATTACCTGGACCGCTTGAAGTCAGATGCGGACGGTGAAGTCGTCGAGATGGAGCGGCGTGCGTAGACGAATTGCCTTGCTGCTGTGCGGCCTACCGTGATGCACGTATACGCTCTAAAGCCCATTGCCTGACCTCGGATCTTACCCACGCGACTGTGCGTGCTCCAAGCCGAACAGGCGCGGGAAAACTCTTTTCTTGAATCAGCGTGTAGAGGCTCGACTTTGAAAGACCAGTAATCTCCTTGACTCCAGGCAGGCGCAAGAACGTCACCTCATCAATATTGCTTGCGGTTCCATTTTGATCAGTTCCCACGGTCTTCTGGGGATAGATCCCTCTCGTGATGGCTTGGGGCGAGGAAGATGGAAACGAATGATCATGATTCTTCATGACAGACGGGTTGGGGATTGCTGCGTTTCTGATAGTAGCACTCGGCATGATTCACCTCTTTGGTTGTTGGGCTAGCTCGCACAGTGTCATGTAACAAAGCGAAGCCATCGAATCACAGGAATTTCATTGAAATGAGCTTCAAGGTTGGCACTCCTTGTCATGGAGCGGCGGCGTGATCTCCAATGATGTCGGTACTTAATCTCCACATTTAGCACAAATCACCGCAGTGATTGCGATTCGCTTCCCTCCGGTTCGAAGCCTTGGAGCCAGTCCTCCAATTCTTGCTAAAGGTTTAGCTCAGCTCCGAATCTCGGTCAAATTGAAGACGGCTTTCTCTGTAGAAGCCATCCATGAAAGCGGAGAAACGCTTTCCCGGTTCTGTACTCAGTGGAGGCTCCTTTCTAATATCAGAGCAACTTTAATTCTGCAAATTTGACCGAGATTAGGTTCCATTGCAAGATGCAGAAGGTTGTACACCGCTGCACTGCAGTGGATTTGTCCATCGGAGGAAATATGGCAACCATGTTCACGAAAGATGATGCTCAAACCTGCTGCGGATGCGACTCGAAAGATCCTTCATTCCGGCTAATTTCGCTTCAATTAGCGCCGAACAATGCAAGAAGCCTGGTTCCGGAATGTACTGCCACGCTGCTTTGCTCGGATTGCTTGAAGCTCGAATTGGACGATTTTCATAAGAGCTTAGATCAAATCAAGAAGCCTATTGGGGAATGGGAATCATCGGAGGAGGGCCATCTATCTCGTGACTATGGAATAGTGGTTGTTCCTTTGAAACTCACCTACAGCGAGTCCCAACTTCTGATCGAAGAACTTGGGACGGATGGACTGGAGCGATTTTTAAATTAGGAATCTGCAGGAAAGAGAGGAGGTAGAATGGGTAGAAATACACTGTGCAAATTGTTGACGCGGCTTCTGAGAAGAGAGCATTCAGCTGTTAACCGAAGGGTTGTAGGTTCGATTCCTACCGCGTCCACCATAAAATCAATAACTTGCAGTCGATCATTCGCCATGCGTATCGCAGAACCTCGCGGAATTCAACTAAGGGCGCTTCGAATTCGCACCCTGCGCAAGTCCACGCTATGGGAATCAACCGCGATTCCAGAATTCCGGCAACAGGCTCAGACTGTTGCCCGCACCGCGCTTGCCGACTTGTCAGGTCGCGAAGCGTTTCTGCATTCCTCCCGCCTGCAACCCGATGCCAATGAACTCGAATCGATTTTCGGCACACGCTGCGAGATCTCAATATCAGCAGCTTGCTGGTTCCAGAAAGAATCGTGAGATTCAAAGACTCGGATGTCCTACATCCGAGGAACTCGGACGGAAATGTCCGGGGCGGAGCAAGCAGCTGAATCAGTGCGGGAGCCGGGGCCGTAGCCAACTGTAGGTTGCGGTGCCAACGAGGGCGCTTAAGACGGCAACTATCATCACGGAAACCCCGTTCCCGATGAGGGCGAAGAGCGGTCCGGGGCAGGCGCCGGTGAGTGCCCAGCCTAGTCCGAAGATGGTGCCACCGGCGGCGTAGGAGATTCCGCGGCCCAGAGGTTTGGGGGGGATCTGAATGGGATCGCCGGCGACGGACTTTGCGCCTACGGCCTTGATGAGGGCGATGGAAGCAGCTGCGGTGGCGATGGCGGAGCCGATGATGCCGTACATGCGGAAGGACTGGAAGCGGAACATCTCCTGAATGCGGAACCAGGAGAGTACCTCAGAGCGCGTGAGGACGATGCCAAAGGCGATGCCGAGGAGCAAATAAACCGCGAGGAATGCGGGACGGGGAGGGCGCGCGGGAGGAGTACTGACGCCACAACCGGGGAGATCGGGAAGCGCGCGATCTGTCATAGAGCTCCGATCACGAACGGCAGGATGAACCAGGTTGCGGTGAGGCCGCCGGCAAAGAAACCAATCACAGCGATGAGCGAGGGAAGTTGAAAGTTGGCGAGGCCGGAGATGGCATGACCCGAGGTGCATCCACCCGCGTAGGCGGTGCCGAAACCGACGAGAAAACCACCGATGACGATGGAGATGAATCCCTGGCGCGTGAGGATTGCGTGCCAACTAAAGATTTCGTGGGGCGCGACGCCAGAGAAGTTATGAAGGCCCAGACGCGTGAGAGCAGCTTGGGTGGCGGGCGAGATTGCAACATCGGGAGGCTGGCCGATGTGGGCGGCGAGGAAGCCGCCGACTAGAACGCCTGCGAGGAAGACAAGGTTCCAGAGGCCGACATCTTTCCAGTTGTAGCGAAGGTACTCAGGCTTGCGCGGCAAGAGTGCCGAGCACATGTGGCTGAGATTGCCGGAGATGCCAAAGACTTTGTTGCCGACGAGCAGCAACGCCGGAACAAAGAGACCGATGATTGGGCCGGCGATGTACCAGGGCCATGTAGTGGACAGCCAGTTGCCCATAGGGTTATGCAAGCCCCGGATGGCGGCCGCTGCGAAGGTCCCAGAGCGCTGCAATGAGCCGGTCAACTTCTTCGCAGGTATTGTAGAGTGCGAAGGTTGCGCGCACGGTGCTCTCAAGTCCGAAGCGGCGCAGGATGGGCTGCGCGCAGTGGTGACCGCCGCGCACGGCAATGCCCTTGCGATTGAGGTAGTCGCCTATCTCTTCGGTGCGAAAGCCGTCCATGATGAACGACAGGACGCTGGCCTTCTCCTTTGCGGTTCCGATGATGGTGAGTCCGGGAATCTGCTGGAGGGCTGCCGTTGCGTAGGCGAGGAGATCGTGCTCGTGACGAGAGACGTTGGCAATGCCGACGCGATCGAGGTAGTCAATGGCTGCGCCCAGTCCCACGGCGTCAGCGATGTTGCCGGTGCCTGCTTCGAAGCGCTGCGGTGGCGGCTGGTAAAGCGTCTTCTCGAAAGTGACGTCCTGAATCATGTTGCCGCCGCCCTGCCAGGGAGGCATGTGGTCGAGGACTTCGGATTTGCCGAAGACGACGCCGATGCCAGTGGGCGCGAAGACTTTGTGGCCTGAAAAGACGTAAAAGTCGCAGCCGATGGACTGCACGTCGACGCGCATGTGGGACACGGCTTGTGCGCCGTCGACGATGACCCGTGCGCCATGGCGATGGGCGGCATCAACCATCGGCTTTACAGGCACAATTGTTCCCAGCGCGTTTGAGACGTGGGTGATTGAGACGAGGCGCGTCTTGGGGCCGAGTAGTTTTTCGTATTCGTCGAGGAGGACCTGGCCGGAGTCGTCGACCGGCGCTACGCGCAGGCGAGCACCTTTTTCGGCGCAGAG